>NZ_JAUOEQ010000016.1:0-107032 GCF_031931965.1 Shewanella sp. SP2S2-6 | reverse complement strand
CTAAGCGAACTTAGACAGAATAGAGATACTTGATAAAGTGTGAACTCAAACAAAGCAAATCAGCTTTCCGAATTATTATTAGCGTGAGCCAGAGATGGACACGGTAATAAACAGAATTTGCTTGGTGACAATAGCCTTGTGGAACCACCTGATCCCATCCCGAACTCAGAAGTGAAACGCAAACGCGCCGATGGTAGTGTGGGGTCTCCCCATGTGAGAGTAGGTCATCGCCAAGCGCATAATTTAAATAATCTTAATTGATTAGTATAGAATTGCTGATATGGCTCAGTCGGTAGAGCGCATCCTTGGTAAGGATGAGGTCCCCAGTTCGATTCTGGGTATCAGCACCATTACAATCTAGTGTCATTTCCTAGAATACAAAATTTGCTTGGTGACAATAGCCTTGTGGAACCACCTGATCCCATCCCGAACTCAGAAGTGAAACGCAAACGCGCCGATGGTAGTGTGGGGTCTCCCCATGTGAGAGTAGGTCATCGCCAAGCGCCTAATTATCTCATTGAGATGTAACGAAGCCAGCTGAATAAGCTGGCTTTTTTGCATCTGAAATTTGTGAAATCAGCCTAATACCATTTACATTAATTATATGTCTAATTGATTATCACGTTATAATCATGAAGAACACGCATAATCCCACAACATCGCTGCCTTAGTTAAATCAGAGAAATGCGCATACGTTTGCGCGAATCCGTGTGTGCCGCTCATAAATTATTACAGACTGCTCTTGGCGTTCACTGGCTAGGTTAGTTAACACTTAACTGAGGCGTTAAAGTATAGCTCTTTGATGGGTGAGGTGCGTAAAGAGCATTTCATATTTAGTTGCAGTTGCTAGAGATAGGTTTTAACCGACGTTTCTAATGAGCCATTACTTGTTAGTGAGCCCATATATTTCGGTAGTCGTTGGATTGGTCAAGATAAGCGCACCGAACACAACAAAGTGCGCTTAAATTGATTGAGGCTTACTGGGTGTGTTCTGAATGCTTACGGTGGAGTACTTCGAGTAGTTCATCTTCGAGTTCGAAGCGAGTTTCCATGTTATGGGCAAGTTCAGATAAATCTTTATCGAGTTGATACAATACGAGATCGTCTTGAGTTTCCGCATATTTATCGTTGAAGTCTAATGCCGCATTCGTGGTTGGCGTTATTTTTGGCAATACTTGTTGCGCGAGTGTTTTGCTTGATTCACCATATTCACTACAGGCATTAACGACTTTATCGTAGACTTCGAAATGGCCTTCAGAGACATAGTCCACTAATAAGTCACAGAAAGATTTAACATGTTCGAACGAGGGAAGTGATTTTTCTGATTTACTGTAAGGAGGAAGCCCAGCAATTTGGCAGTAATGCACTAACAGTTTGCGACGATTTTTTAGCCATTGATCAATAAGCTTATTTGAGCCGCCCCACTTCTGTTCCGCTTTTTCAAGTTCTCTCAGCATGATGCATTCCATTTAAGTGCCAGCACATAACTCTAATGTAGGGACAAGTCGCTAATCGATCAACTCTTTTCATGCGATTTTGCGTGAATGATGAAATGGACAAACCAGCTGTTTTGCATCAAAAAATACAAATAAAAAACCCAACGATAGAAACCTATCGTTGGGCGAGTAAAGTTTATAGCAGGCTCGATGCGACGAGCTTCTTGATTGTTCTTGCTAGCGCAGACTTTTTATACCAAAGGCGGGGAACCGGCGCAACTTTTTTCTGTCTGAGTGTGACTTCGTTACGAATAAATGAGCAGTATGTTAGTTGGATAACATTTTCCGGTTTATGCGGTCAAATCGACGCCAATGATGGGGAATAGCTCACATATATTTGCACATAAAGGTTACATTATTCGCGTAAATGCTAAACTACCGACCCAGCGGATCTCAATAAGACTAGGAACCAAGCCCAATGGCAGAATTAAAGAATGATCGTTATTTACGCGCCCTACTAAAAGAGCCTGTCGATGTGACCCCTGTGTGGATGATGCGTCAAGCTGGCCGTTATCTTCCTGAATATAAAGCTACTCGCGCTCAAGCGGGTGACTTCATGTCTTTGTGTAAAAATCATGAGCTTGCCTGTGAAGTCACGCTGCAACCTTTACGTCGTTATGATCTCGATGCGGCGATTTTGTTTTCCGATATTTTAACAGTGCCCGATGCTATGGGTTTAGGTTTGTATTTTGAGGCGGGTGAAGGCCCACGTTTCGAGCGCCCTACAGACACTATCGATGCGATCAAAAAGCTCTCAATTCCAGATCCAGAAGATGAGCTGGGTTATGTGATGAAAGCCGTTAGCACAATTCGCCGTGAACTGAATGGCGCAGTGCCGTTAATTGGCTTTTCTGGTTCACCTTGGACCCTAGCGACTTATATGGTTGAAGGCGGCTCGAGCAAAACTTTCGAAAAAATTAAGAAGATGGCTTACGCTGAGCCAATGGCATTACACATGCTGTTAGATAAATTAGCCGATTCAGTGATCTTATACCTGAATGCTCAAGTGGCTAATGGTGCACAATCACTAATGATTTTTGACTCATGGGGCGGCGCGTTATCGCACTCTGCTTACCGTGAGTTTTCTTTGCGTTATATGCAGAAGATTGTCGATGGTCTAACACGTTTTGCCGATGGCCGCAAAGTGCCAGTGACGCTGTTCACTAAAGGTGGTGGTTTGTGGTTAGAAGCGATGGCAGAAACTGGCTGTGATGCGTTAGGTTTGGATTGGACTGTAGACATTGCCGATGCCCGTCGCCGTGTAGGCCATAAAGTTGCATTGCAAGGCAACATGGACCCTTCAATGTTATATGCACCTATTCCACGTATCGAAGAAGAAGTGGGCCATATCCTAGCGGGTTATGGTGAGGGTACTGGCCATGTATTTAACTTAGGTCATGGCATCCATCAGCATGTCGATCCAGAGCATGCCGGCGCTTTTATCAAGGCGGTTCATGCGCAATCAAAGCAATACCATAAGTAATTTTTGGTTTGCGAAACAGGCCCGCTTGCGGGCCTGTTTTATTTCTGACATTTGGGTTTGATAGCGTTGGAGCTTCTGGCGAAGGTATCTTTATGGATGAGCGTATGTGGTGATTTCTATCGTCTGCGAGCTTAATGAGTCTTACATTTAGATAACGACTTAAGCACCCTATATTCACATTCTGATTATGTGTGAATTATCTTGATAAAGAGTAAAATTCATAATCGTTTATTTTATAAATTTTATTTTTAAATCAAAGGTATAAAATTGATTTGATTGCATGAAAATGTCTACTTTAGCAACGACTAAAGCGAAGTGATGTTTAATACTATTCGCAAATGAGATATGTTGCATGGCGCAGTGAAGGATTATGCAAGGCCGTCAATCAATTTAGTCATAACAAGCCGTGGTAAGAGATGCACATTGGCAAGAAAATATTGGTATTTATTGCGGGCTTTTGTCTCCCCGCGGTGGTCATTGTCTCCTATTGTCTGGGGTGTTGGTACGACCATCGCGTCGAGCTATTGCGCCAAGACAGTGCTAATCGTGAACTTGCTAATATCCAGCAGCAGTTTCAAATTGATGTTGACCGCTTAACCTTTCTCACGAATATCTACGCTTTACCTTTGTCGCAGTTAGATGAAGTGCAACTAAAAAAGCTAGAGTCCTCGTGGCACGATAGTTCAATGTCGGCCAACCTTAGTTGGTATATTTTACGCCAAGGCGAACTGCAGACTTTTTTCCCCAATGAATATACTTTTGCGTCTAATGAGCTGCGGGAAATTGCCAGCGCCATTATTAGCGCTAATAAGCCCAGTGTTGCTGGTGCATATTTGATTGGTGGGCAGGCTTATGTCATTACCGCCGTGGCTTCTGCACCTAATGAATCTGTACTGCTGGTGCGTCAGTTGACCGATAATGACTTACTTGAATATGCGCAGGCCTTATTGGTAACTAAAGTGACTATGAGTCACTCTAACGCTGTCACGGCAAGTGTTGAGGGCGTTCATAGTGACACCATTGAAATACCCAGCCTGTTAAAAGACAAACCTGTTTACCTGCAAGTGCAGTTCTCCGAGGGGCCCTTCCAAGAGGTGAAATTTAAGCTCGATTGGGTATCGCTCGGTTTCATTCTATTTGGCGTGTTTATTGTTGGCCTTGGCTATATTTGGTTGCGCTCAGGTTTACTCAAACCCTTTAAAAACTTGATGCAGCAATTGGCGTTGGTCGATCCTATGTCCAGTGTCTATCAACCTGTTACCAGTGAGGGCAATGAGGAATTAGAAGTGCTTGCCAGCCGCGTTAATAGCCTGCTGGCCAGAATTTATCAGCAGAAAGAACGCGCGAAAATCACCTTAGAATCCATTGCAGAAGCCGTGATCTTAACCGACGTCGATGCCAAAGTGATTTATATGAATCCGCGGGCCGAGTCGCTTTTGGATGTTGCCAGTTGTTATGCCATAGATCAGAGCCTTGCCAGCCTGTTAAAGGCTGGCGATCAGTTGAATCAGGCGGTTTTTACCTGTATTCGTCTTGGCGAGTCATCACCACAGGTCGAGAAAATCAAGTTATTGACCGCTACGCCGCGGATTATGGAACGCAGCATTAGTAATTTGCGTAATCACGATAAGGCTATTGTCGGCACTGTCGTGGTATTGCGGGATATCACTCAAGAAGAGTTACTTAAGCACCAACTCCAAAAAAGAGCTAATTTCGACAGCATTACTGGGTTGCTAAATCGTCAGGCGTTTGATGAACAGCTCCCTCAATTTGCCGCCTCAGCTAAAACCATCGCGGTTTGTTATCTCGATTTAGAGCAATTCAAGTTGATTAACGACAGCTGTGGCCATACTGCAGGCGATCGTATGCTCGCTATGGTGGCTAAGGCTATGCAGGCTTGTCTTGGGCCACAGGAGCTATTGGCGCGCCTTGGTGGCGATGAGTTCGGTTTAGTGATTTGTAATCGCAGTGCTTTATCTGTGGCGCAATTACTGAAGCAAATGATCGCGCAAGTCTCCATGCAAGTGCTGAATGACAAAAACTGTAACTATAAAGTTGGTCTCAGCATAGGTGTTGCCTTTGGCCGAGCCCCCTATATTGATGCACAAGAATTATTGAAAGACGCGGATATTGCCTGCATTGCCGCTAAAGCAAAGGGCGCCAATCAAATTCATTTTTACGATGATAAAGATAAAGAGCTCACTTACCAAAGAAACGCGCCTAAGTGGGCGGTACGTATCGCACAGGCGATTGAAGAAAACGAGATGATACTGTATTACCAACCGATCCGTGGGTTAGGCAGTGGTCCGCAGCGACAACGCATGGAAATCCTGCTGCGAATTCAAGAACCCTGTGGCCGTATTTTGGCGCCTGCGCAGTTTATTGCCGCGGCTGAACGTTTTAAGCTGATGCCCGATATTGATAAAGAAGTGATCCGCAAAGCCTTTTTATGGTTGTCTTTGCATCCGGTACTTTGGCCTGATCACTGTATTTCGATCAACCTTTCTGGCAATAGTTTAGGCGCCGAAGGTATGGTGGAATATATCGCTCAGCAGCAGCATATTTTTGATATTCCAAGTCAATGTATTTGCTTTGAAATTACTGAAACCACCGCGATCCAAAATCGCAATCGTGGTATGGAAATGTTGAAGCAGTTACGTAAGCTCGGTTTCTCGTTTGCCTTGGATGATTTTGGCAGTGGTTTTGCCTCTTACGGCTATTTGCGTGAATTACCTGTCGATTATGTCAAAATCGATGGTTGTTTTATCAAGAATCTTGCCGTGAACGCCAAAGATTACGCTATCGTTAAATCGATTCAGGATGTTTGTCGGGTTATGGGGATCGAGACTGTTGCTGAATTT
The DNA here is from genome assembly GCF_031931965.1 of Shewanella sp. SP2S2-6. Lineage (NCBI taxonomy): Bacteria > Pseudomonadati > Pseudomonadota > Gammaproteobacteria > Alteromonadales > Shewanellaceae > Shewanella > Shewanella sp. SP2S2-6. The sequence continues at coordinate 101,192 of NZ_JAUOEQ010000016.1, read as the reverse complement.
GTTGAAAATCAGGATATTATCGACAGATTATTGAGCATCGGCATTAACTACGCGCAAGGTTATGCAATAGGGCGCCCACAACCCTTAGCTAATTATCGTGAACAATATGAGATGAGGCTTGCACAACGTGCGTGAAGGATTGCGCTTTTAGCATGATTATGCCAATTTAGCCAAAGGCGTAATTAACATGGCGATAACAAAGGAATGACTATGGATGGACTCACTGGTAAGGTCGTGATCATCACGGGTGCCTCAGAAGGTATTGGTCGGGCACTCGCTGTGGCACTGGCGCGAATGGGCTGCCAGCTCGTGATCAGTGCGCGCAATGAAACACGTCTCGCTTCACTCGCCTTAGAAATCGCTAATTATGGTTTACCTCCCTTTGTATTCGCTGCCGATGTTTCTCGTGCTGAACAGTGCGAAGCCTTAATTGAAGCCACGGTCGCGCATTACGGACATCTCGATATTTTGATTAACAATGCTGGCATGACTATGTGGTCACGTTTCGACGAGCTGACTCAACTGTCTGTACTCGAAGACATTATGCGAGTGAATTATCTTGGGCCTGCGTATTTGACCCATGCCGCTTTACCCCATTTAAAGGCCAGTAAGGGCCAAGTGGTCGTTGTGGCCTCAGTCGCTGGATTAACAGGCGTGCCCACTCGTAGCGGTTATGCCGCATCTAAACATGCCGTGATTGGTTTTTTCGATTCATTGCGGATTGAGCTCGCGGACGATAATGTGGCGGTGACGGTAATTTGCCCTGATTTTGTGGTGTCACAAATTCACAAACGCGCCCTTGATGGTGCGGGTAATCCTTTAGGCAAGTCACCGATGCAAGAAGCTAAGATACTGACGGCCGAGCAATGCGCCAATATGATGTTACCTGTGATTGCGACTCGAGGCCGACAACTTATCACTTCACTTCGCGGTCGTTTGGGGCGTTGGCTTAAGCTGATCGCGCCAGGTTTAATCGACAAAATTGCCCGCAGGGCGATCGCCTCCGGGCACTAAAATCTTTGCCACTACAAGCTATTTACCACTCTTATTGAGATGCTTAATGATTGACTGTTCAGCCTCGCTTTGCGTTGCTTTTTCCCCTTGTTTATCGATAGTTGCAGTGGCCATATGACCCGTCATATCCTCTGCAATATGGAACCAATCTGGATGCCAGTAAAAACTCTTCCCTTCTAGCGTTCCCCAGTTGTGCACACCTGATTTTTCGCCTTGATAAATAAGATCTTTTATCGAATAACCCATATATTTACCTCATTAATTTCATGATTGTTAAAAATATAAGAAGTTAAATGGTGCACGTCATCTGAGCCTAGGTATGTGCTTTAGGTCACATTTTTCAGGTAAAAATAAACCCCGCCAGAGCGAGGTTTATCAGTTGCGTTAGTATCTTAGCGCGATTAAGGCTTAGTGCACTTATGGTTTAGTGCACTGGGTTGGCGAACCCACGCCTTTCCACTGTGTAGTGCCATCAGTGAGTGACAGTGACACAAAGGTTAAACCTTGGCTCATGTTCTCTGGTGGCAAGTCGGTTTCTAGCTCATACATGCCCATGGGCATAGTACCCGAGGTCGCATTAGCGACCGTTTGCGCTGCTGCAAGGCTTGAGTAGCGCAGGCCCAGCATATCAAAGTGGCTGCGCCAATCTTTGCCTGTGAGCTGACTCAAAGACACCAACATAAAGTCGTTGCCGGGGATATCTTTCACGGTTTTGCCGCCGTAGACACTATTGCCGTCAAACGGAAATTGGCTAAAGCCCAGTTTGCTGCGGTTCGCTTCCCAATCACGGGCGTTATTGGCATATTTACCGAAAATACGACTGTGTTGATACAGCAAGGTAAAGAGATTAAAGCCATTGTTCAGCATGGTGCCATCGCTCAGCGTTATGCCGTGAGCCTTAAGCGCCATTTGGATGTAAAACGCCATGCGATAGCCGTTATGCACAGCATAAGCATTACTGGCCCAAGGCGCTGTGTATCTGTCTTCACCTGCATCAAGCACTTTACAGTTAGCCCCAAACACTACGCGTTTACCACTGGAGTCTGTTGTACCCGCGGCATCGGACATAAACACATAGAAGAGATCCTTGTGGTTCATGTGGCCATCGATCACTGTGTTTGTATTACCATCGCGCAGATAATGGGTTTTCCACTTCACTACATAAGGGAAGATATTGTTGGAGTTTTCGCCAGCGCGACTGCTATAACCTGCCCAGTTGTCACTATTGTTTGCCGCGGCATATTGCACATTGAGGCGGTTCGTTTGCAGATTATGGCCTAACTCATGGTTATCACCCCAGCCCGTTGGGTCGATATTCCATGCCGCATCCCAAGGATTACCACTACAACCGGCTCCGCACTGGGCATTTTGGTCATAATTGGCGTGTTGAATAATAGTGCGGGTATGCAGACTATTGTCGATACAGTCGTCGCCAAACAGTCCTTTGCAGGCCGCCAGCACATCGGCGGGTAAGGACTCAGTTAAACTCTTACCTTGAATTTTAAGGCCAGCTAAGGTGTAAACGCTGTTGATATGGTTATCGACAATACTGTTGAGCAGCGCGTTGACATCAGGCATATCGATACCTATGGCGTTTAAGAAGCGGTCGCGACGTAGATGCTGCTCTGCACCATCGGTGCGCAAGTCCACATGGGGTAATTCGGTATTTTGAATGCGTTCGTTAAAGGCCGCGATTTCAGCTGGATTGGAGAAATCCATAATGGTCGGATGTTTAGCGACATGCTCAGCGTTGACATCAACACTTAACGCGCCATCAACACTCGAAGCATCACCATTGATGTATAGATAAATCGGCCCGCCGTAGGGGGAGGAAAACTCAATACTTTTCCCTTGTGCTAAGCGCAGGCGTTGCTGTGTCAACTCCAATGGGCCGCGATAGATTTTCTGCTCATAGGCGCGGTTAGTGTTACGTCTGTGGTAGTTGAGTTTGATCTCCACATTCGCAGCGCTGCTATCGAGGCGAGTAAATTTGATGGTTTGACCCGGCAGTGCATACCAGCCTGTAGTCGTCCATTGGCCTGCATAGGGCACACTAATGGTTTTACGCTCTGAGACTGTCGCAGGGTAAGCGTAGTGCGCATTGCTGCCCTTGCTGAGGTTGGCTCTGTCGGTGACATATTCACCCAAATCTGGCTGGGCTAAGTTATGGGTACGGGCATAGCTGACGGTCCAATCGGCAAACAGGGCTTGCTGCCATTGTGCGTGCTCGCTGTAGGCTATAGGGTAATCAATCTCGCTGCGATACTTATCGGCGAGTAACAGTCCGGCCTTCATCAAAGGGAAGTCTGCCTTGGTAAACACATCAATTGCGTTGTTATCTAAGGTTTCGGCATTGCTGCGATACCAATCTGCGCCCGCTTTGAACGAGTCAACAAAGGCGGCAGCATTGCAGCTGAGATAATTGCCTGTGCAGTCGTTAAGCACTGAGGTATCGAAGCTTGCTTCATTGAGCTTGCCGAGCAAATTATTTACCTTAGTCAGGGCAGTATCTTCAGCCAAAACATCAGTCACACTGAGGTCGTTGGCATTGAGCTTTGACCAATAATTACCTGAGGTTGAAAGCCCCATTTCAAGATAAAGCGGCGATAGCATTGGGCTTTGATTGCGCCAGTAGTTTGAGAGCAGCAAGGGAATGCCCGCCGCTTTGGCCTTAGCGATAGCAGCTTTAATGCCTGCAAAACCGAGGGACTGACGGTCTATGTCACTAATCACTATCACATCGGGCTTGAGTGTGTCGATACAGTTGCTTAACTCACTGTAGTCACAGGTGTTTGCCGCATTAATGCTATGGGCTGCGGGGTAGTTGTTTGTAAGCCAAGTGCGAATACCTTCGTTATGGGGAAAGTACCAACTGTCGGCTTTGCTCGGCATTTGCGTGGTCACTATACTGAGGCCGTCGGTTTTATCGGCGCCTTTGGTCAGCCAGCCTAAAAGATTTTTCAGCAAAGTATCGGTTTGAGCTGAAGTGTTGACGGAAAAGAGATTTCCTCCCATGGCCGCATATCTTTGCCCTTGTTGCTCGCCCGCCATCACTAAACCGCGAGCCGCGCTTGCACCACTGCCATCGATATTCGATGGCAAAACAGTAAAATTGTTCTCTGGCATAAAGCTCGAAAAGGTAATTGAGTCGTGAGTCGGGTGCCAAGAGATGCTGCTACCGACACCTTGATATAGCTGATTTATCTGGGCTTTACGTTTGATGTCGATACTAGCGAGTTCGGCGATGCTGAAATCAATTAACTCACTCGCACTGGCAAGTCTGTGGTCTTGGTGCTTAATGGCATTTTCGGCGTTAGTAATGAATGTCGGCGTGACAGTGCAATCCGCCGTCATGGACGCAGTGGTGTAAGTTAGCGCATTGAGCGTGCCACCACAGCCAGTAATGCCTTCGAGTGCAAAGCCAATATCGGCAGTAATGCTAAAAATAGCGCTTTTACCCGACTCCACTTTTTGACTGCTTGGATCTAAGGCTCCGCCATTTGCTGACACACTACTAGCAATGTATTGCACCGGCGCGGGAGGTTGTACTGGCGGCTGAGTCGGTGGTGTGGTCGTGCCAGCATCTTCTGAGCCACCACCGCATCCGCTAAGCAGTATGGCGATGGAGGCGCACAGCAGTCTAATCCTCATTGGGAGTCCTTTATATTTAGGTATTTAACATTTGGTTGACATTGTATCTTGCTGCTCCAATTTTCAATAGAATTAATTATGTAATTTTATTGAAAATCATGATGTTATATTTGACGCTCGTCAAAATTCAGGCACAAAAAAACCGGCTTCTGGCCGGTTTTTTAACGCGCCTAGCAATTAGTCTTGCTGTTCACGTGCAATCGCGCGGTAGCCAATATCGGTACGGAAATACACATCATCCCAGTGGATTTCATCAACCAATTTATAGGCCGCTTTTTGCGCTTCGGTCACTGTGTTACCCAGTGCAGTCGCGCAGAGAACGCGACCGCCGTTGGTGACTACGTGGCCGTCTTTCATCTCAGTGCCCGCATGGAACACTTTGCCATTGTTATCACCAAGGCTGAGACCGTCAATCACATCAAACTTGCGATACTCATCTGGGTAACCGCCAGCAGCTAATACCACGCCCACGGCTGCGCGCTCGTCGTATTCAGCTGTCACTTTATCTAACTCGCCACGGGTGGCGGCTAAACACAGTTCCACTAAGTCTGACTTTAACCGCATCATAATTGGCTGAGTTTCTGGATCGCCAAAGCGACAGTTGTATTCAAGCACTTTGGCGCTGCCATCGGGTGATATCATCAAGCCCGCATACAAAAAGCCTGTGTAGATATTGCCTTCTGCCGCCATGCCATCAACCGTTGGGCGAATCACGTTTGCCACAGTCCAATCGTGTACCGCTTGAGTCACGACAGGTGCTGGCGAGTAAGCGCCCATACCACCCGTGTTTGGACCATAGTCGCCGTTATCGCGGGCTTTATGATCTTGGCTGGTCGCCATTGGCAGAATGTTTTTGCCATCGACCATTACGATGAAGCTGGCTTCTTCGCCTTTAAGAAATTCTTCAATGACCACGCGTGAACCCGCATCGCCAAACTTGTTACCAGCGAGCATGTCATCAATCGCGGCATCGGCTTCAGCTTGGTCTTGGGCGATAATCACGCCTTTACCTGCGGCCAAACCGTCAGCTTTGATGACCACTGGATAACCTGTTGTGGCCGTTAATTCACGCACGAAGGCTTTAGCATCACTGATTTCAGTGCAGTTTTTGTAACCAGCAGTTGGAATATTGTGGCGGGCTAAAAAGTCCTTAGTGAAGGCTTTTGAACCTTCGAGCTGAGCTGCCGCCTTAGTTGGGCCAAAAATCGGTAAACCTGCGGCGTTGAATGCATCAACCACGCCCATCACTAATGGGGCTTCTGGGCCGACTATAGTCAGTTCAATTTTGTTGGTTTTTGCAAAATCGAGCAAAGCAGGAATGTCGGTGGCGCTGATCGCCAGATTTTCAACATTTGGTTCTAGGGCTGTGCCCGCATTGCCTGGCGCAACATAGACAGTTTCAACTTGAGCCGATTGTGCAGCTTTCCACGCTAGGGCATGTTCGCGACCGCCGCCACCAATAACTAATACTTTCATGTTAAGTCATCCCTTAGAGTTTTATGTTCTGTGTAGGCACACTGCGATCGAAACCAGAGTGCGGTAAAACAAAGAGTGGTAAAACAAAAAAGCAGCCAGTACTGATGGAGTGCTGGCTGCTTAGTGGCGATTAGTGACGGAAGTGGCGCATGCCCGTCATCACCATGGCCATGCCGTGCTCGTCTGCTGCGGCGATGATTTCTGCATCGCGCATTGAGCCACCGGGTTGGATGATGCAGCTAATGCCCGCAGCCGCTGCGGCATCGATACCGTCACGGAAGGGGAAGAAAGCATCGGATGCCATTACAGAGTTCACTACTTCTAAACCTTCGTCGGCGGCCTTGATGCCAGCAATTTTAGCGCTGTAAACGCGGCTCATTTGGCCTGCGCCGACACCGATAGTCATGCCGTCTTTGGCATAAACGATGGCGTTAGATTTAACGAATTTCGCTACTTTCCAGCAGAACATTAAGTCTTTCAGTTCGCTTGCAGTTGGTTGACGTTTAGAAACCACTTTGATGTCTTCTAAGCCGACCATGCCTTGGTCGCGATCTTGTACTAACAAGCCGCCGTTAACGCGTTTGTAGTCTAAGGTTTGGGTCTTAGTGTTCCACTGACCACATTCCAATAAACGCACGTTGGTCTTTTTCGCCACCACATCGCGTGCCGCTTGGCTGACGCTTGGGGCGATAATCACTTCAACGAATTGACGCTCAACGATAGCGCTCGCCGTAGCAGCATCTAACTCGCCGTTGAAGGCGATAATGCCACCGAAGGCTGATGTTGGATCAGTTTGATAAGCGCGGTTATAGGCATCGAGCAAGTCTTTACCTAACGCCACACCACATGGGTTAGCGTGTTTAACGATAACGCAGGCGGGTTCCAAGAATTCTTTTACGCACTCAAGAGCGGCATCGGTATCGGCAATGTTGTTGTAAGACAATGCTTTGCCTTGCAACTGAATCGCCGTCGCCACAGAGGCTTCATCAATTTTCGTGTCGACATAGAAAGCCGCCGCTTGATGGCTGTTTTCGCCATAGCGTAAGTCTTGCTTCTTCAGTAATTGAGTGTTGAACGTGCGTGGGAACTTAGAGTCAGCAAAGCATTCGTCCGTGCTGTGTGCAGGAACCATAGTACCGAAGTAGTTGGCGATCATGCCATCGTAACCCGCAGTGTGCTCAAAGGCTGCAATCGCTAAATCGAAACGCGTCGCATGGGTCGTGCTGCCATTGTTAGCCGTCATTTCTGCCAGTACGCGTGAGTAATCGGCGGCATTAACGACTATGGTGACGTCTTTGTGGTTTTTTGCCGCTGCGCGCACCATAGTTGGGCCGCCAATATCGATATTTTCGATAGCGTCTTCTAAGGTACAACCAGCTTTAGCTACGGTTTCAGCGAAAGGATAAAGGTTAACCGCAACCAGATCGATGGCATTGATATTGTTGTCGGCCATCACGCTTTCATCAAGACCGCGGCGCGCCAAAATGCCGCCGTGCACTTTAGGGTGCAGCGTCTTAACTCGACCGTCCATGATCTCAGGGTGTCCTGTGTAATCAGATACTTCGATAACAGGCACGCCGTTATCCGCTAACAGGCGAGCGGTGCCGCCAGTTGACAACAGCTCCACACCTTGGGCGTGAAGTGCTTTGGCGAACTCGAGAATTCCGGTTTTATCTGAAACGCTTAACAGCGCGCGACGAATGGGTCTGGCATTATTTGCAGCAGTCATTTGGGTACAGGGTCCAGTTATTTTAGTTTCAAGGATCTTTCGGAAAACAGAACAGCCTTAGCGCTGCACCGCTTTCCAAAAGTCCCTTGGTCCTATTTTTACTTTATTAGCTAACTTTTTATCCCTTCATCACGGCGCGCGTATTCTAACGTAAAACTCGATTTACGGGTGTTTTTTCTGCGTGATTTCACAATATTCATATCAGAACAAAGTGACGTGACTCGGCCGACTTTATGTAAAGTATGAATTACCCCTTGACCTTGGAGTAGGCTCCAAGGTTTATACTCGCATTATTGAGTTGTATGCTGGAAACTCCCCCTGAGTTGGGCGCGATTTCGCAAAGGATGAAGACATGTATCGTATTGGTGAACTGGCGGATTTGTGTGAGGTGAAAGCCGACACGTTGAGATTCTACGAGAAGCACGGTCTGCTCGCGCCGTCGAGCCGTACCGAGTCAGGCTATCGAGTGTATACCGAGGCCGATGCCGCGCGACTGCGTTTTATCTTACGGGCGAAGGCCGTGGGTTTTACCCTCAATGAAATCAGTGAATTGCTTTCAATTGAGCTTGATAAATCTAATCGCGTCTGCGCCGATGTGAAGGGTATGGTTGATATTAAATTGGCCCAAGTGCAGGCCAAAATCGCCGAGCTGAATCATTTTCAAACCAGTTTACAAAGTCTGTCCGATGCCTGTTGTGGTGGACCCCGTAGCGCCGAACATTGCTCGATTCTAGAGGCGTTGGAATCCAGTACTGAGCGGGTACGTGTTGAGCATCATTCTCACGATGGAAATCAGCACAAAGCACATCAAAATGAGTCGCATCAGCATACTCACGGCAAAACAATCCATGATGAGTCAGGGAATTAATTATGTTACTGAAGAATTTTATTGATCTGTTTTTAGACTCGGCGCCTTGGTTGTTATTGGGCCTGATCCTGGCTGGGCTATTAAAAGTATTCGTGCCAATGGTGTGGATGCAAAAGCAGCTCGGCGGTCACGGTTTTAAAACTGTGGTAAAGGCGGCGCTGCTCGGTGCACCATTACCTTTGTGTTCTTGTGGCGTGATTCCTGCGGCGGTAGGGTTACGCCGTTCAGGAGCCTCTAAAGCGGCAACTACCTCCTTTTTAGTGTCGACGCCAGAAACAGGCGTCGATTCAATCGCAGTTTCCTACGTGTTACTCGGCCCCTTTATGGCGATTGTCAGACCGATTGCAGCGATTACCAGTGCGATTGTGGCTGGCTTACTCGTTGGCCGCGATGACGACGATGGCAAGCCTGCGGTTAAGTCAGAGTCCAAGTCAGCTAGCGACGTACCCGTGGCGGCCTGCTGTGCGTCGAAATCGGCGAGTCAGTCCCCAGCTATTAAAGCCGAACCGGTTAAAAGCTGTTGCTCATCAACTAAAGAGCCAACTTTAGCGCCTATTAAAGCGGCTGCATCCTGCTGCGGCAATGAAAGTCATACTGAGCAGAAGACTGAGCCTAAGAGTGCGATCAAAATGACGCCTGTGGCTGCAACGTCTAGCTTAATGACCACCGCGCCGAGCTTAATGACGGCTCATGGCGGCAGTGTTGCGAACGTCGGTGTGATAAAAGCTGAGAAAACAGCTTCATGCTGCGCTAGTAAAGCAGCTGAATCTGTCACCCCTGAGAAAATCCTTGTGGTAAAAAAGGGCGCCTGTTGCGGCACTTCAAACACTGCCGAGTCTGGAACACATGATCACAGTGCCCATGCCCATGATTCTCAAACCCAAGGTGGAGCGGATAGCTGCTGCGCCTCGACTCAAGATATGGCGACTGAGTTAAAGTCGCAATCCGTCTTAAGCCGCGTCGGTATTGGTCTTAAATATGCGGCAACGGATTTAGTGCGTGACACTACCTTGTGGCTGCTGGTGGGCTTATTCTTCGCCGCGCTGGTACAAACCTATGTTCCCGCAGACTTTTTGGCGCAATGGGGCGACGGTATCTTAGCCATGTTAGTGATGGTGTTGGTCTCTGTGCCTATGTATATCTGCGCGACGGCATCGACACCGATTGCTGCCGGATTATTGCTGGCGGGTGTGTCACCGGGGGCCGTTTTAGTGTTTATGATGGCTGGCCCTGCGACTAATATCGCAACCTTAGGTGTGGTTGCTAAAGAGTTAGGCAAACGTGCGTTGTGGGGATACTTGGGCGGCGTGATTGGCGTGGCCTTAGTCGCGGGCATATTGGTCAATTATCTGGTGGATAGCTTTGGCTTTGTGGTGATGCCACAGATTGGTGAGCAGCACCAAATGTTACCTCAGTGGCTAGTGGCAACCTCTGGCATAGTGCTGGCGTTACTCATGGCAAAAGTGGTGTTTGAAAAAATTCCTAGAAGCTGGATCCGCCGCAACGATTGCTGTTCTTAATCGGCTCATATTCCGCTCAGTAATTATCGAGCGAATAACGAAAAATCCCAGTGTTAGGGCTAACACTGGGATTTTTTATTGTCGGGCTAAACCTAAGATTAGTTGCCTTTTTTCACATCGATAAAGGGCAGAGTGCCTGTCGGCAGCATAGTCGTCGGTAGTTTGCCGTCCCACTTTTCCGCTTTGGTTAATTCAACTAAGTTTTGATTTTGTGCCAGCGCCTCGGCGCGGCTCTTAATCGCAGAGGCTTCTGCATCACCTTTGATACGAATACTTTCGGCTTCAGCCTTAGCGCGGGCTAATTGCGAGTCGGCCTGTGCTTGCGCTTGGGTGACGGCGATTTGCGCGCTGACGCGTTCTTTTTCTAGATTCTGCAGTTGAGTCTGTACTTCGACTTCGGCGCGCATTCTGTCTTCGACGGATTTTTCATAGGCGTTGGAAAAGTCGATATTCTCAATCTGCACTGAGTTGATTTCTACCGGACCTTTGATCGAGTTAGTGATCGCGCTGGTCACATCGATACCGAACTTGATCCGCTCTTGCACCACAGAAATCGCCGTGTATTTACCGAAGATGTTTTCGACCTGAGTCGGCACTTGTCTGTCGAGCAAACGCGTGACCATGGCATCGATACTCTTGAAGTTAGCATATACTTCTTCGACGCGGTCTGGCGGTACGCTAAATGTCACCGATGCGTTAAGTGTCGCAGGTTGTTGATCGCGGCTATAGGCTTGCAGCGAGGTATAACTGGTGGTGTGTGTTTGGGTCGAAATCTTCACCACAGTGTCTATCAGTGGGATTTTAAAACCCAGCCCAGGTTCTGCGGTACCGATAACTTTACCGTTGCGCAGCAGTACGCCACGTTCACCTTGGTCAACCGTATACCAACTGCCAAATAAGGAAATAAAGAGGATTAACAGAATAACAATGGGGATAATTTTGCTGAGGCCAATTGAGCTCGGCAGATTGAATTCATTTTTAATCATTTAGCTTCCTTTGCTGATGTCATAGTAATGAGCTTGAGGGTGAATCGGATTGTTTATCTTGGGACAAGACTATTAACGCGAAATGTATCTTAATGGTTAACAACTGGCAATGACAAGGCAGAAGTGTTGCCTATTTGTGATTTGAATATCATAAACCATCCTTACAGTGTAAATCTTATTGCGAATTATTATCACCAAGGATAGAGTCCCGAAATTAAAATTCTTCCATTGCTTTCATGCTCTTATCTTTTTACAGGATGTACAGTAAGCACAGGCAAATGGACTCTAATGCTAACGCTTTGTAGTGAGAGGATAACATCCCGTGTTGCAACTTATATTCCTGTTGTCGACGCTTCTGGCCTGCTTGTTATTTTATTTAACGAATAAGCAGCAAAAACTATTTGCAAGCTCCCTTCCTAAGCGGCCTTGGCGGTTACTCGCTTACGGTGTTGCCTTTGTCAGTCTTATCGGTTGGCTTAGCCTCTTTACCCTTAGCGCCGCAATTTTTATTTGGTTAGCCCTGTTGATGTTATTGATGGGGTTAGTGCCTTTTATCTCACTTTTCGGTCGGAAATAACTAATGGCACGTTTAGCAGAACAGGATAAATTGCAACCCGACTGGTGGACTAAATCACTGGCTGGATTGATTTTAGGATTTACTTTAGCACTTGGATTGGTGGGGTTATTTGCCTGGTTTGGCCCAGGCGGCATCGATGCCGATACTAAAGTGCAGTTCAACATGTGGCTGATTACGCCTATCTGGTTATTGATCTTAAGTTTTAGCTTTATGTTTAAAACCGGACTCAGGGCAATTGGCTACTTGGGCTTGTTTAACGTTTTGACTTATATAGTGTTATATACCTTTAGGTGACAAGGATGAAAGTTCGCAGTGATGTGTTACGTGTGTATCAGTCTATCCATATTTGGACTGGTATCATCGCCGGAATCGTATTGTTTATCGGCTTTTATGCCGGCTCGCTCACTATGTTTAAGGGGGCGATTGACGCTTGGTCAATGCCGCCAGCCCTGACCTTGCCTCAAGTGCCCGCTGAGAAACTGGATGACTTAGTCGCGCAAGTGTTAGCGCAGGATGATAAGGCCAAAACCGGTTTTAGTTTGCACTTAAATGATGAGCATCAATCGCCGATGACTTGGTATCAGCAGGGCTCGGAACGTGAACTCAGCATGAGTCATCAGCTTTGGCATGCCAGCCTTGACGAGCAGGGGCAATTAGTCACCCAACTAAGTACACCAAGCGAGTTGGCTGAGCTGATTGACCAATTACACCGCACCGCGGGGATTGCCGGCGAAGTCGGTCACGATCAAGCGGGTGCCTATGTGTTGGGGATAGCCGCCGTTTTATACTTCTTGGCGCTCGTTTCTGGGGTGATTTTTTTACTGCCAACGTTAACCAAAAGTTTTTTCGCCCTGCGTAAAGATAAAGGTGAGAGTCGTTTCTGGCTCGATGCCCATAATTTAGTGGGCATTACCAGCCTGCCATTTCATCTAGTGATATGTGTAACTGTGATTGTGTTTGCTTTCCATGATCAGCTTTACGATGGGCTTAAGCATATGGTTTATGGTGAAAAACCATTATTTGCCCAATCAGCACCGGACAAAACGTCCTATACACTTGCCGATTTGCCAAAGGTCACTACTGTGTTAGCCAAGGTGCAGCAAATCGCCCCCGATTATCAAGTGAATGAAATGACCTTTATGAACTTGAATAATCCCCGTGCGACTCTGCGCTTGGGGTTATATAACCCCAATGGTTTTATGCGTGGACCCGTTACCGATTTCTTATACCTGCATCCTTATAGTCTTAAGGTGACCAATAGCACGATTGATCAAAGCGACAAGGGGATTTGGGCCAGAACCGTTGCGGTATTCTTTGGATTACATTTTGGTAGTTATGGGGGCGATCTCGGGCGTTGGGTGTATTTTTTCCTAGGTTTGAGCGGTGCTTTTTTATTTTATAGTGGTAATTTGCTGTGGCTGGAAAAACGCCGTAAAAAGCAGGCGAGCGAGCAAACCCGTGCTTGCCGATTAATGGCGAGCGCCACGGTGGGGATTTGCTTAGGCTCGGTTGCCGCTTTAACGATAAGTATGTTGTTGGGTAAATGGTTATATGTGCATGTGAGCAATATTAACCACGTCTATTTGTGGCTGTATTATCTGGTGTTTGGCTTGCTGGTGGTTTACGCCTTTTGGCGTGGTGCTGCTAAGGCGGCGCTGCTGATTTTGCCTTTGTGCGCCTTGGCTACATTGGCGATGCCAATCACGTCTTTAGTTGCGTTAATCGTGCCAAGTTTAGGCTTATGGGCGCCTTATTCTGCGGCAACGTTAGGCGTCGATCTGGTGGCGTTAGCCTTTAGTGGAGTGTTCTTTTATGGTTACAGGCTGACTCGCCATCGGGTGCTTAATGGGCCGCAGGACAGTGTCTGGGCCATTCCCACCACAGTGCCAGTGGCAGAATTAACCCAGCAAACATCATAATAACAATGGGCGCCGATAACGGCGCCCATTGTTATTCACAGGGTGTAGATACTTAACATTAACGGCTCAGGACTAAGCCTTCGCTGTGGGTAGGCGGGCTTTGCTTCGGGCCAGTAAGTGCGCACTTAGATAGCAAACCGTGACTAAAAAGCTTGCTGCTAAGTAGAGCGGTAAGCCATGTTCTACATCATCAAAACGACTGGCGGCAACCGGACCAATAACCGAACCCACAGAATAACTGAGCAACATAATCTGAGTGGCGGAGACGATTTGGCTGCTGGGTAAATGATCGCACGCCAGACTGATGGCGATGGGATAGAGAGCAAAGGCGCAGGCACCGAGTAACACAAAACCTAACCATAATCCCACAAGCGATGTTTGTATCAGTAACAACAGCGCCGCCGCACCCACTAAGCAAAAGGCGGTCATCAACACACTCTTTTCAACACGCGGGGATAAATAGCTCACTAAGGGTTGAACTATCATGCCGCCCATAATGATCAGCGCCATAAATTGCCCCGTCTGTTGTGCAAAACCCATGTCTTGCGACACATACACAGGCAATAAACCGTAGATGGGACCAAGTAATAATCCTGAGACTAAACAGCCGACAATGGCAGGTTTACTTAAGGTTTTAAGGTCGGAAAGGGCAATAGCGTGTTGTTCACTGGACTGCGGTTGGCCGCGTTTAACTAACAGTGCGGGTAAGCTGGCCGCTGCCAACAAACCTATTACTACTAAGTAGGGTAAATTACCCGTGGTGCCTAAATAATCTACGGCAAGTTGCCCAATGGCAGTGCCACCGTAGAGGGCGGTCATATATAAGCCTAAACGTTTTGCCCGTTGTTTTTGGGTGTCGGCCATAAGTAACCAAGACTCGACCACCACAAAAATCCCCGCCACGGCCAAGCCTGCAATCAGGCGTGATACTAACCAAACACTGCTCTGTGGCAGCAAAACCATTACCACAACGCTGCACAGTAAGATATTTAAGAACAGAATAAAGGCCTTACTGTGACCTATGCGGCTGACAATCGGTGCAATACAAGGTGCGCCCAGTAATAAGCCGAGGTAGAAAATACTCGCCAGCCAAGGTGCAAGATCAAGGCTCAAATCAAAGTAAGTGAGCGAGAGTGGGATCAAACTCATCAAGTAGCCTGACGCTAAAGCAAATAGACTGAGTCCTGCCACAGGCACAAACAGCCCTGGCTTTTGATTGGGTTGAGCTGACAGCATATTTTCCACAAGCGGTACCAAAATAGGTAAAAAATGAACAGGAGACGAGAATACGGTCGCGACTCTAGGTTGGATTGCCCGCGGGGTAAAGTGAGTTAGATTGACTGAGATGGTGAATAATATTTGTGTTTATTATTCATAGGGATATTGAGTTGTAAATGTTATTTATTTGAGTAGGATTCTAGGGTTGTTTTCGGCTTTGATGGTTTGAAATATTTTTAATTTCTACACAGTTTTGCATCAAATAAATGATGGAAACACTAGGAGACGTTATCGAGCACTTGCTGAAGTGAAGTGGCAAGCGCCTGCACAAATTCTACAGGGAAGCTAATCAGATGTCCTTTCGCATTATCAGATAGATTTAAAAGGTTAAATCTTCTTTCCGTCACCATGCCATTTAAGTTTTTAAGTATGTAAACCAACATTTTAAATGCGAAAAATGA
This sequence comes from Shewanella sp. SP2S2-6, assembly GCF_031931965.1. NCBI lineage: Bacteria > Pseudomonadati > Pseudomonadota > Gammaproteobacteria > Alteromonadales > Shewanellaceae > Shewanella > Shewanella sp. SP2S2-6. The sequence continues at coordinate 85,773 of NZ_JAUOEQ010000016.1, read as the reverse complement.
AAGTTATTCGTGAAATATAAAACTGAGTTGATGCCAGCTGCAATTTTGTCATTGGGATGTTCGTTTACGTTATCGCTTTAAGTTGCAGTCACCTTGAGGGGGGCAAAGAGTGGTAAATACATTCATGGGTGTTTTATAGGCAAAAACTGTGGTTACAGGATTGAATTAGCGTTAACCACTTTATTTAAGGTTAAATTCAGTGTTTGTCACTTAGTATTAAAGTGAAACCTGATCCACGTCACAGTTTTAAACACTTGTTCAATTACAGCTTTATCAAGCTTTTGCGTGATTTTTGCTCGTTTGAAAGTTTTGCACATGGCTTTAGATCAGAAATGGGTGATTTTTATCTCACTTAAGGTTTTTCTGGGCTTTTAGTCGGCAGAATGTGTGGTTGCTAAGTGGCAAAATTACAAAATAAACCGCTTTGCCAAGTGTGATCTATGCCCTAAATTTGCGTCAAAATAAAATGGTATTAAGGTTGTAACCATGTCATCAACAGATTCAAGCACTGTTCCACCTCACAAAGCTCCCGTCAGCGAAGGGCTCGATAAAAAGAAAATGCTGATCCTAGCGGCGGATATTGTGCTGTTATTTGCACTCTATTACGGCTTACCCTTTGAACAAGGGGTGAATACGGGTCTGGCGATTCTGGTTTTCGCTGGCATTCTTTGGTTGACCGAAGCGATCCACATTAGTATCACCGCGATCCTCGTGCCTATACTCGCGGTATTCTTTGGGGTGTTTGAAACCAAAGAAGCGATGAGTAGCTTTGCAAATCCTATCATCTATTTATTCTTCGGTGGCTTCGTACTCGCAGCGGCCTTACACCATCAAAAGATTGATACCTTAATCGCACAAAAGTTGTTGTTAGCCTCTAAGGGCAAACTCAGTATCGCTTGCTTTATGCTGTTTGGGGTGACGGCACTGCTCTCTATGTGGATCAGCAATACCGCCACCACGGCGATGATGCTGCCATTGGCACTCGGGATTTTGCAGCAACTAGACCGTGAAAAATATCATAGTACTTATGTGTTTTTACTGCTCGGGATTGCCTATTCAGCCAACATAGGTGGTATCGGTACTTTAGTGGGCAGTCCACCGAATGCGATTGCTGCGGCGCAAGTTGGCTTGAGTTTTAGTGACTGGCTCAAGTTTGGTATTCCGACCGTTATCCTCATGTTGCCGTTAATGTTGATTGCCTTGTATTGGTATTTTAAGCCGGATCTTTCTGCCAAGTTCGATGTGCAAATTGAAGCGCAGAAGCTGACGTTCCAAGGTAAATTCACCCTGCTTATCTTCCTCGCGACAGTATGTTGCTGGATTTTCAGTGTGCCATTAGCCAAGGCATTAGGTGGCATCACTCAGTTCGATACCATAGTAGCGTTAGGCGCGGTTGTTTTGCTCGCGGGCTTAGGCTTAGTTGGCTGGAAGAAGATTGAATCGACCACAGATTGGGGTGTACTAATACTGTTTGGCGGCGGTTTAACGCTAAGCGCGGTACTGAAAACCACAGGCACAAGCGTGTTTTTAGCCCACTGGATGACAGATATTTTCGGCAGTACGCACATGTCGTTGTTCGTCTTTGCAGTGATTGCCTTTGTGGTGATGCTGACCGAGTTTGCCAGTAACACCGCCAGCGCCGCACTGTTAGTGCCTGTATTTGCTGCAATTGCCGAGGCATTAGGCGTATCGCCTGTGATGTTATCTGTGCTGATTGGTATTGCCGCATCCTGCGCCTTTATGCTGCCAGTGGCGACGCCGCCTAATGCGATCGTTTATGGTTCTGGCCATATCAAGCAATCGGAAATGGTGCGAGTAGGTATGATCATCAACTTTATCAGCATGATAGTGCTAGGCATTATCGCCCATGTTTTTTGGGATATCTGATGTTAGTAGATTGAGAACCACGTAAAACAAAATACCCAGCAAGTCTGGGTATTTTTATGGGCGCGAAATAGTTATCTGCGATTAACTATGGCTTTTTAACCATTGATTTAAGGCTGACTGAGGTAAAGCGCCCGCTTGCTGCGTGAGTATTTTCCCTTGCTTAAAAATCATAAGAGTGGGAATTGAGCGAATATTAAATTGCGCCGCAAGGGCCTGTTGTTCTTCAGTATTGATTTTACCGAAGCGAAATTGCGGCTCCCACGTCTTAGCCGCCGCGGAAAATACCGGGGCAAAACTTTTACAGGGGCCACACCAGCTGGCCCAAAAATCAACGACTAGGGGAAGCTCAGATTTATTGGCATGGTTGGCAAAGTTTGCGCTAGTGAGTTCAATCGGCGCAGCCGTAAAGACATTGAGCTTACATTTACCGCAAGTAGGTTGCTGGTTTACACGCTCATCGGGAACGCGGTTTAACGTATCGCAATGGGGGCAGGCAAGAATCATGGCAAAGCTCCAAAATAAAATGTCTATACGGCTAATATATTGGGCTAACGGACGGTTATTTAAAGGCTGAGTGATGATTATCTCGCCCATGGTGACCTTATTCTCAAGGATAAAGCAGTGAACCGAGCCGCAGAAATGTGGCAATAGCGCCGACAAGCGTGGTCGTCGGTGATAAAATCCTGCACAAAGTTGAATATCGCGCAATTTATTAAGTACGAAAAGAAAAGAGAGTGAAGAAATGACTGAATTAGAAGTAATCGATCTGCAAGTGGGCGAAGGAAAAGAAGCGGTAAAAGGTGCGCTTATCACCACCCAATACCGTGGTTTTTTGCAGGATGGCACCCAATTCGATTCATCCTATGATCGCGGTCAGGCGTTTCAATGTGTAATTGGCACTGGCCGTGTGATTAAAGGTTGGGACCAAGGCATTATGGGGATGAAAGTCGGTGGCAAACGTAAGTTATTAGTGCCAGCTCATTTAGCCTATGGCGAGCGCCAAGTCGGTGCGCATATTAAACCAAATTCAGATCTCACCTTTGAAATCGAATTGCTTGAAGTGCTGACGCGCGACTAAGCGTGGCATGATAGCGATAGTCTGTGTAAGCTCGATTGGGCCAGCATGATTTTGGCTCATCTTGCACTCCTCGCGATCTTGCTTCGGCATTGAGTGTTTTACACTGGACAAGATTTTCCCGCTTTAAGGAAAGAGATTTTTCGTGGCATCGGATACGGCAGCAGAACACATCAAACAGCTTCAGGCTGAAATTGCTCAACTCAAACGCGAAAACGCCCAGTTAACGGCGTTGAATCGTCGTGCCGAAGAAAAACTGTTTGCCGCCCTCGATGGCAATGGCTTGTGCCTGTGGGAACAGCATATTCCAAGTGGGAATTTAACCATTTTCAATATGCGCTGGGGCGAAATGCTCGGTTTTAGTCCAGAAGAATTAGCCGCCCACGTTGATATCTGGAAAAGTAAGTTACACCCAGAAGATAAAGCATGGGTGATAAAAGCCTTTGAAGATCATGTCAGTGGTAAGGCCGATTACTATCAGGCAGTACACAGAATGTTGCATAAAGATGGTAGCGTTACTTGGGTGTCTGACCGTGGCCGTATCGTTGAGCGTTTTGCCGATGGCACGCCGCTGCGGATGATGGGCAGTCATATCGATATCACCCAAGAAAAACGCTACGAACTGGATCTGGCACTGTTAGCGCACAGCGACCCCCTCACCAACTTAATGAATCGCCAAGCCATAGCCAAAGCGTTCGATGAGTGTTTGCAACCTGAGATGCGCGGTGCATTATTTTTTATCGATCTGGATGGTTTTAAAGCCTTAAATGACCGTCACGGCCATAAGTTTGGCGACAGTCTATTGGTGCACGTTGCGCATACGTTAGTGTCTCACTCAGGTGAGTTAGCGAAGATCGCTCGGCTAGGTGGCGATGAGTTTGTGATCATACTGCCGTCCTCGGATATTGAATCTTTAGGTATGCTTGCACAATCCTTGCTCGATGTTTATCGACAGGGCTTTTTGCTTGAAGGTTGTGACGTGGAGATAGGCCTGAGTATCGGTATCGATATATTTAGCTATGGTGATAGTTTTGCCAAAAGCTGCGATCGCGCGGATGATGCTATGTACCGCGTGAAACACCAAGGTAAAAATGGCTACCGCTTTTACCAGCAAGCTGATGATTGCTAACCCTTAACCCGCCCGTCATTTACTCGTCTAGCGAACATCAATAGGCGCGACATTTACCTGTTCACAACCCCACACCTCAACGGCGGCATCTTGCTTGTTCGGCTGACCAATCCAATGACTCATGGCTTGGCATTGCACCTTGCCAGAGGCCTGCGCAAAACAAACATCAAAATCTCCCGCTTCGGGTGTGCGACCTAAACGTAATTTAGGCAGAGTGGGTAGCTTAGGCCGATAATGCCAGCTGCCATTTTTAAGATAGGCATCATCTGGGATGTCCATGCCTGCACCCGTGCCTTTTACTCTCGCTTCGACCAGCACTAAGCCTTGAGGCGTGAGGTGATAGTCTTCCTCCCAGCGGATTTTCTCTATGCTGTGGTTCCATGCCAAGGTGAAGTGCTCTGTGGGCACTTGCGCCCACAGGGTACCTGCTAGGCCTAAACATAGGCCTAGCATAGCTTTACCTTAGACTTATTAACGACGGCTAATCCCAAGAGGTTATCCTTGCTCTGCTAGACGTTTGAGTTTGCGCGCGCGCCAACTGTGCTGCACGATAAACAACAGCGCGAGTCCAAAGCCGATTTCATCGCTCAATGGCGTCGCAAGGATCAAGCTCGCCCCCGCAAGGAAACCGATAACGCGTTCCCACCAGTAGAGTTTTTGTAGTAGATATCCGGTAAAGATCACCCCCCAAATACCAATACCGACCGTTGCCTTCAGTACCACAAAGGCCGTCGCTAATAAGCTATCACCTTGGAGCATTAAGGCTGGATCGTAAACCGCCATAAAGGGGATCACAAAACCAGCAATGGCGATCCGAATCGCCCAGAGACTGATCTTAAGCCCAGATTCCTTCGCAATCGGCGCTGCGGCAAAGCAGGCCAAGGCAACAGGCGGGGTGAGATCGGCCATGATGCCGAAATAGAACACAAACATGTGCGACACAATTAGCGGCACACCTAAGTCGAGTAATGCGGGTGCGGCTATTGAGCTGGTAATAATGTAGTTAGGAATCGTCGGGATCCCCATGCCGAGGACTAGGCAAGTGATCATAGTCAACACGAGTGACAAGAACAGGTTGTCTTGGCCAACGGCGAGAATGTAGCTTGCGAAAGTTGAAGCAATCCCTGTGAGTGACACTATGCCGATAATCACGCCCACTAAGGCGCAGGCAATACCCACAGGCACAGCATGACGCGCGCCTTCAACCAATGCGTGTAAGCAAACGGTGAGGGTTTCTTTGCCGCCCTTAATAAACCAACAAATGGCGACGAGCAGGGCGATAACCCCAAACACGACTCCGATCCCGAGTTGGAAGAAGCCAGCACACAACACCCCAAGGGCAATCCAAAAGGCAATCCGCATTGCCATTGAAGACAACCGCAGGACGATGGCCGAGCCTAAGATCACTATCGAGGTGAGGGCTAAACCAACCATGCCAGAGAACAGCGGCGTTCTGCCCGAAAACAGCAAGTAGACCAAAATAAACAAGGGGATAAGGAGATACCAGCGTTCTTTAATCGCCGCCCAAGGATCGGGACATTGATCTTTTGGCAGGCCACAAAGATTGGCGCGTTTGGCCTCTAAGTGCACCATCCAAAATACTGAGCAAAAATAAAGTAGTGCAGGGATCAATGCCGCTTTAGCTATCTCGATAAAGGGCACGTTAATGGTTTCGGCCATGATAAAGGCCACGGCGCCCATGATCGGCGGCATGATCTGGCTGCCCATACTTGAGGTCGCTTCTACGCCGCCGGCGAAGGCGGAGCGATAGCCAAATCGTTTCATCAATGGAATGGTAAATTGCCCTGTGGTGACGACGTTGGCCACTCCTGAGCCAGTAATCGTTCCCATCAGCGCCGATGACACCACAGCGACTTTAGCCGGGCCGCCAAGCTTGTGGCCGAACAATCCCATGGCAAAGTCGGTAAATAAACGGATCATTCCGGCTTGTTCTAGAAAGGAACCGAAAAGAATAAACAGGAAAATATACGTCGCCGACACATAGGTTGGTGTGCCGTACAAGCCTTCGGTGCCGAAGGCTAATTGGTTGATGATTTGATCGAAGCCATAGCCGCGGTGCATCAAATCGCCGGGTAGGTATTGACCCAATAAGCCATAGGCCAAAAAGATGCCACAAATAATAGGTAGTGCCCAGCCCATGACTCGGCGCGCCGCTTCAAATACCAATACGATCAAAGTGATACCTATCACCATGTCTGCATCGGTTAGATCGCCAGAACGTTGAATTAAGTCGGCTTCGAAATACCACTGATAAGCCGCCGTTGCCATGCCTGCTAAACCGAGTAGCCAAGCGAGCGGTTGCCAAGGTTGTGATTTACCTCTGGCGGGATAACTCAAAAAAACCACGAGCAGCAAAAAGCCAATATGGGTCGCGCGCAGCACTTGCGTCGACACGGGATGAAAAGCGGCAGTGATGATTTGAAAAATAGAAAAAATTAAGGCGGTATAGAACAGCGCCTTGGGCCAATCGCCAGTATTAGCGCTGAGACCTTGTTGGGGATCACTCATATTATGCCTCACAGCATTAGACTACAGAGGGCGATATATATACCCAAGCTACCTCAATATACGAGTTTCAGATCCGCTTCAATTCAAGGCGCATCAATGATTGAATTCTACCGTTTGAGGCTGTTTGGATATAAAAAGATGCCGTTATTCAACGGCATCTCGATCGCTTAGTTTGGAATAGGGTGCACAGATATCAGCAAAACTTAGAGTGCGCCCACTTCTTTGTAATAACGTTCTGCACCTGGGTGTAGCGGTATCGGCAGATTTTTCGTCGCTTTCTCTAAGCTAATAGATTTAGCGGCTGAGTGCGCGTTACCGAGACGATCTAAGTGCTCGAACATGATCTTAGTCATTTGATAGGCTAAATCGTCAGACACGCCGCTTTGCGTTACCAGCAGGTTTTGAATGGCAACGGTTGAAACGTCAGTGGTTTGGCCTTCATAGGTCGATGCTGGGATCACGCCATGTTGATAGGCAGGGTTGTTAATCTTAGCAATCACATCCTCTGGAATTTCAACAAAGTTGATTGCCATAGTCGCCGCTAAATCGCGGATGGCTGCCATACCGAGACCTGACGACTGCAAGGTCGCATCTAACTGACGATTTTTGATGAGTTCAACGGATTCGGCATAAGGCAAAAACTCGACTTTACCCATATCTTCGTAGCTTAAACCCGCTGCCTTGAAAATCGATCTGGCATTGAGTTCGGTACCCGATTTAGGTGCGCCGACAGAGATACGTTTCCCTTTCAAATCGGCCAAGGTTTTAATGCCAGACTCTTTATTGGCAACAATTTGAATGTAGTTAGGGTAAGCAGAGGCGAGCACACGGATTTTATCCAACGGCGTTTTAAAGCCTGCATCAATATCACCTTGGTAAGCGGCTGCGACTGAGTCACCTAGCGCGAGCGCTAATTCGCCACGACCCGCTTGCAGTAGATTGAGGTTTTCTACCGAGGCTTTGGTCGCTTGAACTGAAGTTTTAGAGCCTTCGATTCCAGTGCCATAGAGTTGCGATAGGGCAACACCAATAGGGTAATACACGCCACTGGTACCGCCAGTGAGAATATTGATAAAAGCGGGAGCTGCAGCCATAGCGGCAGCGCTGAGTGTGAGTGTCACGGCAGCGCCGACGGCGACAAAACGTTTTTTGATTTTCATTGTGAAATATCCTTATTTTTTATAATGTTATGTAGGGTCTTTCGAGCTTGGAATACCTTAGCCTGCTGAATATAACTACATAAAACCTGAAAAAGGTCAATTAGGCTATAGTCGATAGCTGCTACTTTTGCATCATAAAACGAAGATTTGAGGCGGTTTTGCGGCGGCGGTATCGTGGGGCTTAACGAGGTCGGTTTAAGGAAAAATGCACAATAAAAAGGGCTAACCTGAGTTAACCCTATTTGTGTTATTTGAGGATGAACCTTTGAATAACAAGACACTATTTAGTGTTATCTAAGAAACCTTTAGTGGCATTTTTCGCGTGTTTTGCTGCTTTCTTTTCTTTAGCAGACAACAGCGGTTGTTTCTTCGATTCTTTACGGTTTTTTTGCTCTTTACTCATATAAAACTCCATGTACTCTTTGGTTATTCATCAGGCTAATCATGTAAGCCGTACTCAATTGAACCTGTTCCATGATGTCCTGATTGAAGCGAAATTTTGATCTCGAATTACAACATTTTAAAATTACAAATATTTAAAATCATTGATAATTATCTGTGAATTTATTTGCCTCAATGAGCGATTACAGCAAAATAATCTTATCACCGAATTCCGTACCATGATCCATCTATCACTTAGAATAATTAACGCTAATGCTAGCGTTAACCTGTATAAGAAATATGCGATCTATAACACTGTACTCCTATTTTCATTCGAGTTTGTCATTTTGTGCGATCGAATTAGTGGGCTCGAACTAAAGCTTCACTTAGCACTATATGCCTAGCGTCGGCTCGATTTACCTAACATCCCGCCTAATATGCCGCGCAAAATTTGTTTACCTAATTGGCTGCCGACAGTGCGTGCTGCTTGCTTGGACAAGGTCTCCGCTAAACCTTGGCGGCGTTTATTACCAAAAATAAGTTCACTGAACCAACCTTGTTCTTCGGCTTTTTGACCCGTTTGGCCATCATTTGCTGTATTACTTGCTGTGGATGTGGGGTTGCTGGTGGCAACGCCGGTACGTCTTTGGTTAAGCAGTTCGTAGGCCGATTCACGGTTGATGGAATGATCGTATTTGCCACCAATCGGGCTTTGGGCGCGGACTTGGTATAATTCCTCACTCGTGGCGGGTCCCATGCGACAACGCGGCGGTGCGATGAGTGCGCGCTCGACCATAGTCGGCACGCCCTTGTCGGCCAACATAGACACTAAGGCCTCGCCCACGCCGAGCTGGGAAATAACCTCACTGACTACCAGTTTGGGGTTAGGCACAAAGGTTTCGGCGGCGGTTTTGACCGCCTTTTGATCTCTTGGCGTGTAAGCTCGCAGGGCATGTTGAATGCGATTGCCTAATTGCCCGAGAATTTCGCCCGGCACATCATCAGGAAATTGCGAGCAAAAATAAACGCCTACGCCTTTTGAGCGAATAAGGCGCATGATCTGTTCGACGCGTTTTAATAAACTCGGCGGGCAACCTTCAAAGAGTAAATGGGCTTCATCAATAAAGAACACGAGTTTAGGTTTTTCGGGATCGCCGACTTCGGGCAAATTCTCAAATAATTCTGACAGTAGCCAGAGTAAAAAACTCGAGTATAAACGGGGTGTTAAAATCAGCTTATTCGCCGCTAACAAATTGATGATGCCGCTCCCTTGCAAATTAGTGCGCATTAAATCTTCAAGCTGTAACGCGGGTTCGCCAAAAAAGTCTTTGCCGCCATCGCGCTCAAGTCCTAGCACTGAGCGCTGAATCGCCGCGAGGGATTGGGCGCTGATCAAACCATATTTGGCGGAGACTTCTTTGCGTTCCTCGGCAACCAAAGCCAGCATGGCCCGCAGATCATCTAAGTCGAGCAACAATAACCCTTGGTCGTCTGCCAGTTGAAACACTATGTCTAAGATACCGCTTTGGGTGTCATTTAATTCTAAAATTCGGCTGAGTAAGGTTGGGCCCATTTCGCTGATGGTGGTACGCAGTGGATGGCCTTGAACGCCCGCTAAATCCCATAACACCACCGGGTTGGCTTCGTTGTGATAATCCTCTATGCCAATTTGCGCCGCCCTTTGTAATAGCTTTTCACTTGGGGTGCCCGCCATCGCCAGGCCTGAGATATCACCTTTAACATCCGTGATGAAAACCGGCACGCCTTGGCGCGAAAAACCTTCGGCTAGGCTCATCAGCGACACGGTTTTGCCTGTCCCTGTAGCGCCGGCAATTAATCCATGACGATTAGCATACTTAAGATTTAAGTGAACCTGTTGATCACCTTTCCCAATCAATAGAGTATTCAAGGGCATTCCTTATGTTAACTTTAGCGTCTGCACATAGATTGCAGAGCCTTATTTAAGCCACGGTAGTGCGTCGTATATGGGTATAAAAATTCACCATTGAGTGTTGGCCTTAGCGTAATTTATGTCAACATAGGGCGCGAATAAGCTTGAGATTACTGAGCCTGCGCGTGGGATTGGCAATATGCTCCTTGCTGGTGGATAAAATGTGTTATTTTTGTGATCCACTGAGGCGTACTTGATGATGAAAACCCCGTTGATTATGCTGGTCTTGTGCTCTACTTTGTCGACGTCTGGCTGCGCCGAATTAGCGTGTTCTGCCAGAACTGATGTCGATCCCTATGAGCCCATGCGAGATAAACAGCGCTGTGTCGCCGAGGCGGATAAAAATCTCGACGAGTCCCAAAAGGCAAAAGCAGCGGAAGAAAAACAACGGCTGAAAACGGCCATAGAACAAGCCACTCAAAAATCGTTAATTTAGAAAGGATATCTATGAAAGGTGCGGGCGGAACACAGGGCGGGACGGGACAATTTTTTATGGGTCTGGCCATGATGTGTGGCGGATTTTATTTATTGTTCAATGCAATACAAGTGAGCTCTAGCTTTGGGCTGGGCTATGGTTTATATCGAGTGAATGCCTTTGGGCAAGGCATGTCGATTACCACAGGCATGGTGATGCTACCGTTTATTATCGGCATTGTGATGGTGTTTTTTGACGCTAAGAGTAAGTTAGCTTGGCTGCTGAGTTTAGGTTCGCTAACGGCCTTGATTGTGGGGGTTATTAGCTCGATTCAATTCCACTTTAAATCTATGTCGGCCTTTGAACTTATCGTGATCCTCGTTTTGGCTTTTGGTGGTTTAGGATTGTTTTTACGCTCACTGAAAGATGCGCCCACAAGCGATACACAAGCGAAATAACCACTAGACACTTAATCACTAGACTCTTAACCACTAGGCGCTAGAGTGCAAATACGAAATAGAGCTGTGCATCTAAGCGGCTCAAATAGCGATGTAACGAACGGTTTAACGAAAGTTTTAACTACTGAGTGAAGGAATGCGATGCGCTGGCGTGACACTGACAGAAGCTCCAATATCGAAGACAGACGCGGCCAGCAAATGGCATCTGCGGGTGTGCCGAGTGCCTTGTTACTCAGGTTCTTGCCCTTTTTGCTGAGAACTAAACTTGGCCGCGTGGTGTTGCTCATTGGCGGCATTTATATTGCTTTTCAGTATTTTACTGGTGGCCTGTCACTCGACCCCAGCACTCAAACTAATCTTAGCCAATCCCAATCTAGCTCAACAACAGCGGTACAGGATGAAAATGCCCAGTTTGTGGCGGCCATTTTAGGTACCACAGAAACCGTTTGGGGCCAGTTACTCAAGGGGCAATATCGAGAGCCTAAGTTAGTGCTTTATCGCAATATGACCTCCACTGGCTGCGGTATGGGACAGGCGCAGTCTGGGCCTTTCTATTGCCCCGCCGATAGCAAAGTGTATATCGACCTTAGCTTTCTTGATGAGCTTAAAACCTTAGGCGCGCCCGGCGATTTTGCCTTTGCCTATGTGATTGCCCACGAGGTAGGCCACCATGTGCAAAACCTGCTGGGCACTAGTACTAAGGTGCGCCAAGCGCAGCAATCTGGCAGTAAAGTGCAGGCGAATCAATTGAGTGTTGCACTTGAATTACAGGCAGATTGTTACGCGGGGATTTGGGGGCATTATGCCAATCAACAACTTAACTTACTTGAAGCGGGCGATTTAGCGGAAGGCATTGCCGCCGCCAGTGCTGTGGGTGACGATCGCTTGCAACAGATGGCGGGTCGTGCCGTACAGCCCGATGCTTTTACCCACGGTAGTTCGGCACAGCGGGTTAAATGGTTTAAGACGGGGTTTGATTCGGGTAATCTCGCCAGTTGTAATACCTTTGCGGCGAAGTGATTTTGTTTAATATCTCAAATACGTACCGAACATAAATGCAAGGATAACTGAGTGGCCTTTAACGATACCTTTAGACTGAGCAGCCACGCGGTTATCACTAATGCGCAGGGGAAAGTGCTGTTGCTTAAGGCCAATTACGGTAACTTTGCTTGGGGTTTGCCCGGTGGCGCACTCGAGCCCGGTGAAACGATTCACGAAGCCTTGGTGCGCGAATGCCAAGAGGAATTAGGCTTAAGTGTGCAGGTTAACTATTTGAGCGGCGTGTATTATCACAGCGCCTATCAATCCCAAGCCTTTATTTTTCGTTGTGAACTGCTATTGCCTGATGGGCCTGAGGTGGCAGAAGGTGAGTCATTGCCGATCCACTTAAGCCACGAACATTCAGAGTTTGCCTTCCACGATATCGACACCCTTAGCGCGGTTCAGCAGCAAAGAATTAAAGATTGCCTCAATTTCAACGGGGTTGTCATGAGCGCAAAGTTTTAATGCTTTGCCAGTAAACCGCCGGCCGTTAATCGGCTTGGGTTTGCGCGAGCAAGGTTTCTAAGCAATGTTCCTTGATCCCGTAATAGGCTTTAATGTCAGCAATTTGCGCGAGGATTGCGGCGCTGTCTTTCTGATTATGTTGTGGCTTTTTAACGGCCAAAATCATCTTATTTTTATTGGTATGTTCTAGGCTGATAAATTCAAACACCTTAGTCGCATAACCATTGGCTTCCAAAAATAGCGCACGTAATGAATCCGTCACCATTTCAGCCTGTTGGCCCATGTGCACCCCATATTGCAGCATAGGTTTAAACAATTCTGGGCTGTGCATCTGCGGGCGAATTTGTTTATGGCAGCAAGGCGAGCACATGATGATGTCGGCATTGGCGCGAATACCATAATGAATCGCATAGTCAGTGGCGATATCGCAGGCGTGCAGCGCGATCATCACATCGGTTTGTTTAGGCGCATGGGTTCTCACATCGCCGCAGACAAACGACAATCCTTGATGATCCAGCGTTGCCGCCGTTTCATTACATAAATCCGCCAAGGCTTGGCGTAATTCCACCCCAGTCACCTGCGCATCATTATGTAGGCTGTGGCGCAGGTAGTCATGGATTGCAAAGGTGAGATAACCTTTACCTGAACCAAAATCGACCACATTGATCGGTTGGTCATTCTTGTGGGGTGAGGCTTCGAGTGCTTGGCTGAAAACCTCAATAAATTTATTGATTTGTTTCCATTTACGCGACATCGCAGGGATAAGATTATGTTGGCTGTCCGTCACACCTAGCTTGGTCAGGAAGGGCCGTTCGATATCCACAAAACGTTTTTTCTCACGGTCATGTTCTAATGGCGCCGCGACGGTTTGTTTAACGTTATGTGTGCTGATTTGGACTTTGCCTTTTTTGCTGATCTCAAGCTGAACTTCTGCCTCTGCCGTAGCTAAGTGGGCACTCTTAAAATCGCTACCGAGTAACAGTTTTATGCTGGATAAGCCTTCGTCATAACTCAGGTTTTTAGTGATGTGATTCGTCTGGTGTTGATACACAAACGACAGCATAGGCTCATTTTGCAAGCTAATCGGCCGAATCGTAATGCGCTGCAGGCTTTTATCTGCCCCTCGGTACTTACTCAACAATAGTTTGATCAGACTATTCTTCGCCAAGCTGTCAGCCAAAAGCTGGTAAAAATCATCAAAAGAATTAAGCGCTGAATGGGACATTATTGTTTCCGAAAAAGTAACCAAGAAAAACAGGGTGAGTATTCTAACCGCGATCCGCCGCTACCTAAAGTTATTCTCATTGAAAGGAGGGTTTGGGTCTAAAGCATTGCCCATGTCTGGCTATGTTATTGCCCCCACATCTTCAAGCTAAATACTAAGCCGTAAAGGATAAAGGCGCTTTGGATAGTGAACCAAGGCGCTCCCGTATCGCGATTGCCCGTTTTTGCGAGAGTAAGCGATTAAACAACAGGTGAGATAAAGCTAAAAAAAAGCGTCGGACTGCTTGCACTTGCACAGTCCGACAAAGTGGAAGATCTATTTCGTTAAGGTTGAGTTGGTGTTAGCTCTACTTGCCAAAGGGAGAGGTTATTGGCGGTGTCAGTGATGCTGACTAATGCCCTTTGATTCCCTTGACAGGATTTGCCGAGCAAAGGACTAATGGTCATAGTTTGGGTGTTGCTGTAACTAAAGGTTGCTGTACCTGCGGTTGTTACTGAAAAATTGGTGTTGATTTGAGTATTGCTAGTCACTTCAGTTAAGTTCACATCACCTATGGTGTCGCCAATTTCATTCTCTGCAAGATTTTGAACCAACATAGTGTAACGCGCGCCGCAACGATTATTACCGAAACTCGTTATACAGCGATTCTCAGTGTCGCCCGTGTATTCCAAGTCAAATTGCAGCGGTTTATTGACTATGTCAGCACTGATAAAGCCTGAAATATCTCGCACTGAGGTAATTCTACCTAGGCTTGTTCCTGCAGCCGAGCTTGGTTTATCCACAAGTTCTGAGACAAAGCCACCAATATAATCGAGTGAAAAAGTGCCGCCATCAGCACCATTTTCAACTGCGATCATTTCTCCCCAAGCAGTGATCTTGATTGATGAAAATAGGTAGTTATCCGATGAATCAGCATCATAGAGTCCATTTGGGCCATCTGATTCGACTGTGGCAGTAAATTTATAGCCGCTAGCATCTTTGATATAACGGCCAAACTCACCAGACTGCGCCTGCGGTGATTTACCTTCGTAGCTATCTGTATTCGCTGTATGGGCAATCACATAGTTTTGATTGGGCAGGAAGGTGACAAAGCTGTCATTATCAGCTTCAGTATCAAGTACGTGCCAAGTACCAATCAGCGGATCGTTTTTATCTTCGATACGTGTGAGGGTAATGTCTCCTGCAGTATTGTCGATAAAACTCACCGTCAGTTTATCTAAATTCACGGTCGCGTTATTGACTGTGCTTCCTTCGTCATAAAACCCTCCTGAACCATCGGATTGTGCAATTATGCTGACACTAAAATTGCCTGTTTGTGAATCCCAGGTGTAATGACCATATTCCACCGATGCAGCGCTTTGACCACCGTCACTTTCATGCTCGTGGATCATGATGTAGCTAGAATGGTCTTTAAATGTCAGCACAGTCCGTTGGCCATCACCTTCGGTGAATAACCAGCTGCCTAAAAGTAAGTTACGATTTGAACTGTCAAAGTGTGTTAATGCTTGAGTCTCGCTGATTAACGTTAAGCCTGAGTTCTTGGTCGTAAAGGCTGCATTGATGTTGGCATCGAAATCAGCACTGGTGATATCGAGCACGGTATCGGCTAACAGTTCGTGGCTTGTTGCCCTCACTTGAATCCCATTTTCAACATCGCAATCCTTATCTAAGGTTTGTAATAGCTGCAGGATATTAACTTTGGTGACTTGGTTACCTGCGGCAATTTCGGTGGGCGTGATCAAGTTGGCCGCTGCCGTTGCTGGGAACATAATCGCGCCAACGGAGAAGGTGACATGCTCACCTTTAAGGTATTGATATTCACCGATATCACTCGTGATTCCTGCTTCTTTGGTTTCGGTTTGGTAGTTAATGCCCGCGACTGGGCTGTCCCTCAGTATTCCGGTTAGCTCAGCATTGGGATTATCTTCGCAGGTGACTAAAGTGGCGACCGCTGTTGTCGCATTTAAAGTGCCACTGCCATTAGTTACGCTGCAAGTTTGTGCCGCAGGTTGAGTGTTAACAGTAATCGCAAAGCTAATGCCTTCGTCTTGCATGGTGGAAAATGTAAAGGCTTTATCTGTGCCATCACTTTGAATCGACAGTGTTTCTACTGCTTGACCATTTTTTTGTAATTCGAGCTTAACTGTGTCAGAAAGCCCTTTCACATTGCCTTTTATAGCAAGCTGCGGTGTCGGGGGCGGTGTCGGTGTGACTTCATCATCGTCATTGTCGTCACCACCACAGGCAGTCAGTATTAGTCCTGCGAGTAGCGGAATAGCAAGGAGGTAGGTCGGCTTCATTATATCAATTCCTTTTATGAAACTTAGGTAGACGTATTGAGTTACGGAGCTAAATCCACAGGCGCTTTCATTGCTTTACTGCGGTTTATGCTGAGCAATCGATATACCGAAGGCATAGAACAGTTATCGATAGAAAAGGTATATAACGGCTATCTTAAATCTGTCTTTGAAATCTATTGATTAAATTTGAATGCTAAACTTATCAATTAGTTACTTGATAGCTTTAGATGATGACTAATCTGCTGAGTGCAGGGCTAGTGTGGGGACGACTCTAAATCAAAGGAATCAATAAGCGGGGTCAAGTGTTGGTATAAATCTTCTGCTTCGACGGCAATGTCATTGGCGCCATGTTCGCGGGCTTTTTGCCTTAACGCCTCTGAGGGCATAATGGTATATAAGTAAATGGGGGTTGGTATGCCAAGTTCCCTGATCATCCGTATCATTTTTAGGCCCGCCAAAGGATCGGCTTCCCGTCCCATATCGGTAATAATGGCATCGTAGCGATAGAGACCTAGTAGCGTGAGGGCATCTTGGGTTGTTTGTGTGGTGTACACCCCAATCTGTCGTTCTTCGAGGTATTGCCGTTCAGTTTGATTATTCTCAGGATGGTCATCCACCCAAAGGATCCTTGCTTTGACATTATTGGGTTCTGCTAACACTAAGGGATTGGCACGCTGAGTTTGCTGGTGGCTAGCCACTGCAAGCGTTATCGCAACGGACGCGATAAATAGCCACAGATAACGCAAGTTAACTCGTTTGTAGCTTGGCTGGGTTTGATTTGGGCTTTGCTGCTGATTACTATCAGATTGCTGTGTTTTACTGGAGTCTAGATTGACTGTCGGGGTGTCGGTATTCTGCGGCGCTGCGGGTTGTACTTCATCGTTCTGTGAACTGAGTATGGCGGCAATATCGTGGGATAAGCGGTAACCTCTGCCGTGTAGTGTTTGGATTATCGGAATATCCAATCCTGCTGAAGTGAACAATTTGCGGGTATCTGAAATTAACCTAGCTACCGACCAGCTACTCACGACAGTATTAGGCCAAATTTTTTCGAGTAAAAATGCTTGGTCACAGTGTTCCGGATAGGCTTCAATCAAGAGACTAATAAGTAGGATAACGCGTTCATCACAGTTAATGCGTTCACTATTGCAGTGCAGAGTGCGGTTTTGAACATCCAGCATAAACGTGCGAAAAGTATAATGCATTCATGTCCTTTAGCGTAACTAAGCCTACGTCAGCTTAGAACAGTTCTAAATGTTAATTATTTGTTTGATTCTAATTCAAGCGAAACTTAGCCGTTTAGTCAACTTGATTTGTGCTTATGTGGCGGGCAAAACTCGTGGCGTGTCATGGTGAGTTCTTCTGTTATAATGCCCCCTCGATTTTTTGGAGGCGAGAATGGACGTATCTTCTTTACTAGACGGCCTGAATGATAAGCAGCGCGAGGCTGTCGCGGCACCGCAATCTAGCATGTTAGTGTTGGCGGGCGCGGGCAGTGGTAAAACTCGGGTGTTGACCCACCGCATTGCGTGGCTGATGCAGGTTGAACAGCAGAGTCCTTACTCGATTCTCGCGGTGACATTTACCAATAAAGCTGCGGCTGAGATGCGCGAGCGAGTTGAAAAAGTCGCTGGCACCAATATGGGCCGCATGTGGATTGGCACTTTCCACGGCTTGGCGCATCGTTTGTTACGCACTCACTTCCAAGATGCGGGTTTACCGCAAAGCTTCCAAATCCTTGATTCTGACGATCAAGTGCGTTTGATCAAACGTATTCTTAAAAGCTTAAATTTGGATGAGAAACAATATCCTCCACGCCAAGCTCAGGGTTATATCAATGGTAAAAAAGACCAAGGATTACGCCCTAAACATATCGATGCGGGCGGTTTTCCGCTTGAGCAAAATCTGCTAAAAATCTATCAGGTTTACCAAGAGTCTTGCGATCGCGCAGGTTTAGTCGATTTTGCCGAAATCCTATTACGTGCCCATGAGTTATGGCTCAATAAGCCGCACTTGTTGGCCCATTATCAAGACAGATTTAAGCATATTTTGGTGGACGAGTTCCAAGATACCAACGCCATTCAATATGCGTGGATCCGCGTGCTCGCTGGTCAAACTGCCAATGTGATGATAGTCGGTGATGACGACCAATCGATTTACGGCTGGCGCGGCGCTCAGGTTGAAAACTTACATAGATTCTTAAAAGATTTCCCGAGTGCGACTACCATTCGCCTCGAGCAAAACTATCGCTCTAAGGGCAATATTCTTAAAGCGTCCAACGCCTTGATCGCCAACAACCCAGAACGTATGGGCAAAGAGTTGTGGACGGATGAAGCCGATGGCGATCCGATTTCGCTCTATTGCGCTTTTAATGAAATGGACGAGGCGCGTTTTATTGTCGGTCGGATTAATGATTGGCACGAAAAGGGCGGCAACCTCAGTGATTGTGCGATTTTATATCGTTCTAACGCTCAGTCGCGGGTATTGGAAGAAGCCTTGTTACACAAAGGCTTAGCCTATCGCATCTACGGCGGTTTACGCTTCTTCGAACGCCAAGAAATTAAAGATGCCATGGGTTACCTGCGGCTGATAAATAACAAAGACGACGATGCGGCGTTTGAGCGTGTAGTGAATACGCCGCCCCGTGGCATTGGCGATCGCACTTTGGATATTTTGCGCTCCACCGCGCGCCAGCATGAGTTAACCCTGTGGCAGGCGAGTGTGCGTTTGCTCGACGAGAAAGTGCTCGCGGGCCGCGCGGCGAATTCTGTGCGTGGTTTCATGGACTTAATCATGACCATGCGTGAAGACACCCAAGATATGGTGCTGTATCGCATGGCCGATACTGTGATCCAAGCTTCGGGTCTTAAGGCCATGTATGAAGCCGAAAAGGGTGAAAAAGCCCACGCCAGAATCGAAAACTTAGAAGAATTAGTCACAGCGGCGCGTACCTTCGAAATGCCAGAAGAGCTAGAGGACATGGGCGAACTTAACGGTTTCCTCTCCCACGCGGCGCTCGAAGCAGGCGAAGGCCAAGCCGATGCCTTTACCGATGCGGTGCAGCTAATGACGCTGCATTCTGCCAAAGGGCTAGAGTTCACTATGGTGTTCATGGCGGGCGTAGAAGAAGGGATCTTCCCGAGTAAAATGGCACTCGAAGAGGGCGATAGACTCGATGAAGAACGCCGTCTCTGCTATGTGGGCATGACCCGCGCGATGGAAAAACTCTACATTACCTATGCGGAATCACGCCGTATTTATGGCCGCGAAGATTACGCTCGGCCATCGCGTTTTATCAAAGAGATCCCACCGCAATATGTGGATGAAATCCGCCTCAAGGCGCAGGTTTCAACCCCAATGGCCAATAATCGTTTTAGCACTCAAAAGTCGGCTGCCACAAACGATACCGGTTTTAACGTCGGCCAACGAGTCAATCACCCTAAATTTGGTGAAGGCAAGGTGACCAACTTTGAGGGCAGCGGTGCCCAAGGGCGCGTGCAAGTCAGCTTTACTGACTTTGGCAGCAAGTGGTTAGTCGTGGCTTACGCTCGTTTAGAAGCGCTGTGATGACTGCCATCATCACGATAAATGTCAGCTTTTTGTGACACGCTTTTAGGGGATGAATTCGCATCGGGAGAAGCATGGGTATATGATGCTAAGCCTGAAAACGAGTGGAAACTTGAGGGTATTGGGAGTACCTAGTTAATGAATTTAAAGCAAAAGTGGGATGTGTATTCCCGTCTTACTCGAATCGACCGTCCAATCGGTACGCTATTATTGCTGTGGCCATGTTTGATGGCGCTAATGTTAGCTGCGGGTGGCATGCCGGATCTTAAGGTCTTGGTTATCTTCATTATTGGCGTAGTGATCATGCGTGCCTGTGGCTGCATTATTAACGACTATGCCGATCGCGATCTCGACTCTTTTGTTGAACGCACTCGATCACGCCCGCTAGCCAGTGGCGAAATCAGCACCAAAGAAGCGCTGATACTGTTCGTCATTTTAGGTTTATCCGCTTTTGGTTTAGTTTTATTACTCAATGGATTAGTCGTTAAACTATCCGTTGTTGGCATTATCCTCACGATTATTTATCCCTTCACTAAACGCATCACCAACATGCCGCAGATGTTTTTAGGCATAGTGTGGAGTTGGTCTATCCCTATGGCTTATGCCGCGCAAACGGGTGAAGTGCCGATGGAGGCTTGGTGGTTATTTGCCGCCAATTGGTGTTGGACTGTCGCCTACGACACTATGTATGCCATGGTCGATAGGGACGATGATTTAAAGGTGGGCATTAAATCCACTGCGATTTTGTTCGGTGAATATGATCGCCAAATCATAGGGTTATTTCAGCTTGCCGCCTTGGCTTGTTTTATCGCCGCCGGTTGGAGCGCTGACCGTGGTTTGCTGTATGGTTTAGGCATACTGACTTTTGTCGGTTTTAGTACTTACCAGCAAATGCTGATTTTTGATCGTGAACGAGCCCCTTGTTTTAAAGCCTTCCTCAATAATAACTGGGCAGGTTTAGCCTTATTTGTTGGGCTGGGTGCGGACTATTTGATTTAACGAGTACCGTTTACGCTGGGCAGATCTTGATGGATCATCCATTGATTTTCCGGCGCTAATATTTGTTCTAAATCAATCTGGTGGATGTTGTCTTGGGAGATGACCTTGATAACAGGGCTCACTCTGCGGGGATAAGGCGCACCTTCGAGTGCGCGCAGCGCCAGATCGATAGCAATTCGAGCCTGCAATACCGGTGAGTCACTGACTGTCGCGAGTAGCTGCTTTTTCTGCACTAATTCTATAGTTTGCGCATTAGAGTAAAATGCGATGACTTTGCCGGTTTGATTCCGGCGTCCATCTAAAAAGCGCGCCGCGAACGTGGCCGCCACCGCATTGGCAATTACATAATCTACGCTTTGTTTTGCAAGTACTTTTCGCACCAGATCCGCTTGAACAAATAACTCCGTCGTACCGTAACCGCCTTCAATTGTGTCGAACTCTTGTTTAGCTGCCGCTTGTCTAAATCCTTGTTCCGCCGCCATCACCCAAGATGCACCCTTAGGCCCAGGAAACCACGCCACCTTAAGCTTAGGTGACTCCTGATTGATAGCTTCTCGCTGCTGCGCCGCAATATATTCTGTCGCCGCAACGGACATATCTTCAAAGCTGACTAAGGAGCGACTCGTGAGTTTGTCGGTCGCGATACCATTGACTAAATCGATAACCGGAATGCCCGCAGCGCTGAGCTGTTCAATATCCGCAATCAGTCCGTCAGCGGTATTGGCGGCAATAATATAAGCTTGAGCCTTGAGTGCATAACAATCATGGAGTTGCTGTCTTTGCTGCTCAATCTTGTCATATCCACCAGCATCATAAATGCCAAGCGTTACCCCTTGGCGCTCGGCTTCTTGTGATAATCCAAAGGCGACGCCCCACCAATATTGATCTTTACCGTGGGGAAGTAAGGCGCAGATCCGCCATGCTTGATTGGCCTTAGTGAGTGGCGTGTAGAGGGTCTTTTGACCGTCGGCAATGACATCGGCGGGATACCAAGCTGCCTGCACTGCAAAGACGAAACAGCTAAGGGTTAAGAGGAGGCATATCCTGAGGGAACGGGCGAAGAATGCAGTCAAGTGCATAGGCTCATCATGGTAAGTGAACAGTGAACTAAGCATAGAACAAGGATCCGTAGTTGCTTAATCATAGTTAAATAAAGCTAATTTATTGTTTAATAACAAGCGTAAAGCAGTACTGTTATGGTTTGGCCGCAAAGATATAAAATGACTTAAACGCCGTGGGGCAACGCATCCGCAGGCTTTACGCTTTGACTCGTTCACTGAATGTTTAAGTTTACATTTTACGTTGAAGGCTTAATGGCCGCAGGCTAGTTTTCGCCCTCGTGCTTGGTCTATAGTGCATGACTTATAGTGGCTTTCTATTGTCAACATCATGCTTGGGTAACAAGGAGTCGTTATGTTTATTCCGCCAGGATTTTCACGGGTTAGCCCGTATATGATTATCAACAATGCCGATAGTTTAGTGGCCTTTATGCGAAAAGCCTTTGATGCTAAAGCGCTACATATTTCCCATCGATTGGATGGCAAAATAGCCAATGCGCAGATGCAAATCGGCGACTGCCTATTTATGTTAAGCGAGGCGAGTGAAGCGTTTCCGCCAATGCCTGCATCCTACTATTTGTATGTGGAAGATGCCGATAAATCGGTGGCTCAGGCGCTCGCGGCTGAGGGCGAGTTAATCATGGAAGTGGCGGATAAACCCTATGGCGATCGCCAAGGTGGAGTGCGTGATCCCGTGGGTAATTTGTGGTGGATCTCCCAGCGTTTAGCCGCAGGGCCATATCAGGATTGATCGTCAAGTGATAACCAGTCAAAGGAGGTGATGTATGCCGTGCCAGTTAACCCGATTATTTGGAATCGAATTGCCAATTATTCAAGCGCCGATGGCGGGTGTTCAGGGCAGTGCCTTAGCGATAGCTGTGTCGCAAGCGGGTGCGTTGGGATCTTTGCCCTGCGCCATGTTATCCCTCGAAGCCTTAGATGCCGCGTTGACACAGATCCGCGCCCAGACGACTAAGCCCATCAATGTAAACTTCTTTTGTCATCACGAGCCCGAACCGCAAGCGGCGAAACAAGCTGCATGGCTCAAGCAACTCGCGCCTTATTTTGCTGAGCTAAGTATCCATCCTGATACCCAAACTGCGGGAGCACAACGCGCGCCCTACACGAGTGCTCAGGCTGAAGTGTTAGCTAAATTCAAACCTGAGGTTGTGAGTTTTCACTTTGGTTTACCCAATGAAGACTTGTTGCTGGAGATAAAATCTTGGGGATCTAAGATCATCTCGACGGCGACCACAGTGGAAGAGGCGCTCTGGTTAGAAGCGCGTGGCGTAGATGCCATTATTGCGCAGGGCTTAGAAGCGGGCGGCCATAGAGGACATTTCTTATCCGATGATTTGACTGAGCAACTCGGCACTTTTAGTTTATTGCCGCAAATCATTGCCGCCGTTGATGTGCCCGTTATCGCAGCAGGTGGCATAGTCGATGCCAAAACCGTGCGCGCCGCCATGGCGATGGGTGCTTCGGCGGTGCAAGTTGGGACGGCCTATTTACTTTGCCCTGAATGCACGACTAGTGATATTCACCGCGCCGCACTGCAAAGTGACGCGGCGCAGCATACGGCTTTGACTAACTTATTTTCTGGCCGACCCGCCCGTGGCATAGTAAACCGTTTTATGGCAGAACTTGGACCTATCAATAACGCCGTACCGGATTTTCCGCTCGCCTCAAGTTCCGTCGCAGGATTGCGAAGCGCCGCCGAGCAACAAGGGTTCGGTGATTTTAGCCCGCTCTGGTGCGGCCAAAATGCAACCGGCTGTCAGACTATTCCTGCCGCAGAGCTAACAAGACAATTGGCGTTAGGCTTGATAGTTTAAGATGTTGTATTAATAGACGATTAATACTCATTGATATGCTCACCAAGGCTTACATTTTACATGGCTAAATTAGCGGATTGTTAGTTTATACTCACTGGTTAAAGGTTGGCTGCTGGGTAGACTGTCACTCCCTTTAATTATGTATTTTCTGTGTAAATGGCTGCAAATCACTGGCCCCATAGTCGTGGATGCGAGTGATCTATCAATTTAAGGAAAACACTATGTTGTTACGTCAAATCATTGTTATGTGCCTTGCCGTCGTGAGTTTTGCTACGTTTGCGGGCGACAAAGCCTATCAAGATATTGCACTTAAAACCTATCCCGATCAGCAGCAAGTGACCTTAGCCAGCGTTGCGGGTAACAAGCCGATATATCTAAAGTTTTGGGCAACTTGGTGTCAGCCCTGTATGGAACAAATGCCGCATTTTGAAGCCTTACAGAAGAAGTATCAGGACAAGATTAATATCGACGCAGTGAACATCAATATTAATGAAGAGCAACCTAAGATCGCTGACGTTATCGCGCGCTTCGGGCTAACTATGCCAGTGTGGTTGGATAATGAAGGTGAGTTGGGTGTGGCTTTAGGCTTGGTCGGCACGCCCTATAGTGTATTAATCAATCGTGCCGGTGATGTGGTTTACACTAGCCACGAGTCAGATGCTAATTTAGATAAATTTATCGATATGTTGGCGAATGGCCAAGAGTTGACCGCGCAGACAACAGAGGCGCCTAGTGCCGAGCAAACGGCTAAGTTACTCAAGCCTTGGGAACAAGGTGAGCATCTACTCTTTTTCACCGCAACTTGGTGTGATTGGTACTTGGCAGAGAGCCGTCCAGAAATGTCGAAAGAGTGTATTGCCGTCCAAAAAGGCTTAAATAATCTCGCGCAAAAAGTGCCGAATAAAGCGTGGCACGGTGTGGTCAATCACCTGTGGACAGACGATAAAGCACTCGAAGATTTTAAGCAGCTTTATCAGACTAAAATCGATTTTAGTATCGATGAGTTAGGCGTGTTATTTAATCATTTTAAAATCCGCAATATCCCGACGTTACTTTGGGTTAAGGACGGGAAAGTCATTCAGCGCATTACCGATTTTAGTCAACCAGAGCAGCTCGTTAAGCAACTCTCGGCGCAATAAGCTCATTTCAACTGTTAGGCTTTTGATAGAATGCCGAGTGTTTTCGATCTTATCGTTGGATTGTATTGTGGGGAGTGTTATCACTATGACGCCGATTTTCAGTAATGCCGCGATTGGGCGTAGTTTATTGATTTTGCTCTTATGCGCTGGCGTGTTCTTTTTTATCGACTTTTTAGTGCCTGCCTTAGCCGCCTTGATTGTGTGTTTTTCGAGTTGGCCTCTTTATCAAAAACTATTGGCAAAATGCGGTGGTCGCTCGGCGTTGGCGGCAACCATTGCCCTATGTTGTATTGTGCTCGGGCTGATTATCCCGCTGGTGTTTGTATTTTCCTATGCGTTACAAGAAATTAGAACTTGGGTTGATTGGTTGGTGTTTACTAACCAACATGGTTCGCCCGTGCCCTTGTGGATCAAAGATTTACCTTGGATGGGTGAATGGTTAACCCTGCAATGGCAGCAATTTATCGGTGAACCCCACGAGCTAGGCAAAATCATCAGTGCCATCAGTGGTCAGAACCTAAGTGGCATTTCTCGCTGGGTGCTGCAATTAGGCTGGAACACGCTAGGCCTGCTACTGACCTTACTCTTTATGTTGATCACTTTGTTTTTCCTCTATAAAGATGGCGAGCAAGTGGCCAAACAGCTGGATATTGTCGGCGAGCGAGTATTGCCCGCCCGCTGGCATAGCTTCTCCCGTGTGGTGCCTGCTACGGTCAGTTCGACTGTGATTGGCATGACGCTTATTGCGATCGGTGAGGGCATAGTGCTGGGGATTGCCTATTGGATAGCGGGTGTGCCTTCGGCCGTGGCTTTTGGAGTGTTAACCGCCTTTATGGCCTTGGTTCCCGGCGGCGCGCCAACCATGTTTACCTTGATTTCACTCTATCTTGTCGGCACTGGCGATATGACGGCGGGCGTCGGCTTATTCCTTTGGGGCAGCATAGAGCTGTTTATTGTCGATAAAACCTTAAGGCCTAATCTTGTCGGTGGGCCGATTAAATTGCCTTTCTTACCGACTTTTTTCGGCTTGATTGGTGGGGTGAAAACCATGGGCTTTGTCGGTTTGTTTGTCGGCCCCGTGTTGATGGCGCTGTTAGTTGCTATCTGGCGTGAGTGGTTAAGGGAAGAACCTGAAATAATACAAAGTGATAAACAGGCGGGAGCTAAAAGTTAAGGTTTAGTCTGCCCTAAGGCATTTTTGCGCTCATCGGTGTAAAACCACCAAGGTTTAGCATCTTCGCCCGCCATAAAACGGGTGATGGAGATAAACACTTCGATCATGCAAGGGTCGTGTGTTTTTCCGGTCAAATGATTGAGCGCTTGATACAGGTCGTAGGGATTTTGCCCCAGCAGTTGCTCAGGTTTATCTATGCCGAGCAAACGTAAATCCGCCGCACAGGCTTTGCCAATATTCGGCAAATCAGTTAATTGCTTCACCTCGGCACGCACTACTTTCGCAGGATTCATTTTTATCCCTAAGCAAATGAAATATAAAATCTAGGCTAGTTTGCCGCCTTTACCTTCCTTGGTAAAGACGGCAAAAGCTTAGAGTTTACTGATATCGACGTTCAAGCTGTCTAAGTGTTTTAGAATTTCAGGGTTCACATTAGTATCGACACGCCCGCCTAAATGCTCAGCAAAAAACTGTTCAGTGGCGACAATCGATGCCAGCTTGTTGGCGCGTTTACTGAATCCATGTCCTTCGTCTTTTGCCAATACGTACTTAACGGGTAAAGATTTTTGGTACATTTTCTTGGCAATATTGTCCGATTCAATTTGGGTGACGCGTGGGTCATTTGCCCCTTGGATCAGCATCAATGGCGCCTTGATGTTATCGACATAGTTAATTGGCGAGCGTTTTTCCATATCTTGTTTCTGCTCGGCAATTTGCGGATCACCCACCGACTCAAACCATTGGCCTAAGTAGGGGCGCCAATAGTCGGGGAAGGAATTCATTAGCGTTACTAGGCTCGATGGCCCCACATAGGAAATCACTGCTTGGTACAAGTCGGGTGTAAAGGTTGCGCCAGACAGCGCTGCATAACCACCGTAGGAGGCACCGAAGATCCCTAAACGCTGTTTATCGGCAATGCCTTGTTCGACTAAGTAATTGGCACCATCGGTGAGATCGTGCTGCATGCTGCCAATGCCCCAGTTACGGTTACCTAGGTTTAAGAATTGCTTACCGAACCCCGTTGAGGCGCGGAAGTTAGGTTGCAACACCGCATAACCACGGTTGGCATAGAACTGGGCAATCGCGTGGAAGTAGCCCGAGTCGAGCGTCCAAAAATCCCGTGCCCAAGGGCCGCCATGGGGCAAGATAATGGTCGGCAGCTTAGTCTGTTTATCCTTAGGCAGCGTTAAATAGGCTTGGATTTTTACGCCGTCCCGCGCGGTATACACAATCGATTGGCGTGGCGAGAGTTGATCCGCAGGAATGCTGGCTGGAATGTCCGCTAACAGATGGATATTCCCAGTGGCGGCATTGTATTGATAGTCCGCGCCTGCGGCTCTGTCGCTGGCGACATGGATTTGCCACAGATGGGTTTTCTCGTTCATCTCGCCAATCGTGATTTCAACATCTTGATTAAAATGACGATTAATCATATCCCAATGGCGGGCAAACTCGGCATCTAAGGGATAAACCCGTAAGCGACCACCGTAGTAAGCCACAGCTAATGGCTCGCCCGCATCGTTAAATTGCACCGAATAGACGTCGGCCTCGTTGTCGGGATCCTTGTGTAGGGTTTCATATTTACCCGTCATCAGGTCGACTTTCAGCAATTCCTGCTTATCGCGATCACCGATATTGGCGCTGATATAGGCGAGTTTTTTGGCATCGTTTACTTTAAGAATATCGATGCTCTCGCCCTTGGCGCTTTGAATTATCTTGCGCCAGTTGCCGTCGATCAGCACATACAAGGCATTGGTGTTATCAAGATTACTGCTGCTGGCAATCACAGATTTACCCAGCTTGTTAAACCTCACTTGAGTAAAGCTCAGCTCATTCTTCAGGATTAGGGTTAACTTGCCATCGTGGATGTTGAGCAGATAAATATCCATACGGCTCGAATCGTCGTGGTTGGCTTGAACAACCAACAAATCGGGATTGTCTTTTACCTGCTCGAGCACGCTGTATTGCACATCGTCCTTATGGGTTAAGCGCTGCTCTTTGGCGGTGATTTTGCCGGCATTTTCCTCAAAACTCAGCTTATAAATCTGGGTGTTTTCATTACCGCCTTTGTCCTTCATAAAGAACAGGTCATTGCCCTTGGCTGACCATTCGAAGTCGCGAATAGGTTCGGCGGAGGTGGTGAGTGGCGTAGCGCTGGCAAGGTCGGCCTTATCCGCCATCAGGAAGATATTGCTGGCCCCTTGATACTCCTTTACAAAGGCGAGCCATTTGCCATCATCGGACATTTTCAGATGGCGAATGCTTTGCTCGTTAAAGAAGTTTTCGATGGGAATTAACGGCGCTTCGGTTTGCTGCGTTTCGGCAATTTGAGGTTGTGCATTTGGGGTATCAGCAGTGCTGCAACCCGTAAGTAGCAGTGCGGCGGCAATGGCAGCACTGCATAACTGACTAGCGAACGGAAATTTTTGCATTGTTATAACCTTGGCCTGTTGAAATTATAAACATGCTAATACGAAAATTAATTATCGTAAAACAATAATTTTATATTTCTTTGTAATATTTTTTGTTGAAGGTTTATACTGGCGCTCGTTCGCTATGAACGGTTTGGGTTGATGTCTGGGTGAGTGGATGAATCAAAATTTTGAAAAATTAATAAAAATCAGTGAATTTTGTCGCTGGCTGGTGCTCTTTTCTGCGGTGGCCATTGTCGGCTACCTGATTTATTGCTATTGGGCCTACGACGATATCCGCTTCAATAGTAGAAACACCCAGTTACTCGAGTTATGGCACCTCGCAAGCGCTAACAGAATGTTGTTGCTTGCAATTCTAACCCCTTTATTTATCACATTTTTATTAGGAGTATATTGGCTGCAACGGCTCTTATCCTGCTATCAGCGCGGCCTGTTTTTCAGTGATGAGAGTATGAAATGTTATCTGTGGCTAGTGTGGTTAAAAGTGGCGGCCTTAGTGTTCGAGATGCTGCAAACCTTAGGCATTGGCTACTATCATCAGTCATTTTTTGAGGATGGCCGCATCGAATTAGTACTCGATTTTGGCAACATCACCACGATTTTATTGATGTTGCTCATAGTGTATTTGCTTAAAGCCGCCCGCGATTATGAGGCGGAAAACCAAGAGTTTGTGTGATTTTGAATATTATCGTTAATTTAGACGTCATGATGGCGGTGCGAAAAGTGAGCTCCAAGGAGCTTGCCAAAGCGGTGGGCATTACCGAGGCCAACTTGTCCCTGTTAAAACGGGGCAAAGTCAAAGGGGTGCGTTTTGATACCTTGGCGAGTATCTGTGAATACTTAACTTGTCAGCCGGGAGATATTTTGGAATACCGCAAGAATGCCGAGCAAGACGCGTCGGATTAAAGGAAGATGCCTAGGCTGCATGCTGTTTCGACATGCTGCGCAGCCTAGGTTTGCGGTTTTACGCTTTTACTAGCTGAGTTAAATCCGCAGGGCGGTAGTAAACCGACTTTAATACCTTGCCTTGGCGCACCACTTTACCCGCCATTTCTACATCTTTGGCGCATTTGGCTATGATGAAGTCGCCTTTTTTGCTGCCGACAATTTCAACACCTTGCTCGGCATAAAAAGCAATTGTTTCAGCAAGTTCCTGCTCATTACGGCACACTTTGCTCATGTTACTCGAATGCACTTCGTCCCAGCAGGCGATAAAGTCAATTTCACGGTTTTTAGCCACACACAGCAGTAAGTCGATAAGGTAGCTGATCTCTAGGCGGTCACTCACTTGGGCCGCGCCTAAATGTACTAAACGCCCCATTAATACATACACAGAATCGACAATGGCATCGGCCTGCTCGATACGGCTATCGGCTTCGGCAAGTTCAGTTAACTCTTCAATAATCAGCGAAGTATGTAAAGTGTCGGCCTTGTCATCTAAGGAATTAACATCATTAACGGGCAAGTCGAAGGTGCTGCGAAACTCACTGATATCTCGATATAAGTGGTCATAAATAGGTTGAGTTAAGCGGGTGAGTTTCATTTGGATTGCCTTGGGATCAATAAACAATAAGTAGTGGGCGGCAATTTTAAAGAAATGCGCCGCAGAATACAAAGTTCAGGTATTTGCTCTTAAGTGTAAAAAATACCCGCTGCAAATTCGGGTGCAGCGGGTTTCGGCAAATGTAGGGTGGGCTACCGAACGGAGATGTAAACTGGCTTTTTAGTACAAAATGATTACTGGCCGTATTTAGCGATTAATTTATCAAGATAAGGGATGACGTCTTTATCGCCCCAATCGAGATACCCGCGTACGAAACCAACAAGATTACCTTTAGCATCAAAAAAATACGTCGCAGGAACGACGTTTGCAGGAATGATCTGTTCTATGTTTTGTGTTGGATCGAACCAAGTTTGGTAGTCGCTAAAATTATGTTGAGTGAGGAAAGGTCGCACATCCTTAGGTTCCTCATCGATGGAGATTGGGACTATGGCGATATTTTTCCCTTGATATTCTTGTTTAAGATGTTGAAGCTCTGGGATTTCACGCAGGCAGGGGGCGCACCAAGTTGCCCAAAGATTAACGAGAACCAGTTTACCTTGATGTTGTTTTAGGGTTTGAGTTTTTCCCGCTTCATCAATGAAAGGCACATCCGGTACGCCGCGTGCGTGCTGCATTTCAACGAAGCCTGTCATTACCCTAGGTTTAGGAATCGCTTCGCCAGTGTCGTAAAGCTTATTCTGTAATGAATGGGCTTGGACTGAGTTGTTTAACAGGACAAAACTGCATAGCAGAATGAGTCGCATAGAGCATAGTTTCATGGTGAATCCTTAATTTGAGATAGGGAACTCAGTGCTCAGCGCTTAATGAGTCCAAGGCAAATACCTACACCGAGTAATAGCAAGAGTAGCGGGCCAAACCAAAGTGCGACCGTAGAGCCTTTCAGTTCGGGTTGATAACGAATTTTTTCACCATAGCGCTGTACCATAAAAAGAATGATTTCATCTTGGCTATCTCCTTGTTCTAACATGGAAAAAATTTGAGCTTTAAGCTCATGTGCGATAGGGGCTTGTGATTCAAACAAGCTTAGATTTGTTGCCATAGGACAGCGAAGCAGTTTACTGATATCCATAGCTTGTTGTTGATGAGCAGTGTTAGAGACAGGTTGCTCTTGCGCCATAGCGAGGAATGCAGTCCCGCCTAGAAACAGCGTGGTAAAAAGCAACCAGATAAAAGCACTGAGGTAAGGTGAGCGAAATAATGGATTCATTAGGCAAGCATTTCCCTTTGCAATGAATGGGATGAGTTAGGTAAGGCTGCTGGTTTCGGGTAATAACTCAGGCTGCGAGTAGGCCAAGCGGCGACAGTTCCACCTAACATCATTAGCAGTGCCCCAAGCCAGATCCAACTGGCAAGGGGTTTATAGCTGATGCGGATCAGGTATTCGTTATCACTAAGTTGCAATCCCATCGAGACATAAATATCCCGCCATAGGCCGTGATCAATACCAGCATGGGACATTTCCATGGCATTGCTTTTGAAGGTTTGTCGTTGTGGGGTGATATAACCTAGTACCAGCTCATCTTGGGCTGCATCACGGATACTGATATTGGCTTGAATCGCAGTAAAACTCTTGGTCTCGATATTCTCGGTACTTTCATAAACTAAGACATAACCCGCTAACGGCTTACCTTGGCCTGGGCCCATTCTTAGCAGGGCTTCTTGTTCAAAGAAAGAGACGGCCGTCGCACCTATTATAGTTACAGCCACGCCTAAATGAGCAAGCAGCATGGCCATGAGGCGTCGTTTAGGGAGAGGCTTAGCTGTATTTATATTTTCTTTAACAGGCTGTTTATTTTGGTGATTTTTATTTTTTAATCCTAATGCTGCTATCAATGTTAATAATAAGCAAACGAGTAACCAAAGCGCTGCTGCAGTGCCAAGTAACAGAAATAAATTGTTGCCAGTTGCTGCTTGTAAGCTTATCCACAGAGCTGCAGTTAAGATCAGTGCACCGGGTATGATCAAAGGCTTAACTTGAGCTTTGGATGCTTTTTGCCAACCAGCTAAAGGGGCGACGCCCATCAAGAGTACGAGTAAGAATGTCAGAGGCACAAAGATCGCATTAAAATAAGGGGCACCGACAGAGAGTGTACCTAAACCAAGTAATTCATAGAGCAAGGGATAGAAGGTACCGAGTAGAACGGAAAATGCCGCTACGACTAATATTACAATACCGAGTAGCAACAGCGTTTCTTTACTGAAAATGCTATGCCGAACTGAGTGTCTGAAGTTATTGGCTTTAAGTGCAAAGGTGAGCAGAGCTGCGCTAACAAAAAGTATTAATAAACAGAGGATTGACATACCACGGGTAGGATCAGCGGCAAAGGCATGCACTGATTGCACTATGCCGGAACGTACCAAAAAACTGCCCAGCAAACTGAGTGAGAAAGCTAATAGGCACAGCAGCAATGTTGTGATTTGAAAGCCATTAGTGCGTTTCGTCAGAACAATGGAATGGACTAATGCTGTAGCGACAAGCCAAGGGATAAATGAGGCGTTTTCTACAGGGTCCCAAAACCACCATCCGCCCCAGCCCAGTTCGTTATAGGCCCACCAAGAACCAAAGGCATTGCCACCTGTAAGGAAAATCCACGCCAGTAACACCCAAGGGCGAAGG
This sequence comes from Shewanella sp. SP2S2-6, assembly GCF_031931965.1. Lineage (NCBI taxonomy): Bacteria > Pseudomonadati > Pseudomonadota > Gammaproteobacteria > Alteromonadales > Shewanellaceae > Shewanella > Shewanella sp. SP2S2-6. Next base: position 53,372 of record NZ_JAUOEQ010000016.1, on the reverse strand, counting down.
TAATCGAGGTGGCGAGCAGGTAATTTGCCCCCAATGAGTGATGCCAGTGCTGCGGCAAAGCAAACCGTTAGCCCGACATAACCTAAAAACAGCATTGGTGGATGCAGTATTAAGCCAATGTCCTGCAATATGGGGTTAAGGTCGCGTCCTTCGACTGGAATGTTTGGGAGTAAGCGGGCAAAGGGATTGGAGGTAAAGAGTAAAAACAAATTAAAGCCGAGGATCACTAAGGCCAAAATAGCGAGAACTCTGCCAAAGTAAGCCCTATCAGCCTGTAAACTGGCACTATCGAGATTAACCTTATTCGTTGCTTGACGCCAATTGATCACCGCACCCCACAGGGCAATGGCGAACACCCAAAATAACATTGAGCCTTCGTGGCTGCCCCACACCGCCGCGATTTTATAACCGAGGGCGAGCTGACTATTAGAATGATTGGCAACATAGGCGACTGAAAAGTTATCGGTAATAAAGCTAAAAATTAAGCTAAATAATGCTGCCAGTAAGGTAAAAAAGAGAGCGTAGAATAATTTATTGCCAAAGCTGATTAGGTAAAAATTATTTCGGTAGCTACCGATTAAATGATGACTAGCCGACAATAATGCCAACACAGTACTCATGATCAGCAATATGTGCCCTAGCTCTGGAATCATATTTGTCATAGATATTTCCTGCATAGCATTGGTTGTTGAATCGCATTAATTCTGGAATTAATAATGGGTTAACTTTTTTAGCGGTTAATCGCTACTAACTTATTTATTTTTATTGTTGCCTGGCTAAATTGGATATTGAGTCTTTAACCATTTAACGATTGACTCGCAGGGTAGCTGAGTTTTTGTGGAAGGAATGTGATCTGTCTCGGCATTAAAATGGTCATTTATGACTTTGTTTATTTTTGAAAAATCAAAGCCATTTTTAGATTTTTTTAGAGTTCAAAAAACATCTTTTAGATCTAATTAACTACTGTTTTTCATTGTTTAAGGTGTTGATTTGTTATGATTTAATTATTTTGGCTCCTCTTGATTTCTGAATTAAAATTTAATGTGCTCTAGCGCAGATTTTTTGTTTTTCCACTCCGTCATCATGCAGCCACTGGTCAATTGTTTATGTCGTTCAGTGAACAGTTAGGTTCAGTGGAGAATATAAAACTAATGATAAATTAGGAGTGAATGATGAAGCGATGGAAAATCAAAACAGCCTTAGGCGTGCTGTTTTGTTTAGGTTCTGCCGTAAGCGCTACCACAATCGCCTCCGATGCTAAATCGGATGGTAAAGTGGTCCCTGGAGTGGGTAATAAACAGCAATCCCACTATACTCAAGATATTTTGGCTAATCCCAATTTAAATGACAATTTAATGGAGAAATCCCGTGGTGTTAAAACACTGCAGGATTATATTGTTCAAGAGCAAGAATTATTTGATTTTTTATTTGAAAATCACCCCGTTTTTAAATATGACGCGGAAGGTCGATTAAAGGGCACTTATAAAGTCAGTGACCGCGGTGAAGAATATTTACACGGTGGTGACAGTGTTGCTTACAGTAAACACAGTAAAGAAGTGAACTCAACTGATGGCACCGCTGTACGTTATAGTGCCTATAACGATGGTCAACGTCCAAAAGCACTGCAATATCGTTTAGGGGCAAAATCGATTTTAGATTTCCCTAACAAGTTTGTTGGCCCCGAAAAATGCGGTGAGTGTCATGGTCCGCAATACGAAAAATGGAGACGTTCACGTCACTCTAAGACGATTCGCTTCCCTGGCGAACATCCAGAAGTCGATAACGACCTGAAAAAAACCATGTATACCACCAAAGATACCTCGATTCTGCCATCGGGTATTACGCCAGACGCTATCTACGCCACTGTGGGTACACCACGTACCAAGTATGGTTTTATCGACGCCTATTTAGTGCGTGGTACTTACCATGTTAAAGACGGTCTATTGAAGGACGGCACTGGGACTATGGTCGCCGGTGGTAACCAATTCTCCCGCGGTTGGGCTGAGTGGTTAACCCCTGAAATGGCTGCAAAAATTAACAAAGCTATCCCAAGTTTCCCTGTCAAAATGGAAGATTTTGGTACCAGCGGTTCACACCAATGGGGCATGAGCTCATACGGTGCTAAGTACGAGAAGGAATTCCTATTCCAACCAGCTAGCTCCTATTGCGAAATGTGCCACAGCTTTAAGTTTGACTTCCAAACTAAAGATGAATTCTTCGCTGCCTTAGGTAACCCAAAAGAGCTGCAAAAACACACGATTTCTAAAGGGATTACCTGTGAAGAGTGTCATGGCGCAGGCGGCCACTTAGACGGCGGTATTGGTGGCGGTATGCCATCTAACTGTGAACGTTGTCACCAACGCTTCAATTTTGTTGAAGAGCTAGCTGAAACGCCACAGGGTAAAGAGAAACTGGAATATGCCTTCAACGTGAAGATGAAATCTTCTTGCCCATCTTGCGGTACTGAAGGTTCGCAAATGTTTGCCTCTGCACACTATGACAAAGGCATGCGTTGTTCAACCTGTCACGATCCACACGAAGTGACTGATGGTGATTGGAAATCTGGTACTACCAAGCCAAAAATCATCAAAGAGTGTACTGACTGTCATACGGCTCAAGCCGAGATCGCCAAGAACACCAACACCCACAGCAACCAAACTTGCCAAAGCTGTCACATGCCAAACATGGGAAGCTGTGAAAACTTCACGGCGATCCAATTCCCAGATATGGCGGGCTTCGACAACGTGCGTAAGTCACACATGTGGAAGATTGATGTCGACCCACTGCGTAAGACCCTCAACCCACCTGAAGGTAAGTCGCGCGATGCGACGACTAAGGGCTGGACTGTGGCGAAAGATGAAAACGGCTACAACTACCTCGACTTGATGTGGACCTGCGCCCGTACTTCAGCTTCAGACCACGATGTGACCGAAAACAAAGGTTGTCATAGCCAGTTCCAATCTGAACTTGAAGTGGGTCTGCACTTTGAAGACCAGATGGAAATCTATGGCGAAGTTCAAAAGTGGCAAAAACCAGTTAAAGAAACTTTTGCCCTAGTAGAGCAAGCCCTTGCCCGTATCGACAAGCTGTTAGAAGTCACCAAGCTGTCGGTTGAAGACAAGACGCAAGTGTTGATGTTGACCGACAAAGCCCAAGATGTTGTTCGCCTGATTAAGGCTGACGGTTCATGGGGTGCGCACGGCCCAAGTTACTCACTGAAACGTCTTGATGCTGCCTTAACCTATGTGACTCAAGCCCAAGCCATTATCGATGGTAAAGGTCTGAGCGCACAGAAAATGTAGTTCGACTCGAGTCTAACTTGTCCCCGACACACCCGTGCCGGGGAATATACGAGGCCAAATGATGAATAACGTGATCCGACAAAGCCTTATCGGCGGCTTAATGGCTCTGAGCTTAGGGGGCATTAGCCTACCCGCCATAGCAGGGGGAGGTTCTGATATCTCTGAAGCGCCCTATAACGAAATTCAGTTAAATCCTATTTCCATGCGGGAAGCTGAAACCTTAGTCGGCAAGCAAGAGGTTTATTTTTTCGACGTAAACACGCTGGAAATCTGGGCGGAAGGTTTTGTCCCCGGAGCGGTTTTTTTCAATGTTCAAAATTGGAGAGAGTTACTTCCAAAGAATAAAGATGCGGTGATGGTGTTCTATTGCGCTAATCGCCTTTGTACCGCTAGCAACATGGCCGCTCGGGAGACCATGAAGCTAGGTTACACCGGAGTTCGCCATATGGCCGACGGTATTTTCGGTTGGCGTATGTCCGGAAGAGCAACAGAAAAACCATAGTAATCAAATAAATATTTTAATCGGTTATGGGTAATGCCCATACGTTTTCGGCTAACGCACTAAGCCCAAGGGCTAAATAGAAGAGAATATAAAATGAAAACATCTATGCCAACGTCTTTTATCCCAAAAACCATCACAGTGGCGACCTGCGCCGCACTGTTTGTATCTATGGCAAGCTTTGCCGCCCCAAGCCTTAAAACCGATGCAGAAAAAGCGTCTTACAGTATCGGTGCCTCTGTCGGTAACTACATTTCTGGCCAGGTTTATAACCAAGTGGAACTGGGCGCAGAAGTGAATGTGGACTTAGTGGTTCAAGGTTTTGTGGACGCGCTGAAAAAACAACAGCAATTAACCGATGAAGAAGTGGTGACGTATCTCAATCAACGCGCCGAAGAATTAAATCAAGTGAGAAAAGCCAACGCTGAAAAATTAGCTGCTGAAAATACCAAGGCGGGTGAAGCCTTTCTTGCTGAAAACAAAATGAAGTCTGGCGTCAAAGTGACTGATTCTGGTCTGCAATATGAAGTGCTGGTTACGGGCGAAGGCAAAAAGCCTAATCCAGAAGATGTGGTGACCGTTGAATACGTCGGCAAGCTTATCGATGGCACTGAATTTGAAAACACCGTTGGTCGCAAAGACCCTACGCGTTTTGCCTTAATGACAGTGATCCCCGGTTGGGAAGAAGGCTTAAAACTGATGCCTATGGGCTCTAAATACCGCTTTGTCATCCCCGCAAACTTAGCCTATGGCAATGAATTTGTGGGTGAAATTCCACCGCAATCTACCTTGATCTTTGAAATCGAACTGAAAAATATCGAAAAGCCAAGTGAGAAAAAAGAAGCCCGCATGATGGGCATGATGCCTGCTCACTAAGAGCAAACATCGGGGACTGAGCGTTTAGTTTTGTTCGCTCAGTCATAAGCTTGGAGCGGCAAACAAAGAGGTTAGGTATGGCAAGTTTAGGGTTCACCATCGCACTCCTATTAAGCGGATTTGTTGCTTGGATTTTTTGGCAACACGCACGCTTAAACCAACTGCAAACCGTGGCGAGCTTGCCTCTAGCCTCCCATGGGTTGCCAGTGCTGTGCAGTGGTGTATTGCTTGTCATGACGCTAGCCATCTACAGCCAAACGGGGCGTTATCAGGATTGGGATAAGGGCATAGTCAATGAACATATTGACTACTTAGTCGCTGCCGACATCACCAAAGCCCTGCGTCTCGTGGATGAACAACCGCAAAACCCGTTGGCATTACAGGCGCTTGCCCAGGCTTACAGCGCGGGTGGTTTATATAGCGATGCGGTGCAGACCTTAGACAAGTTGCTTGCGCTAGTGGGTGAGGACGCCGAGGTGCTCGGCGCTAAGGCCAATGCCCTGTATTACCGCGATGCGCGCCAAATTACACCACAGACCCAAGCTGTGATAGCTCAAACCTTAGTCATTGCGCCCTTTGAGCCACAGACCCGAATGTTACAGGCCACCGATGCGTATCTGCATGGGCGTTACCAAGAGGCGATAGACCATTGGCAGGCATTACTGTCACAGCCAAGGGCAGAGATTAATCATGAGGCCCTGTTAAACGCCATTGGCAAGGCCCAAAGCAAATTGAATGAAAGTGGATATTAATCAAGTCGCTAGCCATTTTCAGGCATGTAGGAACGATAACGATATAAATAAAAACGTCGGTATAAAACCGATAGATGGAGGATGTTGTGAGTGAAAATATAGAGAGACGGAGGTTCCTTAAAAGCGCTGGCATGTGCTCTTTGATGTTAACGCCTTTAGCCGGGTGTTCGGTCAAAGAAGATGCTGACAGCGCCCATAAGCCCCATTACGTCATGGTCTTTGACCAAAATAAATGTGTCGGTTGTGGTGATTGTAAAACCGCCTGTAACCAAGCAAACAACTTACCCGCGGGTGTTTCTCGGGTGATCCTTGAGCAGCAAAGTGGTCGTGTTGAAGGTCAAGCCTGCCCTCACTGCGGCAAGATGGTTTGTGACTGTGAACGTAAGTTTGTGCGGGTTTCCTGCCAGCAGTGTAAAAACGCCCCCTGTGTCACTGTTTGCCCAACGGGCGCCGCGCACCGCGACGCCAAAACCGGCATTGTGACTATGGATGCAAGTAAATGCGCGGGCTGCAAATATTGTATTGGCGCATGTCCTTACAATGCACGTTTGATCAACGACAACACCGATGTGGCTGATAACTGTGACTTCTGCTTGCACAGCAAGTTGTCTAAGGGCGAGTTACCCGCCTGCGTACAGAGCTGTAAGTACGACGCGCTGATCTTTGGTGATGCCAATGATCCTCAGTCCTATGTCAGTAAGTTATTGGCGGTAAAAGACTCTGTGCGGATTAAGCCACAGTTTGGCACTGAGCCGAGCTTACGTTACATACCAATCGTTAAACTGGGAGTGTAAATATGGATACCAGTATGGAATTTACCCTCGGCTTATCCCAAGGCGTTGCTTGGCCTTGGCCGATTGCTGTGTATTTATTTTTTGCGGGGATCTCGGGTGGGGCCTTAACCATTGCGCTGGCGCTGCGTTTTTACCTAGGTCAGGTTGAAAATACCGCCTTCTTAAAAGCCGCGACTCTGCTGTCCTTTGTCACCATTAGCTTAGGGATGTTATGTCTGGTGCTCGACTTGACTAACTCCTTATTCTTCTGGCGAATTTTGGTGTTCTATAACTTAAATTCTGTGATGTCGATTGGTGTTATTGCGCTGTCGGTGTATATCCCGTTAGTGGCAGTCGTGGCGCTTTTAGCCCTCGAAAAAGAGTTGATGGCCATCCCACAATTGAAGTTTTTAGCGCCGATTATTGCCAAGTTAAAAGGCTTTAGGCGCCCAATGGAAGCGCTTGCGTTAGTGCTGGCGTTATCAGTGTGTGCTTACACCGGCTTCTTGATTTCTGCGCTGATCCGCTTCCCGCTGATCAACACCTCGGTACTCCCAGCACTGTTTATTGCCTCGGGTTTATCCGCGGGTGGCGCTTCAGCCAAAATGCTGGCGGTGTGGTTATTTAAAGAGCCTCTGCACAGCGGCGAAATGAAGATCCTGCACGGCGCCGAATGGCCCATTATGTTCGCCGAAGCCATGTTTATTTTCATGATCGCCACCGCGTTATTAACCGGTAATGCCGGTGGTCAATTTGCTTTTGCCGCCTTCCATGAAGGTGTGTGGGCAAGCGTATTCTGGATTGGTGTTGTGGGTATCGGCTTTGGTGCGCCACTGCTACTGAACTTTGCGACGGGTAAACATTTTAGCCATTCGGCCAAAGCGTTTTATATGTCGGGAATGTCTGCGGTGGTGGGCATGATGTGTCTACGACTCTTCATCCTGTTAGCGGGTCAAAACTACGCGATTTAACTATGTACTAAGGCCTCGGCCTTTGATGAACCATTTTTTATCAACCCTCGTCGCAAGAGGTCTGTCCCTGCAAGGTGCCTTGGCGAGGCGTTGATATTTTTCAAAGGATTAACAGCATGAAAAAGATCTTTGGGTTGTTACTACTCGCTCCTTTGTTATTAGGCTGCAATAAGAGTGAAGCGACCGATCACCAACATAAAGCCGAGATGATCCACGAGCATGATCGTTGCCATCTGTGCGGTATGGTGATCACTAAATACCCTGGACCAAAGGGGCAAGTACATCTTAAGGCCGAGAAGATGGTACCTAAGTTTTGCTCTAGCCGCGATATGTTTAACTTTGCCTTACAGCCTGAAAATAAAAGACAAATTGCTTACATGATGGTGCATGACGCCGCGACAACCGATTGGGAACAGCCTGATGATGGCGCCTTTATCGATGCCGCCAGCGCATTTTATGTTTACGGCACCAGTAAAAAAGCCGTGATGGGGCCAGCAGTCGCACCTTTTAGCACTAAAGCCGCCGCCGAAGCCTTTGCAAAGGAATACGGTGGACGCGTATTAACCTTTAACGATATCACCCTCGAATTGCTCGCTGGCGATAAGTAGGCGATTGCTCATGCTGCGTTTATTGCTCATCAGTTGGCTCTGCACCTTATCCTTTATCGGGGTAGCGCAGGAGCTAAGGGTTAAAGATACCGCCTCTTTAACCCAAGCATTAGCGCAGGCGCAGGATGGTGACACGCTCGTACTTGATACCTCCGTGTATGAAGGCAATTTTAATGTTACCCGTTCCATTCATATCAAGGGCGAAGCGGGCGCGACCCTCGATGCCCTGCGCCAAGGCAGCGCCCTCACCATTACTGCACCCAAAGTGATTGTCGAAGGACTCAATATCCGCCATTGGGGACGGGATCTTTATTACCACGATGCAGGCATTTTATTGCAGCCCGGGGCAGACGAGGTGCTTATTAAGGGCAATCGGCTGGTGGGGGATGGCTTTGGGATTTATGGCGAGCAACTTGCTGCGCCGCGCATCATTGAAAACAATATCAGCGGCAATGGCGCCATTTATGTGTTGGATCGGGGTGACGGTGTCTTTCTCAAGCATGTGAGTGCGCCCCAAGTGCAAGATAACCATTTTATTTTTGTCCGCGATGGCGTGTATCTCGAGTCGGTGACGGACAGCCAAATTCACCATAATCAATTCGCTAAGTTGCAATACGCCATCCATTACATGTACACCCGAGGCGATGAAGCCGCGCACAATCAAGCTATCAACGTCGATGGCGGTTATGCCCTGATGAGCTCAAAGCAAATCTACCTGCACCATAATCACGTTAGCCAAGCGCGGGACTTTGGTATTCTGCTCAATATCACCAACGAGTCCCATATTCAGGCCAATACCGCCACAGACGTTAAGCATCCCCAAGGTTCGGTGGAGCTGGGTAACGAAGGCAAAGGCATTTTTATTTACGCTGCTCAAAATAACCGTATTCAAGATAACGAGTTTAGTCATAGCGATACTGGGATCAGTATGGCCATGGGCGGAGAGGAAAACCGTCTTTGGCATAATCGAATCATTGCGAATCAAAACCAAGTGAAATATGTCGGCGACACACAGTTAGAGTGGAGTTATCAAGGACAAGGCAATTATTGGTCAGAATACCAAGGCTGGGATCTGGATCTAGATGGGATAGGTGATTTGGCCCATAGGCCCAATGACAGCTTAGACAAACTATTTTGGCTTTATCCTGAGGCAAAACTGTTAATGGAAAGTCCAGTTGTTTTACTGCTGCGTTGGGTTGAACGCCAATTTCAGCCCAGAATGACGACGGGAATTAGCGATAGTTTTCCCTTAATGCAATCGGTCTCGCCCGCACTTATTGATGGAGGTACGCAATGAATCAGACTTTCACATTCTCGACGAATAAGCCTGTGGCCAGTGCTGATATTGCCGTTAAAGCGATAAATGTCAGTAAATTTTATAACAACTTTAAGGCATTGGAAGACGTGAATTTTGAGGTTTTAAAGGGCCAAGTTGTTGCTCTCCTTGGTCATAATGGAGCAGGTAAGTCTACGTTACTTAAGCTTATTTTAGGATTGCTAACTCCTACACGTGGCCAGATCCAAGTTCAAGGGCACAATGTGGGATCTATGAGTGTCAGGTTGAGTTTATCTTTAGGTTATTTACCTGAAAATGTGAGCTTTTATGACAACATGACCGCTCTCGAATTACTCGGCTATTTCGCTAAACTTAAAGGCGTCGCTCTTGCAAAAGTGCATGAATTACTTGCCGAATTTGGTTTAGAAGCCGCTAAAGATAAACGTCTGAGTACATTTTCCAAGGGAATGCGGCAGCGCCTTGGGCTCGCTCAGGCAATATTGGCTGATCCTCAGATATTGTTACTTGATGAGCCGACTGTCGGTCTAGATCCCTTAGCATCGGCTTTTCTGTATCAAAAAATAGCCCAACTTAAGGCGAAAGGCTGCGCGATTATCATCAGTACCCATGAGTTAGGATTAGTTCAAGATCAAATGGATCGGGCTTTGATTTTAGGCCGAGGACGAATGTTAGCTTCGGGAACTTTAACCGCCCTTAGATCTGCAACTCGGTTGCCAAACCAGTTTTTTTTGCATTCTTTGTCTCACACTCAAAGGCTAGAGGTGCTCGCAGATCCTATTTTAGCCAGCTGTGTTGAGATGAGTTCGCCGCAGGGATTAAAACTGACTGTACCGCAGGGGCAAAAGTCAGGTGTTTTACATCATCTATTGCAAAAAGTGCCGGCAGGGGATTTTTCTGTTGAGCCTCCGAGTTTGCAGTCTGTGTTTCATCACTATATGGAAACCGTTTGTCATTCTCTGCCCCAGGTTGTATCTGCAGATACCACTCAAGTAACAGATATGGCTCAAGGCGTTAAGTGGGAGGCCGCCGTATGAGTCAATCAGAGGTTTTGCAGTGTGGTCATTTAAGTGCTCTAAATATAGTGAGTACCATAGCTGCCAAGGAGTTTAAGGACAATTTGCGCAATCGATGGCTATGGATGATGGCGGGTGTATTGTTGCTGCTCTCCCTTAGTGTGAGTTTTATGGGGAGCGTAATATCGGGCAGCTTAGTAGTATTTGAGCCTGCGCAGATCCTTTCTGGGCTTGTGACTTTATCGGTATTTATGCTGCCATTAGGCGCGATTTTGTTGAGCTATGACAGCTTTGTCGGTGAGAAAGAATCTGGCACCTTATTGTTATTACTGACCTATCCATTGGAGCGTTGGCATCTTGTCTGCGGCAAGTTTTTGGGCCATGCGTGCGTAATGACTATCGCCAGTATCTTAGGTTTTGGTGTGACAGGAGTATTACTGCTACTCGTTGGCGATGCTCAGGCTCAACTCGCGATAATTATCGGATTTACCCATTTGATAATAAGCAGTATTTTGTTGTCATTAGTGTTTGTTCTATTGGGCTATTGGGTTAGCCTGTGTGTGCGAGAAAAAGCCAAGGCACTGGGAACGTTACTTATTTTATGGTTTGTGCTTGTGCTGGTTTATGACCTTATTTTGCTCAGTGTTTTGGTTGGAATGAGTGAAATGCTTAATCGCAATCTATTTAATCTACTCATTTTACTGAATCCTACTGACTTGTTCCGTGCCTTAAATTTGCTTGCCGCACCTTCGGATACACTAGCAGCTAAAAGTAGCCTTTCCTTAATCGCGCAAACGGGATTGGGATTACCCATGATGTATGGTTTGTTAGGCGGCTGGATTATTGTTCTATTATTGGGGTGCTCTTGGGTCTTCAAACGTCAAGAAATTTAGTTTAGCAAATCCTGTATTAGCCTAATTTTGTGCTTATTAAACAATAACTAAACTGAGCATGCAGTCACAGTATTTTATGTTGTTAAAAAGTAAAATAAACCATCTTAGATAGGTGGCTGCAAGTCACAGTGCTTTTGGGAAAACATGGTCCCAATCTGCTTGCCCGCCGTTAGCGCAATCATACCTTATCTGCTTTTGCTGAGTTTTCGGGCGTTTAACATGCATAAAATCACTTCATATTTATTTTTAGATGAACAGGCTAAAAAACTAGTTGATCAAGTGCATGGCACATCCATAGACCTGACTTTTTCTGAAGCGGCTATATTGGTACGCTTGTTATCTTCCCCCAACGCCATATTGACGAAAGAAGCCTTGTTGCAGGTGGGTTGGCCAGACCGCGTCGTGGCACCGACTTCACTAACACAGTGCATCAGCACCCTAAGAAAAAAACTCGAGCCTTATACTGAAGTACAGCTCAAAACCGTGGCGCGCCGCGGTTATCAATTGCATATTGCTGAGCAATCCCATGTAAAGATGTTGGCTATAAACGATGCAGATGCAATCCGTGATGCTTTAGTTGGGGTATCGGCTTGGACCAAATTTGCAGGTATTGCTTTCTTGGGCCTGATCTTGGCGATCTTCTGGTATATGAGTGATCACCATGCGGTGGTTAAACAAGTGGCTAAGTGGCATGCAGATAAATACATCAGCCTCAATATCGGTGGGACTCTGGGAACGGCGCAAACTTTCTATATTGGCGATGAGGAGCATTTACATCCGTCTTGGTGGCAAAAACATTTGGCGCCAGAGGGAAATCATATCAGCAGTATTAAGCATTTCAGTGCTTTTGCAGCCACGGATGGTAAAAACTATTCCATGGCAATTTGTCCAGAGCTAGACGCAGAGGCTTGTAATGGTCGCGGTATGATTAATATCACCGCAATAGATGCGAAACCTGCAGGCTTAAATATGACGGAATTTATTCCGCTGAGTCAAAAGATGGAGCAGCGGATTCGTTATAACCGCATTGTTCTCCCAGCGGATGACAAGGGTAAGGGGGAGTTAGTTGAGCATAATTACCATGCGGATATCTATTTTCCTGTCGCGGGTGAACTCTTAGTTCGGAACGATCTCAGCATGTCTCTGGTGTATGAAGGGGAGAATCGGGGAAATTTCTATTCAACCTCTTGTATAACAGATCAAGATTGCTTAACGACACCGATTAAGTACACGATCCGCGGTGAGTTTGAACAGTACCAAACTGAGATTAATGATCTTAAAGTCGATGTTTTCTACGTTAAAGTGTTACAAAAAGAGCTGACAAAACCGGATGAAGTGAGCAATTCTGCCATGCAGTTTTATCGTGAAATTCGTAAGCATGATATCCGCGATGAAGAATTATTCTATTATCGTGTTTATCAAAATGAGCATACGGCGGTATGGATTATTCCTCAAATGGGACAAGTGCTTGCATGGACTCAGTACAATCAGCTCAAGTTATAGTAACCTTAAACCACACTTGATTAAGCCGACATAAAGTCGGCTTTTTTGTGTCTGCAATGAGGGAGTTTTTGATGGCATTAAGTGATTGGTTGAGACGCTGCGGCTCAAAATGTGTGCATTAACTTTTTATCATAAAAAGTGGCTTTGTTTTACTTCTTCATTCAGTGCCAGTTACACTGCAAAACCTAATCATCACAAGATAAATACAATAATAAAAGAAAGAGGAGCCATTCATGTCGGACCGTCTTATTCCCGTGCTGTTACTGTCTACTTCAGTACTGACGGGGCTCACTGCTTGCAGTGATAACATCACAGAAAACACAGTTAAAACCAGCGAAAGCGCACCTAAAAGCCAAGACGTTGCCGCTCAAATGCCAGTAGGTATTAATGTCGCGGCTATGTCGCCAACCGTAAAACCTGGGGATGATTTTTATACCTACGCCAATGGCGAGTGGATGAAAACGACGATGATCCCAGCCGATCGCTCCAGCACTGGCGCTTTCCTCGTTGCCTTTGAAGCAACCGAAAAGCATAAAACCAGTTTGATTGCCGAACTGGTAAAAGCGCAGCATACGGCGGGTAGCGACGAAGCGCGTATCGCCGATTTCTACAAGGCTTACACAGATACTGCCGCGATTGATGCCGCAGGAATGAAACCTGCTGAGGCGGATATCGCCCGTTATGAGGCCATTGCGAGCAAGCAAGATTTATCCGCAGCATTAGGTGAAAACCTGCGCGCCGATGTTGACCCTCTCAACGCGACCGATTTCCATACCGAAAACCTGTTTGGGATCTTCGTCACCCAAGGTTTAGCCACGCCGGGCGAAGTTTTGCCTTACTTTTTGCAGGGCGGTTTAGGCTTACCCGAGCGCGAATACTATCTGTCTGCCGATCCTAAAATGGCCGACATTCGCAGCGCTTACCGTGCTTATATTGAAACCCTGCTCAAAGATGCGGGCGTGAGCGATGCCGCTGCCCGTGCCGATCGTATTTTCGCCCTTGAAAACAAGATTGCTGCCGCCCACGCTAGTCGTGAAGATAGCGAAGATTTCGCTAAGTCTTCGGGCGTGTGGAGCCGTGCTGACTTTGATGCTAAAGCACCGGGTATCGACTGGACTGCTTTCCTCGCGGCGGCGCAACTGGGCAATCAGCCCAAATTTGCAGCCTACCATGCGACGGCAATTACAGGACTTTCTGCGCTAGTGGCCTCTGAGCCTTTAGAAGCTTGGAAAGATTGGCTCGTGTTCCACCAGATCAACAGCCACGCCGATGTGTTGCCATCGACTATAGACAACGCTTCGTTTGCCTTTAATGGCACTAAACTTTCTGGGACGCCAGAGCAGCGTAGCCGCGATAAACGTGCCTTAGCGGCACTCGATCAATACCTAGGTGATGCCGTAGGCCATGCCTATACCGAGCAATATTTCCCTGCTTCGGCCAAGGCTGAAGTCAGCACTATGGTGGATAACATAGTGGCCGCTTTTGGTCAGCGAGTGGAAAAACTCGATTGGATGGACCCTTCCACTAAGAAAGAAGCCCTAGCGAAAGTGGCGACTATGGCAGTGGGCGTGGGTTATCCCGACAAATGGCGCAACTACGACAGCTATGCTGTGACGGCGACTAATGCCTACGCGAATGCCATCAATGGTGAAAAAGTAGAGTACAGCCATCAGCTCGCCAAGATTGGCAAACCAATGGATAAAGGCGAGTGGTGGATGACGCCGCAAGTGGTGAATGCGGTGAACTTGCCCGTGCAAAATGCGCTTAACTTCCCTGCGGGTATTTTACAGCCACCATTCTTCGATGCTAAGGCCGATGCCGCTTACAACTATGGTGCGATTGGCGCTGTGATTGGCCATGAAATCAGCCATAGCTTTGATAACAATGGTGCGGCATTCGACTCGACTGGCGCTATGCGTAACTGGTGGACGCCGGCTGACTTTGCGCAGTTTGCTAAGCAAGGCGATGCGTTAGCAGGGCAGTTTGATACTTATGCACCTTTCCCTGATTTACACGTCAATGGCAAGCTGACCTTAGGTGAAAACATTGCCGATGTGGCGGGTTTAGCCGCGGCACTTGATGCGTACCATGCCTCGCTTAACGGTAAAGAAGCCCCAGTGATTGAAGGCTTTTCGGGCGATCAACGCTTCTTTATCGGCTTTGCGCAAACCTGGGCCACTAAGATGCGTGATGAAGCGCTGCGGGCTCGCGTAGCCACCGATGGCCATGCACCCGGTATGTACCGCGCGCTGACAGTGCGTAACTTAGATGCTTGGTATAGCGCATTCGATGTTAAGCCTGGCGACAAGCTGTATTTAGCCCCTGAAGATCGCGTTAAAATCTGGTAAGTTTACTGGCTTGATTTCAAAGCAAGGGGAACGCTAGCGTTCCCCTTTTTATTAACGATTTTGCAGGCGGTTGTAATCCAGCCAACCGCTTTCTATCGGGTGATTGTCGAAAAATATCTGATTGAGTTTGTCACTAAAGGCCCAAAAGGTGGGATCGCTACGGCGTACAGCCGCAATATCGAGCAGTGCCTCATAGTCTTTCTCGGTTTGCATTTGCTCTACCGCCGCCACGATTTTAGGTAAATCTTGTTCTTTCACCAGCCAGAAGGCTTCTGGGTAACTGCCCAATAAACCATGCACTAAGGTGACATCATCCTTTGCGGGTTCGCGGTTACTGGCCTCATTAAACAGGCTCGAAATATTACGATGGGCACTATTGCGAACTAAGGTAAAGACCTCGGCTTTACCCGCTTTTTCGGGCTCGACCATGATCATGGTTAGTTCAGGTAACAGGGTCGCTTGGGTGCCTTTTAATCGACCTAATGCCTGCAACAGCGCCTTGCTGTTGGCTTGCAAGTTGCTGTTTTCTATTTGATATCTATTTGGCTGAACCTTAGCGACTTTCTGCCCGAGCTTTTGATACAACTCGCCCTTGAGGTCATCGCTATAGTAGAGCACGCCCGTGGGCTGATTAAAGGTGTTGATATCCCCCGCGATAAACGCCGTGAGCTGAGTGCCAGCCCCTTGATACCAATCACTAAACTGTTTGCGCCTTTCCTCCTGGGGTAACAGGGTCAGGAAATTTGATTCCCCTTCCATGCGTAAAAAATCCATGTATAAGCGAGTTAAAAGCTGGTGGCCGTAGTTACCATACACATCGAAACCTGCGACCAGTAAATAGTGGATACGCTCCAATAAGGCGTAATCGATAATCCAAGCGGTTTTGGGCGGCTCGCCAACTAAACCTTTGACCACAGTGGCATTATCGAAGTGGCGAAACACTGTCAGGCTAGCATTATCATTGTTGTCGTCACCATCCCAGAGCCCGTCGATAGTGAGGTGTTGGCCGTTTTTAAACTTCTCATTCAAGAACTGATTACGCGCCCGCATGTACTTGCCTTGCTTGGCGGCATATTTCACCCAAGTTACGGCGAGTGCAGTGCTTTCTTCCTCCGCTGGCATTCGTAGGTTTTCAATCTGGGAATGGTAGAAGGTCCTAAAATCCGTGTCGTCCATATAATCTGGGGTAACAAAGTACACCCAGAATCTGTCGTTAATCACATTGAGCGCCACCTGACCACGGCACACTGGGCCTTTAATAAAGCCCATAATGGTGTCTTGGGCGCGGGTCAGCATAAAGCGATAGCGCGCACCGGCAGGAATTTGAATAAAGGCTTCGAAGGGATTGGCCGCAATGCTCGGCTGGTAGCTCGGCAGCTGAGTTACTGAGTAATCCGCATCGATAAACCATTGCTGCCAGTCGTGCAGCAAGCCAGTATTTAAGGCATAGGGGATATGAGTTTTATCGACTATGGTCGCTCGATAAGGTCGAAAACGGTAATAGACACGTTCCACCTTAGGATCGTCGAAGGGACGACGGGAGGCGATAATATCCAGCGCTTGCCCCGGCGGCGTCCTCGAACGCACTAACTCGAAAAATAGAGGCTGGGCGTTTGGCTGATTTAAAGATTCAAAATATAAGTGAAAGGCAAACAAATGCTCGTAGATGTAGCGTGCGCTTAATTGGCTCTTTAAACTGTCGCCGTTTAAGAATTGCTCCCAATGGGTGATTTCCGTTATAAATTCAGGGGCTAGCGATGGTGCGAATGGCAATGGCGCACCTTGTTCGAGCCAGTGCATCAACACTTGATGTTCATTCGCATTCAGCGCTGGCAAGCCATAGGGCATACCCGCAAACGGTTGGCTTTGCTCGTATTTGTCCATTTCCTCTAGGTTGGCGCATTGCTGAACTCTGTCGAGGCTGAAATCAAAACGCTTATCTAAAATCTTGTCTTCGGGCAGGGGATGCATTTGCTTAAGCGTGAGCATTCTGGCCAATACCGAGGCTTGGGTATTGGCTTCTGGAGTTTGATTGCGCTCGTTTAACATGGGGTAAAACCCGCGTTGACGCCAAGCTTCTGGGGTAAAGGCATCGACAAATAAACGATTGGGCGTGGCGGCGACTAAACGTGTGCCTTGATAGACTTTTTCCTTACTCGCTCCGCGTTCTATGCCTTCGCTTGAGGTCATTTTGAGCTGGCAGGGAGCATCGTAGCAGGCATGGCACACCACGCAGCGGCTATTGAGGATTGGCTCAACTTGTGTGTGCACAAATTCGGCCTGTTGAACAAATTGGTTGTTAAGCTGTGCATTCTCGACGCGCTTTTGCGGTGAGCTAGTGCCAAACAGAGCATTGAAATCGATTTGCGCTACACTGGCACAACCCGTCGCCAACAGCACTGTGGCCAATAACAACCTTTTCCATATTCTTTTTATCGCATCCATTCAGGACTCCTTTATTTGCCACCTAGCAGAGTTAGCCATTTAGCCCACTGATCAGCATCACTTTAGCAGAAGAGTGTGTTGGATCTAAAATTTGCAGCCTGATTTTATCCTAGCTCTCGCTTAACTTATGCCGCAGAGTTTTGGCGACATCCAAGGAACTTAGGTAAGATAGCGACCATAAAAGTGTGCCAGTGATGGCTGTGTTAATCGCTCAAGTCACGGTTGTGGCAATAACAATGTGGCAATAACAAAAGGATCAAGTATGACCGCTGATAACCGCTATTTTTACGAACCGAGCAAAGGCCATGGTCTTGCACACGATCCTTTAAATGCAATTGTGGGTCCTCGACCGATCGGCTGGATTTCATCACGGAATGCCGAGGGGCAACGCAATCTCGCCCCTTACAGCTTTTTCAATTGTTTCAACTACAAACCGCCCATCATCGGCTTTGCCAGCACAGGTTGGAAAGACAGTGTCGCCAATATTGTCGAAACAGGGGAGTTTGTGTGGAACCTCACCACCCGCGGCTTAGCCGAGCAGATGAATCAAACCTCCGCCATGCTGCCACGCGGTCAAGATGAGTTTAGCTTTGCCGGACTCACGGCTAAAGCCGGCACCATTGTTAAGGCAGACTTAGTGGCTGAAAGCCCAGTGAATTTTGAATGTAAGTTGTCCCAATGTATCCAGTTAACTGCCGCCAATGGCGACAAGATTGATACTTGGTTAGTGTTAGGAGAAGTGGTGGCCGTGCATATTGCCAAGCATTTACTCAATGCCGAGGGGATTTATCAAACCGCACTTGCCGAGCCCGTATTACGTGCCGGCGGCCCATCGGCTTACTATGGGATCTCCGAAGATCTGCGTTTTGATCTACATAGACCACAAGTGTAAGCGGCTGCTCATTCGCCGCAGGGCTTTGGGTGTTCAAACTTCGTTTGAGTTTTGGGCATTATTTTAGCTTTTAACTTTTTAAATCAAAATCTAAATCTAAGTCGTGGGGCTTCACATCTGATTTTTAACAAAGTGTCTTGCATAGGTAAGTTAACATTGTGATTCCGTCTGACGGGTATTAAAGTCAAGTGCACAACGCGCTTATAAAATAGTAGAGCACATTTGAATATTCAACGAGTTAAAGCATTTGTATTGACGACTCAACTAGGCTCAGTTTCAGCCGCCGCTCGCGCTCTGGGCAAACGTCAGCCGCAAGTGAGTCAGTGGATTGCCGATCTAGAAGTCGACATCGGTGTGGATTTATTTGAGCGTAGTGCAAATCAAGTGGCACTCACTGCGGGAGGTGAGCATTTACTACCTAAGGCTATTTTAGCCTTGGCCCAATGGGAACAATTTACTCAATCGGCGACCCATTATGCTGAGCTTGGTAAAGGTCGGTTAGTGTTGGGGGTTGAAAATTATATTCCTTTAGAAGTCTTACGTTCGACGATTCAGCGCTATTTAATGCAGTTTCCAACGCTGGATTTTGTCTTAAAAGTGGATACTTTCGATGCTTTACACAGCGCTTTTTTATCCAATGATATCGACCTTTTACTGTTACATGAAACGGTTGAATTACATCAATCTCAATCGGGTTACTGCCGCCTTGGCGAATATCAAGAGGTAATGTTGATATCTGGACAGCATGCATTAGCTTCACAGCAGGTAATCGACCCCGCACAATTAGCGCCCTATCGTGAATATATTTGGGCAGGAGGGCAGACTGAAAGTGATGATCTCGAAGTCGGATTTAGTGGCCATTATTGCCAAATCCCCGATCTTGCTTTGTTAAAGTCCTTACTTGCCGAAGGGGATGGATATAGTTTTTTGCCGTTATCTTTAGCGCAGACAGAAATCGACAGTGGAAGATTAAAAGTTGTCCAATTGAGTAGTGAATTTGCGCCTATGAAGCGGCGGCTCGAAATGCGCTGGCATCATGGGTTTGAGGCCAGCACCTTAGGGTCTTCTTTGCTGACGTTAATAAAAGAGCAACTCAGCAAATAATTAGATTGATACGGGATTGCTATTGATCATTGAGATCGAACACTAGCTCCCCCTCTAACCACGTCATTAAAATTTGAGTGTCAGCAATTTGTTTTGCTGTAGCTTGGGTAATGTCTCGCTCTAATACAACAAAATCGGCAGATTTCCCTAGCACGATAGAACCAGTAATATCACTTATGCCCAAGGCGTTAGCGGGATTTATTGTATAGGCTGCAATAGCACTGTGAATATCGGTGATGCCTGCATTTTGCAGATAGACTGCGTTAGCAATACCAACGAGTGGATTGATATCATTCACATTCCAGTCACTACTTAAAGTTACATTCGCGCCAGTCTTGAAAATAGGGTTAATAGGTAATAAAGCATGAGCTCGTTGCTTACCGATAAAAGGGATCGCCCACTCATGATCTTGCGCAGCAATGTAATCGCTACCCAATTGGAAATCGGCATCGACTTTTAGTGAGGCAAAGCGTTTGATATCTTGGGGAGATACCATTTCTAAATGCGTCATGGCATAAGGGCGAGTAGCTCCCTGAGATCGTAAAGTTTCAATAGCATCTAAGGTGTTGCGTACCCCTGCATCACCTATGGCATGAATATGTGCCCCGTATCCAATTTTGTTGAGTTCAGTAAGCCACCACGTCATTTTACTGGCAGGAACATACTCGAGTCCCCTAGGAAGTTCGGGGGTGTAGCTCCAATCATAGGGGGCTAATGTACTGGCAGTACCGTTTATGATGATGCCATCACTGTAGATTTTGACCTGATTGATGAGCAGCAGACGTTGTTTATCATCAGAATGGATTTTTTTAAAGAAATCAAGCTGTGTTTGGGGTTCATCGGCAGGATAAATCCAAGGGCGTAGACTGACTCTGGCGGTTAATTCATCATGACTTTCGATGGCTAGCCATGTTTCTAACCAGTCACGTTTCCAATAGAGTCGTCCATCACCGATAGTCGTTATCCCGTGCTCGGCAGCAGCTGCCAGACCATTTAATAAACCTTGATAATTGGCTTGTTGTAGATTGGGTTGTGATTTCCATGCTTGTTCCATCACAAGATCGCCAGCATTATCGAATAAAATACCGAGAAGTTTACCGCTCTCTTCATCTTTGAGGATCTTGCCGCCTTGCGGATCGGCTGTATGAGCGCTTATCTTAGCTTTGGCTAATGCGAGGGAGTTGACCCACATAGAATGGGATGTTTGCTCCATAATAACGACAGGATTATCGGGGAAGATTTTGTCTAATATTGCCAAAGGAGTGGGGCCATTCTCTTGCATTACTACACTGAGTTGATGGCCATAGCCGAGTAACCACTCTCCCGTTTCCAACTGATTTTTACAGGCGGTTAATGTGCGGATATAGCCGTTGAGATTAGCGTCATCATCCAGTAAACAGTCGCTACCTATTTCACTCGCGGCTTCAAACACATGATTATGGTTATCAATAAAACCAGGTAATAAGTAATGACCTTTTAAATCGATGACTTTGGTTTGATTGCTCACGTGATCCATGGCGTTAATGCTATTCCCAATGTAGACAATTTTGCCATCCTTAATGGCTAAACTAGTCGCTTGATCATGGCCATAGACGTGGGTATTGGTGAGTAAAGTATCTGCAAGTTCGTCGTTTGCACAGGCAGATAGGGTGAATAATCCCGTTAAGGCTAAGCATTTAACGAGTTTGTGTGGCGTCTTAGTCTGTTTCATTTGTACTTGAATCCCATATTGCGTCAGCTATTGACTCATTATGGGATAATTTCTCAATAGTGAAAGTTAGTGACTATCAAGAAAACGAGATACCCATGGGAAAGACTGATAAGCCATATTTTTGTTGGTACATTGTGACTGGTTACTATGGTTTTTTGCGAAAAAGAAAGAGCGGACAGGCATACATTTTATGCTAAAGGTTACGCCAATTTCCCTGCGAAAGTAAAAAGATAGGACAGGCAAAACTCTTTTTGGATAAACAGCCGACACCGAGATTACAGTAGTTCACCTCCCACTGCGAAGTTGCTGAAGGGCGTTGAAGAAAATAGCGTGACGCAGACAGGACGTCTGCGTAGCTTTCGGGGGGAAGGGACGCCCCATCGGAAGCGTTAGCTATTTTCGAGTAAGCACGAAGCCAGTCACTAATGCATGTAACTTCGCTAGGGGCGTCTTGGAGAATCCAAGGAGGATAGGACGAGCAGTCCTCCTTGGTCGGGTGTGGGTTGAAGACCCACGACTTTGATTTAAAATAACAAACGAAGTTTGGATATGTAGATTTTCTTGGCCGTAAGGCCGTATTCAAAGTGAAATACGGCGAAAACTGGGATTTATTATTTGCAGCCCAACTGGAAAACGTTAGCCAGCCAAGCTAACAAATAATCGTGTTATTTGATCAATGCGATCGCATCACCGTAATGTGCCGTCCATTACACCAATCACTCTCGAGATATAGTGAAATCATCTCAATCATTATGATTTATTGGTTGCGTATTTGTTAAGTTATTGACTAATGACATTCTCATTGATAATTTACCCTACTTAAAAAATCATTGGTAATAATAGGTTACCTAAGTAGTACTTTGTGATGAGCTTAACTCGCTTAATACAATGTGCGGTATGGATAGACAATAACTTAATGGATTAAACGCAATGAAAAAAATTATCTTATGTACCCTTGTTTTAAGTCTTGCTGCTTGTAAGAGTACAGATGTAAGAAACATCGCCGATTCTGTGTCTGATATCGCAGGCATCGCTAGCACAGGTACTTCAGGCGGCACTTCCGGTAGTAGCTCCATCCCCACTTACGAACATCAGACTCAGCAATACTCGAATAGCTCCGAACCATTTTATATTACTGAGAATACTAAGATGTCTCCGGAACGCGGTGCGATCCGCTCTATTACTCAGGAGAAAAATCCTAAGGGTATGACTATGGTCAGGGTGTTGGCATACCATCAAGACAGTGGCGCGGCGATGGAAAGTACTAATTACCTTTATGCGTTAGACGGTAATGGTTGGTTAAGTGATAAGCCAATGACGATGCACCGCCCAGAAACCATGATTATCAATAGCGGTGTCTATTATCTGAAGGCTCAGAGTGACACTGGAAAATTCTACACCTCAGGCATGATAACCTTGGCTAGAGGCGTCACCAATGTGGTGTCGATTGAGCTTCAATAGGTAATTTTATCCTAAAAGGATAATGATTGACGTCATCACGAAGATGCCGTAAGTGTCATTTTCTTATTGAAAGTAAAAATAAAACCCCGGTAAAAACTGGGGTTTATTATTTAAGCCTTAGCTGGCAAAGGTTAGCCAGCTAAGCTAACCAATTATCGCGTTATTTGATAAACGCGAACGCATCACCGTAGAGATGCGCTTCCTCTACACCAATCTCACGGAAGATTTCCCGTGCTGCACCCACCATGTCGAAACGGCCAGCGATGTAGATGTCGTAGCCATTTAAGCTGACAAAATCTTGTTTGATTTGCGCTAGCAGATTGGCAGTTTTACCTTGCCAATTGGCTGGGGCTTCTTCGATCACTGGGACGAAGTTCAACCAAGGGTGGGCATCGTGCCATTGGCGGGCTATGGCTTCAAAATACATGGCATCTTGGGTGCGACAACCCCAATACAGGGTGGTTTTAACCTGTTGGCCAATGGCGATTTGGTGCTCGACGATACTTTTAATGTAAGAGAAACCTGTGCCGCCGGCGATTAAGAGGCGAGGGCGTTGGCTTTCGTGGCGCAGGTGGGCTTCGCCGCCTGGGGCTTCGATATCGATAGTGCTGCCATCAAGGGCGCAGGCTTTCAGACGCTCGACCACTTGCATTGGGTAGCTTTCACTTACAGCGGCGCCAATGTGTAATTCGATCAGCTCGGCGTTTGGCGCTGATGCGATAGAGAAGGGACGTTTATCTTTTTCACCCATGACAACACATAAGTATTGCCCCGCTTGGAAATCGAAGGCGGTTTCTGGCCTTAACAATACTTGATATACGGCATCGTTAAATGGGTTAACTTTCTCTATCTTACAACGTATGGTTTTCATCAAACTTCCTTTGCACCTTTCTTCAACAGTATGTGTCTAGGTGTCGCTTTAGCGGCCTGTTATTGGCCTATTCTCTTGGCTTAAGCCGATACTTGAGTAATGGCTTAAGCTGAATTATAGGGTTGGGCTGTCGTCTATGCCTAACTCATCCCAGATTGAGTCGATCTTTTGTTTTACTTTTGGGTCCATCACGATTGGCGTGCCCCATTCGCGGTTGGTTTCGCCTTCCCACTTATTGGTGGCATCGAGTCCCATTTTTGAGCCTAAGCCCGCGACGGGTGAAGCAAAATCGAGGTAGTCGATCGGGGTGTTTTCGATCATCACGGTATCGCGTTTTGGGTCCATGCGGGTGGTGATCGCCCAGATCACATCCTGCCAGTCACGGCAGTTCACATCTTCATCGACGATGACAATAAACTTAGTGTACATAAATTGGCGTAGGAAAGACCAAGCGCCCATCATCACCCGTTTGGCGTGTCCCGGATATTGTTTGCGAATAGAGATCACTGCCATGCGGTACGAACAACCCTCTGGCGGCAGATAAAAATCAACGATCTCAGGATATTGCTTACGCAAAATCGGCACAAACACTTCGTTTAATGCCACTCCAAGCATGGCGGGCTCATCCGGTGGACGGCCAGTGTAAGTGCTGTGGTAGATGGCATCTTTACGGTGAGTGATGTGGGTAACGGTAAATACTGGAAACTTATCGGTTTCGTTGTAGTAACCCGTGTGATCGCCGTAGGGGCCTTCTTCCGCCAGTTCCTCAGGATCGATATAACCTTCGAGGATGATTTCACTGGTGGCGGGCACTTCTAAGTCGCAGCTTAATGCCTTGCAGACTTCGGTACGTTCACCGCGCAGTAAACCGGCAAAAGCGTATTCGCTCATGGAATCGGGGACTGGGGTGACGGCACCTAAAATGGTCACAGGATCGGCGCCGAGTGCGACGACAACCGGATAACGCTCACCGGGGAATTGTTGTTTAAAATCAGCAAAATCTAACGCGCCGCCACGGTGGGATAACCAGCGCATGATCAGCTTGTTTTTACCCAGTAACTGTTGGCGATAAATGCCTAAATTCTGACGACTCTTGCGCGGGCCTTTGGTGATGGTTAAGCCCCATGTCACCAGTGGTGCGACATCGCCCGGCCAGCAATGCTGAATAGGTAATTGGGTCAAATCGACTTCATCGCCAGTTTTGACAACTTGTTGGCAAGGGGGATTGCGCACTGTTTTTGGCGGCATATTCAAGGCTTGCTTGAACATAGGGATCTTAGCGATCGCGTCTTTAAAGCCCCGTGGTGGTTCGGGTTCTTTTAAAAAGGCTAACAGTTCGCCCACTTCGCGCAACGCTAAGGGATCGTCTTTACCGAGCGCCATGGCCACACGTTTTGGCGTACCGAACAGGTTTACCAACACGGGCATGTGATGATCTTTGGGATTTTCAAATAATAGCGCAGGGCCCTTAGCGCGTAATACGCGATCGGCGATCTCTGTCATTTCTAAATGAGGATCAACTGGGTAGCTAATGCGTTTGAGTTCGCCATTGGCTTCCAGATGATCAATAAAGCTGCGTAAATCCTTAAAACTCATGTGGAAATAGCCTCTGCAATGAAAATCCGTGTGGCGCGCACTATAGCATTTTTCTGTTTTAGGGTTAACCAATTCAGTGATCTTCAAGCTTAGGAAGCGTAAAATGGATGCCAGTAAGTCACGATTGATCTCGCTTACGCCCTTTATTTCGAGGTTTATATGAATATCCCAGTAACATTTACTCAAGGAAAGTGTTTTCAAAGTCAATCACATGGCGTGCATAAGCGGCCGCTAAAGTGCTTGGTTTTGTCGCTGGCTGTGGGGATATCGCTCTTGGGCGCGCTCAGTGTGTCGACTGCGGCGGTTGCCGGAAATCGGGACCATTCGGAGCAAGGCGAGCGCCAAGGTCCTCGTGATAGCCACAGTCGTGGAGAAAGTCATTACAACAATCGTCATGACAACCATTACGACAACCGCCATGTACGCAACGATAATCGCCATTATCGTCCCTATTACCGACCTTATTACCCTTGGGGTTTAGGACTGGGTTTAGGGCTTGCAACAGGTTGGGGTTCTGGCTGGAATGTCGGTTATGGTGTGAACAGCCAGTGGAACAATGATTGGGGCTGGAATACTTCGCGTGACGCTTACGCTCGAAATTACTGGAACTCGCCCTATTCGGGCATAGGCCTGTCGATTCCTATGCGCTACGACGATGAACCTGTGGCGATTTCTACGCCTGTACGGGTCACAACCAGTATGCAATATTCTGCGAGTGAAGGCCGTATGGTGTCGAGTATGCCTGTAAATATGGCCGGACAATCGACTGGGCAACTGGTGTCGCAAACTAGTAACGTCACAGGCAAAACAGTTGCGACTCCGCGTCCACGGGCAGCGCACAGTGTGTCTAGCTTGCCGAGTAATGCCAGAATTGTGCAGCAGGATGGCCGTACACTTTACGAGTGGCAAGGCACGCTTTATGCCTTCGACTGGAACAGTCAAACTTATCAAGAACAGTTAGTCAGATAGATTTACATTAGGTAAATGACTGAGAAATTGGAGCCCCTTAGTGGGCTCCAATTTATTTATTAGCTAGTTGTCGTTTTATAGCATAGCGGAGAAAAAGTTTGAAAACCGTTCAACATCAGGTTCAAAATCCATCTGTCCAAAATCAGCATAAGGGCGCCAGTACACTATGGGTGTTGCTCGCCTTAGCGCTTGGCACATTTGCCTTAGGTACCACAGAATTTGCTTCCATGACTCTAGTGCCCTATATCGCCAGCGATTTAGGCGTAGAGGTTGCTCACGTGAGTTATGCCATTAGTGCCTATGCGCTGGGGGTTGTGGTCGGCTCCCCCATTATCATGGTGCTAGCGGTTAGGGTCAGGCGGCGAACACTCTTGATTGCTTTAGCTGCCTTAATGGCGGTGGCCAATGGCTTAAGTGCGTTAGCGCCATCATTGAATTGGCTAATCTTTTTCCGTTTTCTCAGCGGCTTGCCCCACGGTGCCTATTTTGGTGTGGCTATGTTGCTCGCCGCCTCTTTAGTGCCGCCAGAAATGAAGGCCCGCGCCGTATCGCGGGTGATTATTGGCCTTACGCTGGCGACGATTATCGGTGTGCCGTTTGCGACTTGGATGGGACAAACTGTGGGCTGGCGCTCAGGCATTGGCATAGTGGCAATTTTGGCGACTATTACCGCTGTGATGGTGTATTTTTTAGCGCCTGATCAAGCCGTGGCCGCTGATGCGAGTCCAAGGAAAGAGCTACAAACCCTGAAGAATCGTGAAGTCTGGTTGACGCTTGGCATTGCGGCGATTGGCTTTGGCGGTATCTTCTGCGTGTATACCTATCTGGCCGAAACCTTAATCCAAGTGACGCAAGTCGAACCGTTTAAGATCCCTATCATGATGGCGGTGTTTGGTATTGGCGCAACATTGGGCACGCTAGTGTGTGGCTGGGCGGCGGATAAGTCGGCCTTAGCGGCAGCGTTTTGGTCGTTAGTGTTAAGCACTGTGGTATTAGCGATTTACCCGAGTTTGACCGGATATTATTGGGCGCTGATGCCCGTGGTATTCTTTGTCGGTTGTGGGTTAGGGCTCGCCACTATTGTGCAAGCAAGATTGATGGATGTGGCGCCCGATGGGCAGGCCATGACAGGTGCGTTAGTGCAATGTGCCTTTAATCTCGCCAATGCAATTGGCCCTTGGGTGGGCAGTTTAGTGATCCTGTCTGGACAAGGAATTGCCGCGACAGGTTATGCGGCGTCTTTGTTGTCATTAGGAGGACTTGTGATGTGGTGGCTGACCCACAGGGAGAGTCGCCGCGCGGTAAGCTTAAACACAGCCAACTGCGCTGACTAGCAAGCGGATCACTCAGGTTCGAGGTGCTGCTATCCTGCGTCTCGAACCTGTTTTGTGCGCAATCTGCCAACCTCAGTTTCGGCTAGGGCTAGGCTCTTTGTATGGTGATATCGGCGATATAACCATGCTCTGTGGCAACTAAGGCTTGTTTGAGCATGCCTGCCGCTTCATCGGCGGACATAAAACTTGAGGTATCTAATGCTTTACCGCTACTTGGCCAAAAGCCTGTGTCCATGCCGCCGGGATACACGGCAATCAACTTCATTGGGCTTTGTTTAAGCTCTAATCGCACCGACTCGATAAATCCCCGCACCGCCCATTTTGCCGCGCAGTAAGTGGATTCTCCCGCCTTGGCGGCAAGCGCTGCGGTGGACATGACCACAACCACAGTGACCGTTTGATCTTTATAGCGTTTGACTAATTCCCGCACCAACAAAATCGTCGAGGTGACATTGTTATTGAGCAGGCTGTGGATATCGCTCGCCCCTTGGGTTTCAATCGCCCCAAAGTAGCCGCTGCCCGCACAGTGGATCACGGTTTTAGGGGCTTGCGTCAGGCCATCGAACAGGGCTTCGAGACTCGATTCACTGGCGAGATCGGCGGTGATCGCGGCGATCGTTTTGTTGGAGAAGGGCGTTAATGCATTGGCGACGGTTTGCAGACGCTCGGCATGGCGACCTGTGAGTGTCAGTGCTTCATTCTCTTTGGCGTAGAGCGATGCGAGTGCCGCGCCTAAACCACTGCTGGCGCCGGTAATTAATATCATAGTGACCTCGGTTAATGCTGTCTTGGCTTGAAAACCGCATCTTAAACTCAAGTGCGCTTCAATTCATGGGAAGGCGAGCGGTTAGATTAAGGTAAATAGCGGTTGATCGAATGCCACTTCATCGCCGTCTTTGGCCCAAATAGCGCTGACCACGCCATCGCGCTCGGCTTGGATGGGATTCATCATTCTCATCGCTTCGATAATGCAGACAACTTCACCTTGGCTCACCTTTTGGCCGACTTTAACTAGCGGCACCTCATCGAGTTCTGCCGCCGCGTAAAAAGTGCCGACCATAGGCGAGACTTGCACAAAACCTTCCACACTTGGCGAATCGGCGGTTTGCTTTGCCTGTGTATTTAAAGGTGCCACGCGTGCTGTGGTTGGCGTTTGCGATGACTGCACATTGGCTGACATAGGGCTATAGCGAGTGATGCGAATCGACTCTTCACCTTCGGTGATCGCCAGTTCTGCTATGTCAGACTCTTGCACTAACTCAATGAGTTTTTTGATTTTACGAAGATCCATTGCCATTTATCTGCCCTTGCGAAGCACGCTATTGAATGGGATTACTGTGGCTGGTTTAGCCGCTTAATGGCTGCCGCCAGTGCAAACTCATACCCCTGTGAACCGAAACCGCAAATCACGCCTATCGCCTTATCGGAAAAATAGGAATGGTGACGGAAGGCTTCACGGGCGTGCACATTGGATAAATGCACTTCAAAGAACGGAATTGCCACGCCAAGCAAGGCATCACGCAGGGCAACGCTAGTATGGGTAAAGGCGGCGGGGTTGATAATGATCATCTTGGCATCAGTCGCATGAATCGCGTTGATTAGCTCAAATTCGGCATTGGACTGAATATGCTCAAGCTCAACTCCCGCCAATTTTGCCTGCTGGTTTAACTCCGCCACTATGTCGGCCAAGGTTTGATGACCGTAAACGCTGGGCTCGCGGCGACCTAAGAGGTTGAGATTGGGGCCATTGACGAGCAAAATTTTGTGACTCATTGCGCTTTCCTTTACGACATGCCTTGGAATTAAAGCTGGGAGGCATTTGTTAGTTTTGTAGATAGGTCACTAACTTAACCTGTTCAAATTGATTTTGCATTATCCGTTAGTCGATTGTGTGCGAGCTGAACATCTGCGAGCCGACTATTACCATTGAAATCCAGCGCCATTGTCGGCCAGTTTCAACTGCGGCCTAATGCTGATTAACGCTAATAATCAGTCTTTTGCTGACGCATGGCTTTAGTGGCGCCTTTTTGTTTCTTGGACTCTAATCGCCGCGTTTGGCTGCCTTTGGTGGCGCGGGTAGGAATGCGTTTTTTCTGCACTTCACCGACACTGGCGACTAAGGCGATAAATTGCTCCAACGCCGTTTGGCGGTTGGCATCTTGGCTGCGACTCGCTTGGCATTTGATGATGATTTTACCGCTTTTAGTGATGCGGTGATCGGCCTTATTGAGCAAGCGTTCTTGGTAATATTCGGGTAATGATGAGCTTTTAATATCGAAAATTAGCTGCGCAGCGGTGGACACTTTATTTAAGTGCTGACCGCCTGCGCCACTCGAACGGATAAATTGCCACTCGATTTCATTTTCCTGAAGTTCCACACGGTTTGAGATTTTTATCATGGCAAACTTAGGCATTTTTCAGCATGGATTGAGAAGCCATCAATAATCACTTATGGCTTTTCAATAGATTTGTTATCATCGGGCGCATTCTTTGCCACAGCATTGGCCAAGGCCATTGCTTGCAAAAGTGTTCTCGATTCGGAGTGCCTCTATGTTATGCCAAATCCCCGATATTGCTAAGGGTGTTATCAGTCTTTTTGCCAGTGGCCGACTATCCTCCACCGATTATCGGACCCGTTTACAGCCGGCGATTAAGAGTTATCGTAAGGATTGGGGCCAAGTTTGCCTGTATATTGAGGCAGACGTGTTACTCGAGGGCTGGGAATTTGAGTCACTCACCGGCAGTGGTGAAGTCCAATTACCTAATTTTGAAGCCTTAGTATTTGTGGGCGGCCCAGATTGGGTGGGAAATGCGGTGCGCTTACTTGGTCCTTTTATGCAGGGTGAAGTGGCATGGTTTCCCCTAGAGCAGAAAACCAAAGCGATTGCTTGGATCACTAAGCGTTCGAATATCTAATGGTCTAATGTAGACCGTATTTACAAGGAATGAAGTATGTCTTTATTTAAATCGCGCGCTTTTTCTAAGCAAAATGTTTCAAAAATCAGTGCCATTGTGTTGGTGCTAGCGTTTACCGCTGGATTGAGTGCCTGCGCGCCAGAAGTCGGTAGTGATGCTTGGTGTAAGCAGATGAAAGAGAAGCCATCTGGCGATTGGACTGCCAATGAAGCCGCTGATTATGCTAAGCACTGCGTATTTAAATAAGTGTTGCGTGTTTAAATAAGCACTGAGTATTTAAGTCAGCGTTAGCCTTTAGAGATCACAGCTTGAAAGACTTTGCTTGCGAGCTGTGAACTTATGTTTATCATACGGGTCAGATGTTCCGTTATCCGTTATTTGCTATAGGTGATATTTGAATTCTACCGCTAAGCCATTTTTTACTCGAATGGTGACCTTACTGATAGCCATTATCGTGCTGCAATTTGCTGGCGCGAATTTAGGTGCGCATCAGTTACATGCGGGCAATGGCGCGGAAGAAGCCGACAATCATCCCCATCTGCAATTTAGCGCCCAAGTGACCACTTTGACCCAGTGTGTCGATTGCGTTTGTCCAAGCGAGCAAGCCCTAGGCTTTGCTGATATTGATGCCAGTAGTGATGTGTTAAGCAATAACTTGGGCGAAAATCATGCCAGCGAATTGCATTCCCACTTAGTGAAAACCACAGAATTACAGGATTTTGACCTGTGCCTCGATTGCCAATGTCATGGCGGTCATGTGGCGCTGTTATCTCCTGGGCTAAGCCAACCTGTGCAAGCCTTAGAAAGCGTTTTCCTCGCAGCTAATTTAGCCTATTTCCCGCCTGATAATTTACCTAAGTATCGTCCTCCAATAGCTTAATCCCCCACTATCCAGCTTATTCCTCGGTCTAAGGATCTTGATTCATCTTCTTGGATCTCAATCTATTTCGCCGCGCGATAAGCCATTTATATTCATCTCCCAAATGCGATTTAACTGATGCTCAGCAGCGTGAGTTGTTGTGCCAGCCATCGGTCTTTTAGCCGTGCGATGCGTTGGTTATGCATAGCTTAAGTTACGCATAGTTTTAGATATGTATTGCTTGGCGGGATGATTCGATCGGCGCTTATTTGCCATGCCCAGAACGATAGGATTGCTTTGCATTGAGCTATTTCAAATGAAGCTCAAATCTAGCTCTCTCACATTGGGCGCAAAAGTCAGCCGATCCACATTCGATATTGTTAGGATTTGCGATGAACAAAACGACTCTCGCCCGTACCTTGGCTTGCCTGTTTCGATCGGGCTTGTTGAGCTGCGGATTAGTATTGGCCGCCGGATTGTTAGCCTTTGCCCTCGCGGCAGAAAATGACACTCTTGAAGTCTTTCTTGAAACCAATCCCTTGGAAACCAAAGCCATTGAAACCCAAGCCCCTGATGCCGAGGTGTTTAAGGCTCAATCACTGGGTTTGCCCGCCAAAGAAACCGACGCGCCATATGCCGCCTTAGGCCAATGGTTGCCCGCGTTACTCACACAGTTCAATCAGTTACCTGAAGTGCAGGCGCAGCTTACACGACAGCAACAAGCAGAGCTTGCCATTCAGGCGGCGGATCGCGCCGTGTATAACCCTGAGCTTGGGCTTAACTATCAAAATGCCGACACAGATTCCTACAGTTTAGGTCTGAGTCAAACCCTCGATTGGGCTGATAAGCGCGGCGTGGCGACAAAACGTGCCGAGCTTGAAGCCCAAATCCTGTTAGCGGACATAGGTTTAGAGCGTAACCAAATGTTGGCCGAACGCTT
Source organism: Shewanella sp. SP2S2-6 (assembly GCF_031931965.1). NCBI lineage: Bacteria > Pseudomonadati > Pseudomonadota > Gammaproteobacteria > Alteromonadales > Shewanellaceae > Shewanella > Shewanella sp. SP2S2-6. Next base: position 21,439 of record NZ_JAUOEQ010000016.1, on the reverse strand, counting down.
ACTAGCATTGGCAGAACAGGCGCAAAGCCGTAAGGCGCTGATCTTTGCCGAGCAGCAATTAAGGTTCACTAAGGCGCAGCTCAGTATTGCCAAGCAGCGGTTGGCGGCGGGGGATTTATCCAACGTTGAGCTGCAATTGATGCAACTCGAGTTAGCAACTAACACCGCCGATTACGCCTTAGCTGAGCAGGCGGCCTTAGTGGCCGACGGCAAAGTGATTGAGTTACTTGGAAATAATAATTTTGCCTTTAGCGAGTTTATTAAGGAGATCCATGTCTTCGTGACTCAGGCTAAGCAAGCGCCAGCAACCGAGTTGAGCCCCTTAACATCCACTTTGCCGGCTCTGGCGAGTGCCTATCAGCAAGTGCTGCTGGCACGAGTCAATGCCATGCAAGTCAAGGCCGATACGTCAGCAGACCCGACCATTAGTCTAGCCGCCGAAAAGGAGGGTACGGACAATAAACTTGGGGTTGGTGTGTCGATTCCCCTGCAAGTTCGCAATAACTACAGTGAGTTACAAGCTGTAGCCGATAAGGGTATTGCGATCGCCGAGCAAGGCTATCTTGCCCGTGAGCGAGTACTTACCACTAAGCAGAAACAATTCCTCTATGCGTTACCGCGTTTGCTTGAGCGTTACCAAGACTGGCGCGAGTTAGTGCAAGTGTCAGGTGCTAAAGCGGCTAAATCCTTAAGCCAACAATGGCAGGCGGGGGATGTGAGTACCAGCGAGTACTTACAGAGTCGTCGGCAGTTAGCCGCCAGTTATTTGGTGGGCTTAAACCTAGAAACGGCTATCTATCAGAGCTGGTTAACTTGGATGGGCGAAAGCGGCCAGCTTATGCCTTTTTTGGATGGTAGCGCTGAACAGATCAGCCAAGCACCTTCACACATGCCCAATGCCGCCGCGCGCACAGTAAACCCATGAGGTCACAATAATGAATTTAAATACTCACTACGAAAATGTTCTTCAACTGGATGCTGTAACAACGCCTGAAAAGCGTCGGTTTAACCTATCAAAAATCGCGCTCGCATTATTCGTGCTGAGCACGTGGGTATTTAGCGCTCAGCCTGTATTGGCTGGCGGTGATCACGCACCCGCGGCTAAGGAAAGCAGTGATTCGGTAACGCAAACGGCGCCGACGGATGAACACGGCGAACAGGCGCTGAAATTGACCGAAACGCAGCAAGCCTTGGCGGGGATTAGCTTATTACCTTTATCGAGCGATAGCTTGAATATCACCAATTTGAATTTGGATATCAGGGCGACGGCGACCTTAGTGGTGGATCGCGATCGCACCGCGACCCTTGCGCCGCAGCTCGATGTGCGCGTGTTGGCGCGCCACGTAGTGCCGGGACAAGAAGTCAAAAAAGGTGAGCCTTTACTGACCTTGGGCGGCGCAGCCGTTGCGCAGGCACAGGCGGACTACATCAATGCTGCTGCTGAATGGAGCCGAGTTAAGCGCATGAGTGAAGGTGCGGTTAGCGTTAGTCGGCGGATGCAGGCTCAGGTGGATGCCGAACTTAAACGGGCAATTTTAGAGGCGATTAAGATGACGCCCGCGCAAATTCGCGCTCTGGAATCGACGCCCGAAGCCATCGGCAGTTATCAACTTTTAGCGCCGATTGACGGACGAGTGCAGCAAGATATCGCCATGTTAGGCCAAGTATTTAGTGCGGGCACGCCGTTAATGCAGCTGACCGATGAGTCCTATCTGTGGGTTGAGGCGCAGTTAACGCCCACCCAAACCGCGCATATCACTGTCGGCAGTGCGGCCTTAGTGCAAGTGGGGGATAAAACACTGGCGGGCAAGATCATAGGTCGCTCCCATGAACTCGATAGCGTGACTCGCACCGAGCAAGTGCTGGTGAGTATGTACAATCCTGATCATGTGCTGCATGCGGGGCAATTTGCCGAACTCTACTTTGCCAATACTGTCGCCAACTCTGCTGATAAGGCAGGTGGAATCGTGCTGCCCGATGCGGCGCTGACCCGTGGCGGCGATGGCGACTGGCAGATTTTTATTCAAGATGAGGATGGCTTCGAGTCCATTGAGGTAGAAGTGGTGCAGCGTCAGCGCGGCTTGAGTCTAGTACGTGGACCTGAGCTTGAAAAAGCCCAACAGGCACAGCTCAAGGTCGTGGTGGCTGGCGCATTTTTCTTGGCGTCCGAGCAGGCGAAAGCGGGCTTTGATATTCACGCCCACTAATATGAGCGCCCTCATTTTGGAGATTTTCTATGTTGCAAAAGTTAATCGAAACCGCGATTAAAAATCGGCTGTTAGTGGTGTTGGCCTTGTTCGCCATGATAGTGGCAAGCGTGGTCATGCTGCCTAAATTGAATCTCGATGCCTTTCCCGATGTGACTAACGTGCAAGTGACCATCAATACTGCGGCCGAAGGGTTAGCCGCAGAAGAGGTGGAAAAACTCATCAGTTATCCGGTGGAATCGGCCATGTACGCTTTGCCAGCCGTGACGGAGGTGCGCTCGTTATCGCGCACTGGCTTGTCGATTGTGACTGTGGTATTTGCCGAAGGGACGGATATTTACTTCGCCCGTCAGCAAGTGTTTGAACAGTTGCAAGCGGCGCGGGAGATGATCCCAAGCGGCGTCGGTGTGCCGGAAATCGGCCCGAATACTTCGGGATTAGGACAGATTTATCAGTACATTCTGCGCGCCGAACCTAACTCAGGTATCGATGCCGCCGAGCTGCGCAGTTTGAATGATTATCTTGTGAAACTCATCATGATGCCCGTCGGCGGCGTGACGGAAGTCTTGTCCTTTGGTGGCGATGTGCGCCAATACCAGGTACAGGTCGACCCGAATAAACTGCGCGCCTATGGCTTGTCGATGGCGCAAGTTACCGAGGCATTAGAGAGCAATAACCGCAACGCTGGCGGTTGGTTTATGGACCAAGGCCAAGAGCAACTTGTGGTACGCGGCTACGGCATGTTGCCCGCAGGAGAACAAGGCTTAGCGGCGATCGCGCAAATCCCGCTTACGGAGGATAAAGGCACGCCCGTGCGGGTGGGCGATATCGCTCAGGTGGATTTTAGCAGTGAAATCCGTGTTGGCGCTGTGACTATGACGCGCCGCGATGAGGCTGGCAAAGTACAAAACCTCGGCGAAGTGGTGGCGGGGGTCGTGCTTAAACGCATGGGCGCCAACACCAAAGCGACTATCGATGATATTGGCGCGCGGGTGAGTCTTATCGAGCAGGCCTTGCCCGATGGCGTGTCTTTTGAAGTGTTTTACGATCAAGCCGAACTGGTCGATAAGGCCGTGACGACAGTGCGCGATGCGCTGTTAATGGCCTTTGTGTTTATCGTGGTGATCTTGGCGCTGTTCCTCGTCAATATCCGCGCGACCTTGCTGGTGCTCTTGTCTATTCCTGTGTCTATCGGGCTCGCGCTCATGGTGATGTCCTACTATGGATTGTCGGCAAACCTGATGTCGCTGGGTGGTTTAGCCGTGGCGATTGGTATGTTAGTCGATGGTTCTGTGGTGATGGTAGAGAACATTTTCAAACACTTAACCCAAGCTTCTAAGAGAAAGCCCGATCGTCGACATTTGCTGGAGGCGAGAACGCGCGCCGATGGTGAGGCAGACCCATATCATAGCGATGAGGACGGTGGTCAGCAGGCCAATATGGCTGTGCGCATCATGCTCGCGGCTAAAGAGGTGTGTAGTCCAATCTTCTTCGCGACGGCGATCATCATAGTGGTATTTGCACCCTTATTTGCCCTCGAAGGCGTTGAAGGCAAGCTGTTCCAGCCGATGGCGGTCAGTATCATTCTGGCAATGATATCAGCGCTGCTGGTGGCCTTGATTGCCGTGCCAGCCCTTGCTGTGTATCTGTTCAAGCGCGGTGTGGTACTCAAACAAAGCGTGGTCTTAGCGCCGCTGGATGCCGCTTATCGCAAGCTACTGACGGCAACACTTGCTAGGCCAAAGGTAGTGATGCTCAGTGCCTTATTGATGTTTGCTTTAAGTTTATTGTTACTGCCAAGGCTTGGCACTGAATTTGTGCCTGAGCTGGAGGAAGGCACGATTAACCTCAGGGTCACGCTGGCACCAACCGCGAGTTTGGGCACGTCTTTGGCGGTCGCGCCCAAACTTGAAGCTATCTTGCTGGCCTTTCCCGAGGTGGAATATGCCCTGAGCCGCATTGGTGCGCCTGAGCTTGGTGGCGATCCTGAGCCTGTGAGTAATATCGAGGTTTATATTGGGCTTAAGCCAATATCTGAATGGCAATCGGCAAGCTCGCGCTTAGAGCTGCAACGCCTGATGGAGGAAAAACTCAGTGTGTTCCCCGGACTCTTGCTGACTTTCTCGCAGCCGATTGCGACTCGGGTGGATGAATTGCTCTCTGGGGTAAAAGCTCAGTTAGCGATCAAAATCTTCGGTCCAGATTTAGCGGTATTGTCGGAGAAAGGCCAAGCGCTCACCGATCTTGTCGCGAAAATCCCCGGTGCCGTGGATGTGTCATTAGAGCAAGTGAGCGGCGAGGCGCAATTGGTTGTGCGGCCAAAACGCGAGTTATTGGCGCGCTACGGCATTAGTGTCGATCAAGTGATGAGCCTTGTCAGCCAAGGCATTGGCGGCGCGAGTGCAGGGCAAGTAATCGATGGCAATGCCAGATACGACATCAATGTGCGCCTCGCGGCCGAGTTTCGCCAAAGCCCTGATGCGATTAAAGACTTATTACTTAGTGGCACAAATGGCGCCACTGTGCGCTTAGGGGAAGTCGCCAGCGTTGAAGTGGAAATGGCGCCGCCGAATATTCGCCGTGACGATGTGCAGCGCCGAGTGGTAGTACAGGCCAACGTGGCGGGGCGTGATATGGGCTCTGTGGTGAAAGACATTTATGCTTTAGTGCCACAGGCGGATTTACCCGCGGAATATACAGTGATCATTGGCGGACAATATGAGAATCAGCAGCGAGCGCAGCAAAAGCTGATGCTAGTGGTGCCGATTTCTATCGCCTTGATTGCCTTGCTGTTGTACTTCTCCTTTGGTTCATTCAAGCAAGTGCTGCTTATCATGGCGAACGTGCCCTTAGCCTTGATTGGCGGCATAGTGGCCCTGTATGTCAGTGGTACTTATTTATCTGTGCCTAGCTCTATTGGCTTTATCACGCTATTTGGGGTGGCGGTGCTCAACGGCGTGGTGCTGGTGGATTCGATTAATCAGCGCAGGCAAAGCGGCGAAGCACTCTATGATTGTGTTTATGAGGGCACGGTTGGGCGTTTACGGCCGGTATTGATGACGGCACTGACCTCGGCCTTAGGCTTGATCCCGATTTTATTATCATCGGGGGTTGGCAGTGAGATCCAAAAGCCGCTGGCAGTGGTGATTATCGGTGGCTTGTTTAGCTCGACGGCGCTGACCTTGCTAGTGTTGCCGACCTTATATCGTTGGCTATATCGACGCGACAAGCACATCGATGAACTCGATTAACCTCAGATAAGCCGTTATCGTGGGCAATAACTTGTTATATTTCGGGTTATTGCCCACATTGTAGACAGAATTATCAGATTGACTAAAAGTCTAAAAATCAGCGAGCTATCGCGCCCTGGTTGGGCTAATCTTAAAGTCGACATTTAAGGACGTTAATTTCTGGAGAGCGTTATGATCGCTGTAATTTTTGAAGTCATCCCGACAAAGGAAGGGAAGGAAGAGTATCTGCACGTGGCGGCTGAAATGCGCCAATATTTAGAAGGCCGCAAGGGATTGATTTCGATCGAACGTTTTCAGAGCCTAACCGACGATGGCAAAGTACTGAGCCTGTCGTTCTGGGAGGACCAAGCTTCCATCACCCAATGGCGTAATCAGATGGCCCACAGTATTGCCGAGCAAACGGGTATAGTGCCTTGTTTGTTTAACTCTTATCGCATTCGGGTGGCAGAAGTAGTGCAAGATTACAGTGAAACTGTGCATGTTGAAGCTGAGTAATCACTTATCTCGCTGATGTAAAAACAAAACCCATCTTTAGAGATGGGTTTTTTATGCGTGACACTTAAGTTTGAGATTATTTTTCTTGTTGAGCTTTCAATAGATCGCGGATTTCAGACAGCAACTCTTCTTCTTTGGTCGGTGCTGGTGGCGCTTTAGGCGCATCTTCTTCCTTGCGTTTTAGGGTGTTAATGGCTTTTAAACCCATAAAAATGGCGAAGGCGATAATCGTAAAGTCGATAATAGTCTGAATGAATTTACCATAGGCAATGACCACAGAAGGCGCATCACCTTGAGCTGCCTGTAGCACTATGCTCAAATCACTAAAATTCACACCACCTAGGATGATACCAATCGGTGGCATGATGACATCGGCCACGAAGGACGAGACGATTTTGCCGAATGCGGCACCTATGATGATACCAACGGCCATGTCGATCACATTGCCACGGGACGCAAAAGCCTTGAACTCTTTAATTAAGCTCATTAGGTTTCCTCCAAAATTGAGATTAAATGTTAAATTTTATTATGCAAACTGTATCAGGAAAACCTAAGGTCTTTTGCTGCCTGTTACCTTGCCAAGCTTATAGAGGCTTAAGGATTAAGGCAATTATGACATAGCGGATTTATCCTTATGGCAGCGATTTAAGCTTTACAAAGTTATAGTTGTTACTGTTTTGATCGCTTTATTTGTTCGATTTTGTTTATTCGCCCTGATCGGCTTGGCCGATAAAATCGGGCACTTCCAATACTTGCGATCCCCAACGTTTAAATAATGCGGAATAGATGAACTCGATAAAGACGCGATATTTTCGGGGTAAGTAGGCCCGCTGTGGATAACTGAGCACGACCTTAGTTTGGACCATTGGATAGTCATCAAGCAGCGGGATTAAGTAGCCTTTTTCTAATGCTACTTGGGCAATGATGGAGGGCACCGCTGTGATCCCAAGCCCTGCAATGGCGGCCTCGCGGGCTAAAGTGACATTGTTTACTGTCAATTGAGTCATGGGCTCGGCGACAATCCAAGTTTTTCCATCGAATAACTTCCATGCTCCTTCAATATGCGCCGACTGTAAGCGGATCGCTTTATGTTTGGCTAAATCCTGTGGCACTTTTGGGGTGCCGTGCTCGGCCAAATAAGCAGGGCTTGCCATTAACGATTTATGGGCGTTGACTAAGGCATAGCTTTGCAAGCGAGTGTCGCCAGAATCTGCAATTTGAAATAACAGATCGATACCTTCTTCTATGACATCAACCTTACGATTGGTGAGTTCGGCCTCTATGGTGATATCGGGGTAAAGCGTTAAAAACTGCGCGAAAATAGGCCCTAAAAACAACTGGCCTAATTCAATCGGGCAGACAATTTTTAGATTGCCTTTGATCAATTGCTGTTGGGCGCTGAGCTGATTTTCGGCGCTCTGTAGATCGGTGAGGATCTTATTGATCCTGTTGTAATAACTCGATCCCGCCTCGGTGAGTTTTAGGGCTCTGGTGGTGCGAAATAACAGTTGTGTGCCAGTATCAGCTTCGAGTTCGGCTATCTTACGACTGACGGTTGCCTTAGTGATCCCAAGGGCTTTGGCGGCGCCCGTAAAGCTGCCTTGCTCGACCACTTGAGCGAAAATTTGCACGCGATTGAGATCCATCATTGTTACACCTGTGAAACAGTGGGTTGATTTTTTACTGGCTAATAAACTTAGTGAGACAGTAGTACACTAGATATCACTAATCAAGGAGTCATTCATGTCCAAAAGTAAACTCATTATCGCCGTTCCACTGTTACTCGCTGCGGTTGCGGGAGGCGGTTATTACTGGTGGACACAGGTACGTTTTATCGAAACCACTGATAACGCTTATGTTGAGGCCGATATTTCCCATATCAGCGTTAAAGTACCCGGCTACGTCGTGTTAAGCGATGTGACCGATAACCAGCATGTGCAAAAGGGTGAGCTATTAGCTCAGCTCGAAGATAACCAATTTAGCGCCAAAGTGAGCCAAGCCGAAGCCTCACTGGCAAGTTCGAAGGCGGACTTGCAAACCTTAGCCGCTAAGGTTGAGTTACAACGGGCGTTAATCACCCAAGCCAGTGCCGGTGTCGTGGCGGCTGAGTCAGATAAAATACGTGCACAGCAACAATTGAGCCGCTCGAAAAAGCTTAAAGTCAGTAATTACAGCTCTCAAGATGATGTCGATCAACTGCAAGCGGGATTCGATTCTGCCGCCGCCCGTCTCGATGAAGCCAAAGCCGTGTTAGTGGCAAAGCAACGCGAGTTAGCGGTGTTTAATGCCCAATTAGATCAGGCGGGTTCTGTGGTAGAACAGGCCGATGCGACCTTAGAATTAGCGAAAATTCAATTAAATGATACCCGTGTGACCGCACCTTTTTCTGGGGTGATAGGTAAACGTGGCGCTATGGTGGGGCAGTACGTGCAGCCCGGCCAAGCACTCTACAGTTTGGTTCCGGATGGGGCTGTGTGGATCACGGCGAACTTTAAAGAGACCCAGATCCAACACATGCAACCAGGACAGTCGGTGCAGGTCAGTCTCGATGCGTTTCCCGACAAAACCTTTATAGGTGTTATCGATAGTCTGTCACCGGCGTCCGGAGCCAAATTCAGTTTACTTCCTGCGGAAAACGCAACAGGTAACTTTACAAAAATCGTCCAACGTATTCCCGTGCGTATTCGCTTAGATTTGTCTGAGGCAGAAGCGCACATGCTACCGGGCTTAAGTGCGGTCGTGAAAGTGGATACAGCGTCGGGCCTTGTAACATCGGCAATCGCTGCAAATACAGGTCGTTAGTATGAGCGCAACTGGCTCTATCACTGCGTCGGCCGATATGGAGGCGCAGGGCATCAGTGTCCCTAACAAGCCTACTGATTATGAGCGTGGCAGTCGCCGCTCATGGATCGCGGTATTTGGTGGGTTGATCGGCGCCTTTATGGCGATCCTCGATATCCAAATCACCAATGCATCGATGAAGGAGATTCAAGGCAGTCTTGGGGCTACGCTCGAAGAAGGCAGTTGGATTTCAACCGCGTATCTGGTGGCGGAAATGATCGCTATTCCACTCTCTGGCTGGCTTAGCACTGGATTGTCGGTCAGGCGTTATCTGTTATGGACCACGGCTGCTTTTATCTTTGCTTCCGTACTTTGTTCTATGGCGTGGAACTTAGAGGCAATGATCGCCTTTCGGGCGCTACAGGGCTTCTTTGGCGGTGCGCTTATTCCGCTGGCCTTTAGGCTTATCCTTGAGTTTTTACCCGATAACAAGCGTGCCGTCGGCATGGCGTTATTTGGCGTGACGGCGACCTTTGCGCCTTCAATCGGCCCGACCTTAGGCGGTTGGTTGACTGAGCAGTTTAGCTGGCATTATCTGTTTTATATCAATGTGCCACCGGGCTTGTTGGTGATGGCGATGTTGGCCTACGGTTTAGAAAAACAATCGGTGGTTTGGGATAAGCTGAAGAATGTCGATCTGGCGGGCATAGTCACTATGGCGCTGGGCATGGGTTGCCTTGAAGTGGTGCTCGAAGAGGGTAACCGCAAGGACTGGTTTGGCTCGGAACTCATTCGTAATCTGGCCATTATTGCCGCCGTGAATTTGGTGTTGTTTGTTTGGATCCAGCTAAGGCGTAAAGAGCCGTTAGTCAATTTGCGCCTGCTCGGTAAGCGTGATTTTGTGCTCTCAACAGTTGCGTACTTTTTACTGGGGATGGCACTCTTTGGCGCGATTTATTTGATCCCGCTTTATCTATCGCAAGTCCATGATTACACACCGTTAGAGATTGGTGGTGTGATTATGTGGATGGGATTTCCGCAGCTATTGGTATTGCCCTTAGTGCCGAAATTGATGGAGCGCTTCGATAGTCGATATCTCGCCGCCTTTGGCTTTTTAATGTTCGCTATTAGCTATTACATGAATAGCCAGATGACCGCAGATTACGCCGGACCGCAGATGATTGCCTCGCAAGTGGTGCGGGCCTTAGGTCAGCCGTTTATTCTGGTGCCTATTGGTATGCTCGCGACCATGCATTTGAAACCCCATGAAAATGCTTCGGCGTCGACGGTATTAAACGTAATGCGTAACTTAGGCGGCGCCTTTGGTATTGCGTTGGTCGCGACCCTATCAGACACGTTAGCGCGCGGGCATTTGGCCCATATTAAGGAATCCTTACCCGCAGTGAGCACGCAGGCACAGGACTATTTAGCCCAAAGCGCAAGCATGTTGCAGGCGGGTGGTTCAGATCCCTATACCGCAGCCGCGCAGGCGAAAGCTTTGCTGGGCAAAACCATGAGTCAGCAAGCCTATATTCAGGCCTATAACGATGTGTTTTACATCATGGGTGCTCTGCTACTTATCGCTGTGTTCGCCGTGCTGCTGATCCGAAAACCGACTGGGCCTGCGGCCCACGATGCCATGGTCGAGTAATAACGTTTTTCGTTATCCTGTTGTCGCCATAGATTTCCCCAGATCTATTGGTTTGCGCAACAGCTTTGCGCCTTAGTCCTCGCGGATTAAGGCGCTTTTTTATGGTCTTTATGCTGTGGTAGACTCAAAGCTCTTTTTCGATGATTTACAGAGGGATAATCGTTTGCAGTGGCAAAATCTTACATTTAATCAATTAAATGCCAATACCCTATACGACATATTGAAGTTAAGAGTCGATGTGTTTGTGGTCGAGCAGGCCTGCGCTTATCCTGAGCTTGACGATAAGGATAGGCACCCAGAAACCCAGCATTTAATTGGCTTATCGCCAGACGGAGAACTGCTTGCCTACGCGCGTATTTTGCCGCCGGGCTTAAGTTATCCAGAGGCGAGTATTGGCCGCGTGGTGGTATCGCCTGCGGGACGAGGCAAAGGGCTAGCCATGCCTTTAATGCAGCATGCCATCAAATCGGCATTGACGACTTGGCCCGATGCGGGGATCCAAATTGGCGCTCAAGATTACCTTAAAGCCTTCTATCAAAAGCTCGGTTTTGTCGCCTGCTCTGAGATGTATTTAGAAGATGGAATTCCCCATTTAGATATGCGCTATCAGCCAGCGTAAGCGGCTATCAATATAAGCAATGCGTGTAAGCATCCAAATTAAGCCAATTAAGGAACCGAAATGACGACTGCAACGGACTATAAAATCAATCAACAACAAATTGCCTGCGTGGCGAGTTTTCTGGCTAAAGAGGGCAAAACCGAAGCGCTCATCGCCGCGCTTACGAGCCTTATTCCTGACACGCGCCGCGAAGCGGGTTGTATTCGTTACGAACTCAATGTGAGCCGTGATGAACCGCGCCGCGTGACGTTTGTAGAGAAGTTTGTTGATATCGCCGCCTTCGATGAGCATTGCGCTAAAGATGCGATTCAACATTATTTCCACCAAGTGATGCCCGAATTGGTAGAGTCATTTCATGTGGAAACTTATCACCAAATCATTGTTTAACCGTGAGACCAATTATTAGGAGCTTGCAGTGTTGATTAACTATATCGAGCCAGTATTTAGACCGCCATCTGAATGGAAGTCATTGATACTGCAAGTGACTAATGGTTGCAGTTGGAACCAGTGCAGCTTTTGCGATTAGTGTAAGCTTTACTAAGTCCAAAAAAGTACTCGAAATCAGCCAATAGATTGCTTTTATAGAAATAAGACTCTTTACTTTACAAATTAATATGTCATAGGGTGTAAGCTTCAAGGTACTAAAGCCCAAATGGAGATTAAGGGTGAGAAACTCAAAAACAGTCTTCAAACACTCGCATAGGGAATGGCGAATGTTTGTTTTTGATAACACAGGTCTAAAGCCAATCTTGCCAGTTATCCTTACTGACAATGGTGTTTTGGTGGATTTTGTTCATTACATTCATATTCACAGATGGAAAAGTAGTGCTTGGCAAACAGCATCTTCTTTTTCGATTCAATTAATGTTGGAGTATATGGAAGCTACACATGGCTTCTATACTACTCCTCACGACGCATTGAGAGCATTTGCTGAGGCACTGTTTGCGGGAACAGTGGAGCATTATCAGGATCCTTCCGGCCTGTGGTGGCTACCTCGGTCGAGATTTGAAGCTAATAAGATCATAAATCACATTACCCAGTTTACTGATTGGCTGGCTAAACGAAAGCAAGATCAACGCTTGCAACTAAATCCCTGGCAGCGGGCAACTCAACATGAACAACGTCTTAATTGCGCAGCTTTTGAACAGCGTCGTTCTCAGGCTTTACTTGGTCATTTGTGGAAAAAAACAGCCTTTCACATCGAATTCTAGGGCGATTCGGATACGAAGTGTTCCAATAAGCAATAGTGCTGCCACAAAAGCTTTTCCAGAAACCCAATTTGAACTCTTTCTTTCTAATGGCTTTTGTCGTCGAGCTCGCGATCATCTTGGACGAACAAATCTTCGAGATGTACTGATCACTATGCTTATGCATTTTGGTGGACTGAGAATGTCTGAGGCTCTTTCTCTGTGGGTTGAGGATGTTCAGTGGAAGGGAGGACAAGTTCTAGTCCAGATTTTTCATCCAGAAGATGGCCTTTCTCCTGACGGGAAATCGAATCGTGCAAGCTATTTAGCTAAAGAATATGGCCTCCTTCCAAGGAACCGTTTGCCAAAGGGAAAAGATAAGTCATTTTTAGGATGGAAAAATCCACTTGTTAAAGCTGGTGAAGGGTATTGTTTTGATGTTTTTTTCTTTCCGCTTGAAGCCAGTTTCGAATTCGCAAGACTTTGGCTGGAATATCATCGGCGACAGCGAGTCAAGCCAGCAATGGATGCAAGACATCCTTATGCGTTTACCAATATCGAAGGAGAGCCTTATTCCTACGCTGCTTTTAGGGATGCACATCGAAGGGCAGTAAGACGTATAGGGATGCGAAGTGGGAAAATGGAAGGCACAACTCCTCATGGGCATAGACACGCTTACGGGCAAAGATTGGAGGGGGCAGGTGCTTCGCGAGAGATTATAAAAGAGGCAATGCATCATGTTAGTCTTGAATCTAGCGAAGTTTACACTGAGCCGAGTACGCAAACGGTTCGCCGTAAGTTAAAAGAGCTTGAGAACATTCGTGATCAAAAATATTGTACAGATATGTTAAATGAACTGGTTTAAAAGGATTTAAATGCAAGGAAAAAGAGAATTCTATTCCTACCAAGAAGCTCTTCAGATTGTTCGAAAGCAAGGCTTTGCCAATAGTAAGGAATACCGGAAGTTTGCAAGCATGGACTCCAAGATGCCTTCTTCCCCTAATTCCTTCTACAGAGACCTAGGCTGGATAAATTGGTCTGAATTTTTAGCTAAGAAACGCTGTAGAGAAGATTACTACACCTATTTAGAAGCCCAAGCAGTTGTTCAAAGGGCACGCATAGTTTATAGCAAGCAATTTAAATTGTGGGAAAAAACCGATCCGAAAATGCCGGCTAACCCTAACTACTTTTATAAAAACTCTGGCTGGATCAATTGGTATCGATTTTTGGGGAAACCTAGTCCAGGTGAACAGTTTTATTCTTATATCAATGCTCAGAAAGTTAATAAAGAGCAAAGTTTGTCTTCCAAAAAAGAATTCTACAAGTATGCTCGCACTGACTCGAGAATGCCGTCTGGCCCTGCTTATGTCTACAAGGATTCTGGTTGGGTTAATTGGTATGAGTTTCTGAATAAGTCACTTCCTGCAGAACTTTTTCACTCTTACGAATATGCCCAAAAAATTGTTCAAGAGCAGGGTATCGGTAACCACCAAGATTTTCGAGAGTATGCTAAAACTGACTCTAAGATGCCATTTTCTCCACATTTAGTTTACGAAAATAAAGGATGGATTGATTGGTACTCTTTTTGGGGAAATCCACGGCCAGATTTCTACACTTATGATGAAGCTAAAAAGGTCGTTAAAGAACATGGTATTCAAAGTCAAACGGAATATAAGAGATTCGCTCGATCTAACTTTAAAATACCAAGCACACCTTCACATATTTATAAAAACACTGGTTGGGTTGATTGGTACACATTTCTCGGCAAAATGAAGCCAACTCATTGGGCTGTATCCCATCCGAATATTTTTTCAGTCATGGAGTCTTGGCTTCTAACACAAACTGGAATTCCAACCAAGAAAACTGCGATCAATCGGTTTGTATCAGAGTTTCTTATACCTATGGGAATTCCGGATGAACCACTTTACCTATTGCTTCGAATAAATCGATTTGATCAAGATGCATACACACGATTTATTGATGGCTTGACCAAAACGGCAACAACCGCATATCACTTCATCATCAGTAATTTCATTGGTTGGATTTATGAAGTGCATTGTTTTTCCGATGAGGACGGTGAGCGCGTCGCCTTACCTGGTTATCGCAATCCTTTCGATAGTGTTCTGGCAGGTTTCGCTGAGACTATCAAAACCAGTTCGAGACCTGCTCAAACTACTAAAATTCCTCTTGGTTACGAGTTCATATTGCGATTGCGGGAGTTTCTTGCACCTGCGCTAGTGAAACTCTGTGAATTACCTCACCTCCACGAGTTTTTTTCAAGCGATTGGGTCTATGTAGATCCAAGCCTAATCGATAAGTCAGACCCCAATTGTGTTTGGAGAATCAAGAAAAATGCAGATAGGACAATTGATGGAAAACGAAGTGTAGGAGATCATCCTCAAATTTGGTCGCCAGTTAGGTTTATTGCACTTTACACGCTGATTCGTATGCCTCTACGCGGACAGCAAATACTTTGGCTAGACAGCGGAGAATCTGATCAAATAATACCGGTAAGAAAAACCGATGGTTCAATCACATGGCAACAAAATTCGGGACCATTAGAGGGAAAGCTGATTGGAAAAAAACGTCCACAAGGAATGATTCAGCGTGGGTATGATGGAGGGGCAATATTCTATGTAAATACTAATAAAACGGGGCGAGATTATGATATTCCCTATGTTCCTGATGATTTAGCGTACTGGTTGCTGCTATTGCGGGATTGGCAACTTAAGTATCAGCCGATTTCAGAACCTATGCTATGGAGCAACACGAAACTTCGCCATGAAAAAAATTCTAAATGGCTAAAAGCTCAAGGCTCACAGTGTTTCCTATTCAGAGTGTCTCATGAAGGACATCCTGCACTGACAAGTACCGTTTTCGGAAGCCAGCTACCTCGTCTTCTTAAAGAAATTGAACGCTCCGGAGAGGACCTTGCTGAGTATGATTCAAATCATAAAAGATATACTTCAGCATATTCTCCACACTGTCTGAGAGTTAGTTTAATTACATCACTTATCGCAGATGGTCATGCCCCACTTTCTGTTGTATCAAAGCTTGTAGGTCACTCAACTATAGTTATGACGATTTATTACACTAAGTTGAGCCATGAGCAGATGCGCAAGCCTTTGGGCGAGGCGGAAAAGCGCATGCAGGCAGAAGCACAGGCTCGAGAAGCTGAGAAAATTCAAAATGAAGGTTTAAGCACTTGCCGACATAAGCTACTTGTCACTGATAGTAATCAAATGTTTCTCGAACCAGGCCACCCTAAATCTGCCTGCCAAGTTAAGGATTATGGGATTTGCCCTATGTCCGGCGCTGCATGCTACGAGGGAGGTGATTTCATAGTTGATCGTGGACAGGAGGTAATTTATGCACCAGTCCAAGTAGGCTATCTTGGCTCACAAAATTGCCTTCGTTGCAGGTTTTTTGTTACAGGTGTTCCTTTTATCGGGGGTCTGGTGGCGTTAGCAAATGAAATCGGGCTAGAGGCTGAAACGGAGCAAGTTCGCTACAAAAATTTTACTCGCGAGCTAGATGTCTTGGAGCAGATGGCCTACGACGCGGACAAATCTGGTGAACCCTTCGTGCTGGAACTGGAACGCAAGCGAGCTATCGCTAACCAACAACAATCTGCAACCAAATTCGCAATGCTGGCAGAGGATTATGAGGCTGCTGACAATTGGATTAACAGCTGCCTTGAATTGATGAACGATTCTGCTGACCCTGCAAGTATTCGATTAGTTGTCGCTGGAGAGCAAGTAGAATTTGAAAGGGTTTTAGAAGAATCTAGGAGCAATTACCACCTACTCGCTGAGATCTGCCAGAATGCTATTATTTATCATTCAGCTAATCCTTCACGGGCATTACCTGCTATAGCCCAAACGATTGATCGCATGGCTGATCTCAATGGCCTAAAACCAGCGATGTTCAAATTGACGGATGAACAGAAGCTCACGGCAGTGAATGAGTTGAATGCTTTTCTCCTCGCACGTCTTGGATCGTGGGAACGTATCGATGAGCTGATGTGCGGCGAACTCATGCTTTTGGATATTGATACCCACACACCTGAACTCAAGTCTATGACCAAGGAGATTCAGGCCATTCTCATGAAAATGCCGGATGTTAGGCAAATTGGCGGTGATGTTACCTAATGATAGATAACAACGTAATGACTCCAGAAGATACTTTTGAACGGCTTATGTCTGATGCTTCGGATCCTCGCCGAAAGCGCAGTCTAGAAGCTCTAAATGAAGTTTGCGGGCTTCTCTATGAGAGAAAGTCTCTGGACTTTACCTATGACAATATCATATTGCTTGGCAACGATAGAGGCCTGCTCATTCCCGGCAAGAAGTCTCTTGTTAATTCGACTGGACTACATTATCGGGAATTGATTTTTGCTTGGAAACACAGAGCCAGAGAGCACATTCAGCCGAACCTTGAGAAGGACCGTTGGGTTGAAGATATTACAGATCCTGTGGCTCGGATGAGTGTTCACATGCTGTTGAATGAGGTAAAGGCACTCAAGGCTAAGCGAGCCCGAAAAGCACAACATGATGGCATTCTGACAATCTCTAATTCTTACGGTACAAATAAACCTTTCCAAAATCTAGTCTTTAGTAGCTCGGAACTTAACGCTTTGAGTGCCTCGATTGATCCTGAAGTACTAAAGTTACATGGGCTATGTATCGGATCTCGCGGCGAATTGCTTGATTCAAGTGGTCGGACTGTGTTTAAACCTGGATTCAGAGATGCAATTGAAAAAATCTTAACTGTAAAAAAAGAGAGGGTGTAGGCTGATAACACGTAAATATTTCATCAACTTTAAAAGGTTTATCCACTAATCAGTTTGCGACTTTATGCTTCCATTTACAAAGTTAAACCATGAGTGTCGATGCTATTTCAACAGTATTGTGACTTATCAGATACTCGTGAGTTAGTAAGAATTAGCTATCTATTGCAAATTTCACTTGCATCTAGTAAAGAAAAGCTGGATTCATAACATCTTATGCGTTTGATATTTCAATAATTTGCTCGATTTTCAGATTTTTTCAGCCATAAAATAGACCTCCTTTAATTTTTAGATTAACAAATGTTGCCCAGTTCGTTAGAAAGTGTAATGTTATTAACATAAGTAAACTTGAAACTTTTGTTTGCTTGGCATTTTTAGTTGAAAAAAGCACTAAATCGTACCAGTTAGAATTAGTAATCTCGCATGCTAAGTTAAAGCCGTTAAAGGAATAGTCATGAAGGACCGTAGTGCTACAGCTACCATTAAAGGTTACTTTTATCAGTTCGACCAAACAATCGTTCGCTTACTCGAGGCTTCTGCAAATGCAAGTGTAACAGTCGAAGGTATTGAAGATGTAGACCTGAACGACGGGAGTGAGAGTGCGTTTGTTCAGTGCAAATACTACGAAGGAACTGAATATAACCATTCCGTAATTAAAGAAGCAGTGATACACATGCTGAGGCACTTTCATGCAGCAGGTTGTCCGAGTAACCAAGTCTTCAAGTATCGTCTCTATGGGCACTACAAGAGTGGGCAACACAAGCTTGTGACTCCTCTCACTGAAGCCTTTTTAAAAGATAACTTTTTAACTTATACGCACGAGAAGGTTGAGCACAAGGTTCACGAAGAGTGTTCGATAACGCCTGCACAGCTTACTAGTTTCATCGGCCTGTTAGATATTGACGTGAATGCACCTTCGTATGAAGAACAGCAAAAAAAGATCGTCCAGCTTCTCATTAACGAAATTTCAGGCTGCTCAGATGCTGATGCCAAAATATTCTATTATCCAAATGCGATAAACGTGATCCAAAGTTTGGCAGTGGAGGCTGATGAGGAAAAGCGCAAGATCACTAGAGTTAGGTTTATCAAGGCCACAAACCGCAAAGAAATGATTTTTAGTCACTGGTTGCTACAAAAGTTTGGTGCCGATTATTACGCCAAAATGACTCGGAAAAAATTCTTTAAATTTACTACACCAAAAATGCCGAAAGCATCAAGAATCTTTGTGATTGATATGCAGGGCGAATATGAGATTCACAAGGCTGCAGGAATGCTCAAAAAACTTGGTGATTTCTTCTCGCACAAAGAGCTTGTGAGAACCCCTCCGCAAGATCGGTTCTGTCCTTATGTATTATTGCGTGGACTCGCCTCTAATGAATTAATTGAACTCAAAACAAATCTTTGGAAACAAGGCATCCTATTCTATGACGGCTATCCATTTCAAGGAGCCGATTTTTCGGAAACATTGCTTGTGGCTGATCCAACTAAGGAAAATCTCTGGAGAGTTAAATTTATTCCCTCAGAAGACAAATTGGCATCAACGGTCGATGCCATTTCGGGTTCAGTCATCGAGATCTACGACCTTTACAAAACAGCACCCTTAGGCGATGCATTAGTTCCAAAGGGAAGTTCGCATCAGCCGATCAAAAGTAGTAGTTCCTATTTTATTCAAGAGGTTATACAAGCATGAGCGATATAAAGGCTGAAGTAATCGCAGTCTTCCCTGATAAGGTGAAGATCTCGGTAAGCGACATTGCAGCATTCTCCGATGGCAAAAGCATTCGCGTCGGTTCTTATCTGCGAATTACTGATAGTGAAGACTGTGCTCTAATTGCGATTATTGAAAACTTTTGCATTGAAGTTAACGATAAGGCACAGCGTCGCCACATAATAGAAGCATTGCCACTAGGTATCATTGCTGACGGAAAATTTATCCGTGGTGGTGAAACACTAACTATCCCGCCGACTGGTGTGGCGCCAGCAACGGAAGATGATATTAAAAAAATCTTTGAAGATTCCGTTGAGTCTAAAAAGAAATTTGTATTCAGCTCGCTGGTTTCCAACGATAAAATCAATGTGCCAGTGGATGGCAATCGTTTTTTCAACAAGCACATTGCGGTTGTTGGATCTACAGGCGCCGGAAAGTCACACACAATTGCTAAAATTATTCAGTCTGCAGTTGATGCGAAAGATGGAGAATACGCGCTCAACAATTCTCATGTCGTTATCTTCGATATCCATTCTGAATACAAATCAGCATTCCCAAATGCAAACTTTCTGGATGCAAGCTCACTAACTCTTCCATATTGGCTATTGAACAGTGAAGAACTTGAAGAGGTGCTATTGGATACCGGTGAGCGTGACAATTACAATCAGTCTGCTGTCTTTCGACAATTAGTCACAGAGAACAAAAAGAAGCATAACGCGGCGGCAAAGTTCGTATTCTATGACAGCCCGCTGAAATTCGATATTCGCGAAGTGCTAAACGCGCTTTACAATATTAAGAACGAAACCGTGAACTCGAAAAACGAGTCGCGATATATGATAATCGATAGCTCTTACTCACTTCCTACAGATGGTAAAACTGACCCGAGTCATGGCATTCAATTAAACGCAGATCAGAGATTGGATAAGTATTTCAATAGCCGGCTCGACTTTCATCTAACAAAGAGAGAAAGCATTACGAACGGTAGCTATGCTGATAAATCGCTCGACAAATTTTTTACCCGCTTCGAGTCAAAGGTTGCTCAAGATAGACTGCAGTTCCTGTTTGGTCCTGCTGCAGATACCGCGACACTTGAAGGCACATTAATGAGCTTGCTTGGCTATGGAGACAAGAAATCGAATGTCACAATAGTCGATTTAAGTGGTGTACCTTTTGAGGTGCTCAGTATTACAGTCTCTCTGATATCCCGCATACTTTTTGAATACGGCTATTACTATAAAGTAATGAGAACGAAAGCAAACGAGCCTATCAATAATGATGCTCCGCTTCTATTAGTCTATGAAGAGGCGCACAAGTACGTTCCAAAAAGTGACCTTGCCAGGTTTCGTGCATCGAAGTTTTCAATTGAGCGTATCGCTAAGGAAGGGCGGAAGTACGGAGTCACGTTGCTGCTTTCCAGCCAACGACCATCCGAGATTTCGGAAACGATTTTCTCTCAGTGCAGTAACTTTCTAGCCATGCGGCTGACAAATCCAAGCGATCAAAGTTACGTATCGCGCTTACTCCCTGACACACTAGGTAACCTTAGTGATAAGTTACCGACTTTAGGTGCTGGCGAAGCTCTGCTGATTGGTGAAGCTGTGGTTATGCCATCTCTTGTCAAAGTAGCACCTTGTAGTCCAGCACCATCTTCAACTGATATTCCGTACTTCCAGCTTTGGAAAGAGGAGTGGAAGAACCTTGATTTTAAGGGAATAAAGACAACTTGGCTCAAAGAATGATGTCTAAACAGCGCACATATTTAGTGTTTTAATGCCTGTTTCTGGTATCCATTATTATATTGCCAGCTGCATACCTCGTACGATGAGCATACCTCGTACGATGAGCTTACATCGTACGCTAAGACATACCTATTGCGCGAGAATCTGCATCCCGATTTCAATGACGGTTTGCTGCATTGATTGAGTTAATATATTGTCAGTAATACAGTGTGTCGGCATCGGCAATATTCTATTCCCCAAGCAAATAATCTGCCGCCCATAACATGTGAACTTTTGTACTTGTCACTTTCTCTTGCGCAGATTTGTGAAAAAGGCTTTATTGATACGCGAAAGAGGTTACAAGTGATCATCACTTTCGATTGAGTATCCATAATTCGCTATCTTGTGTTCGGACTTAAAAAGCCAAAAATGCAGAGGTTTGAATATTAAACCGTAATAAAAGGAGTTGCAGTTAAGAATGGATTTGAAAAAAGCGAGAGAAGCTGCGATTACTTCACCAGCAAGCCATGTGCCCGCTTTTGTTCATGTTCAAACTGCCGCGCAGTCGCTACCGTTCGATGAGCTGCGCTGGGAGAACTTTGAGAAGCTGTGTTATCGATTGGCTGGCAAAGATGCTGATGTGGAATCCCATAGTTTGTATGGTCGAGCAGGACAAGCTCAGCAAGGAATAGATATTTTTGCCAGAAAGCGAAACGGTAGATACAACGCTTGGCAAGCGAAGTGTTACAAAAAGTACTCTGGAAACGATTTGGAAAAAGCTTGCACAACTTTTTTATTAGGAGATTGGTCACATAAGACAGAAGTGTTTTTCATCGCAGTACAATGTTCTGTTGATGATACCCATTTGCAGAATGCAATAGAAAAACAAGCGGCGTTATTTCGTGAACGAGATATTATTCTAAGAGTTTTTGGTGGGCAGGATTTATGTACAGCCTTGCGCAGTCATCCTGACATTGTTTTGGAATTTTTTGGCCGAGAATGTGCTAAACAATTTTTTGGGGATACAGTCAGT
>NZ_JAUOEQ010000015.1:0-110376 GCF_031931965.1 Shewanella sp. SP2S2-6 | reverse complement strand
GTGATCACAATCGAGACGTCGCGTTCGCGGATGGAGTTACTCAACGCCTTTGAAGATTTTGAATATCCAAATGAAATCGGCCCCGGTGTGTATGACATCCACTCACCAAATATCCCAAGTGTGGAGGCCATGGTGCAGTTAATCGAGAAAGCGGCGCAGAAAGTACCCGTGCGTCAATTATGGGTCAACCCAGATTGTGGCCTAAAAACCCGAACTTGGGATGAAGTTGAACCTGCATTGAAAAACATGGTCGATGCCACGCGAGAACTACGTCGCCGCCTTGGTTAATATCACTGCTTGAGTGAGAGTTCTTAACTGAACTTATTGAGCTTACTCAGTAAAAAGACACCGGATGTTTATGCCTCCGGTGTCTTTTATTCGCTGCGAATAAGGGAAACGCCACTGTCTATTGGCCATGTTTAATATCAAGGTTCAATAGACGTACGGAGCGAATAACGATTCTTAGTTTAGGCTAATTAATCAGTAGTAAGCTATTGATAACCTTGTTAGATGTTAAGCATCTCGTGGTAAGCCTTTTTTGATAATACGCACCATGCGTTCAGTCTTGCGGCGTGCTTTTTGTTGTTCAATTGCTGCGATATCGGCAAGGCGCGATTGTTGCGCATTGAGCGCCCACTCGATATGTTCACTCACTATCTCATCGATATCGTCACTGTTATTGCGGGCGTTAAGTGCGGCAATAATACTTGGGCTTGCGGGGGCGTTACCCAGTGCGACTGCGATATTACGTAACCAGCGTTTATGGCCAATGCGGCGAATGGCGCTGCCTTCAGTTTGCTTTAGAAATTCGGCCTCGCTCCAAGCAAAAAGGCTGAGAAGGTCGGGCTGTTTTAACTGAGGGCGAATGTGGAAGTCGGTTTCGGCGGTGAGCGGCGCTTGGCGATTGATAGGGCACACGAGCTGACAATCATCGCAGCCATAGATGCGATTGCCCATGAGTGGCCTAAATTCTTCAGGAATGGCGCCTTGCAGCTCGATGGTGAGATAGGAAATACAGCGTCTGCCATCGACCACATAGGGTTCTACGATTGCACCTGTTGGGCAGGAGGTGATGCAGGCGACGCAACTGTTACAGCCTTCTTGGATTGGAATATCCACAGGCAGAGGCAAATTGATCAGTAGCTCACCTAAAAAGAACCAACTACCCGCCTCATGGTTGAGTATGAGTGAGTGTTTACCTGTCCAGCCGATACCGGCTTTTTCGGCTAATGGGCGCTCGAGTACGGGCGCTGAGTCGACGAAGGGACGGAAATCGGCGGCATCGAAACCGAGCGCAACTAACTCTGCACTGATTTGATCCCCCAGCTTTTTAAGCCGAGCGCGGATCAACTTGTGGTAGTCGCGACCTCCCGCATAACGGGAAATATAACCTAAGTTGGGATCGGTGAGATTCGTAGCAAAGCCAGCTTCGGGTGGTAAATAATCCATCCGTACGGATATCACCCGCACTGTGCCCGGATGCAATTCTTGCGGGCGAGCGCGCATCATGCCATGGGTGGCCATATACGCCATTTCGCCATGAAACCCTTTGTCTAGCCATGCTTGGAGTTTGGCTTCTTCGGCCGTTAAATCTGTATCGCAAATGCCAACCTGCGCAAATCCGAGTGCTTTTCCCCACGTTTTTATTTGCAGCGCGAGCCGCGACAGTGTGCTGGCATAGGATTGATTAGGGATTGGATTGGCTAAAGTCGACATGGATTCATTGCAGCGAGGCTCTTGGCTAGGTGGCAATATGATAGCAAGTTTTCACTTGTTGCGGACGAGTTTACTCAGTGAGCATGAATGAGGCGCGATTTTCTTTAGGCAATATGTTTATTTGCAGCTGAGATTGAGTCTATGATTAGGTTTAATGTTTCGCTTTTGGTATCAGTATGCTGAGTGCGTTTTCTCCTAGGGCATTTTTTCTTGCGATGAGTCTGTTAGGCCTAATGCCTAATCTTGTTTTTGCTGCGCCTGATAAGTTGAAATTGGTGACCGAAGCTTGGCCTCCCATGAGTTACGAGCAAGATGGCGTTCCCCATGGTTTTGCTGTGGACTTAGTGAATACCCTGCAATCGAGGCTGGGACAGAGCGAGAAAATCGAGGTGTTACCTTGGGCACGGGCGTATTCGATTGCCAATACTTCGGCGAATGTCTTACTTTTTGCGACGTCTATTAATGACGAGCGTGAAGATCATTTCGATTTCATTGGCCCGATTGCAACCAGCAAAATTGCTTTGTATGCGAGGGCGGCAGATCCCATAGTGCTCGAGCAACTTGCTGAACTGCAATCTAAAGATATTGTCGGGGTTTATCGAGAATCCGCTGGAGCACAGCTGTTACAACAAGCGGGTGTCGATAACTTACTGGTGGCGAGTTTTCCACAGCAATCGGCAAAGCAGTTACTGTTTTCTCGAATTCGTTTCTGGTGCCAAGCGGATCTTGCGGTTAAGCAGATATTAGAAGAGGTTGGCGCAAGTGAGGCCGATATACGCCAAGTGTATGTCGTATCTGAGATTAATCTGTACTTAGCCTTTTCTAAAGGGACCTCGGCGGTCACGGTCACGAGTTGGCAAACAGAGCTTGAGAAAATGAAAGACTCAGGGGAATTTAGTCGTTTATATCAGACATGGTTTGGTGCTCTGCCACCGCCCTTACAGCATCAAGTGTTTTGGCATAAAAGTGTTTAACTCTCACTCGCAGCCTCATTTTTGGCGGCTTTAACACAATTTCTTCCCGCATTTTTAGCCTCATAAAGGGCGTCGTCGGCACGTTTCAGTAGGCTGGCAAAGTCTTTGTCTTGATAGGTGTTGTCACTATTGGGCTGCGGCGCTAAGGTTGCGACTCCTGCGCTAACAGTCAATTTGAGTTCAGCGGGTAAATCCCCTGCGCCTAGGCGGCTAATATGAGCTTGCAACTGATGGGCAAGTTCACAAGCACGTTCAGCATCCGTGTTGGGTAAGAGAATTAAAAACTCTTCACCACCGATACGGCCAATAAGATCTTTATTACCTGTTAGGGCTTTACCTGCGCTTGCGATCGTCAGTAAGGCGCGATCGCCCAGTTCATGGCCGAAGTTATCGTTAATTTTCTTGAAGTGGTCCGCATCAAAGATAATCACCGAAAAAGGGTTTTGTTGTTTTAAGGCTTGCTGAAAATACTGCGCGGCTTGGGCATAAATATGCCGACGATTAGGGAGTTTGGTGAGGTAATCGGTGAGGGCGATGACCTGCAGTTGGCGATTTCTCTGTACTTGTTTATACGCAAATATCGACACTATTGTCAGGATAAAGCCCGTCAATAATAAAATAATGTGTTGTAATGATTTATTCTTCTCGAGTAGCGCGAGTTCTTGTTCTTTAAGGTTTTGGTTTTCAATCAAACGTTGATTTTCAGATTCAATCCTAGTGGTATCAAACTTCACTTTTAATTCTGTGGTTTGATGAGAGAAGGAGTTGTCATCGACTTTTTTGGTGAGGGCGACAAATTCCTGCAGTGCGCCATAGGCCGCAGGTAAATTATCCATCGCCGCATAGACATCACTTTTCAGCTGTAATAGTTGGGTGAGTCCCCGATCATTTTGCAGAGTTCTAAAGGCTTTTTCCCCTTGTTCGAGTTCAGTAAGCGCTTCTTTATAACGTGCTTGTTGAAACTTGATATTGGCCGTAAAGAGTTTCATAAAGCTATAAGCGGCATAATCTTTTTCGCTAATCACAGCTGCGGCTTCAGTTAAATATTTTTCCGCTTCATTAAGACGATGGAGTTTGATTAAGCTAAAGGCAATGTCCGTCGCCATAGTGGCGGCCACTTTTTCTAGCTGATGTTCCTTAAAGTATTGATAGCTGAGCAAGAAATGATCAATAGCTTGTTGATGTTCACCCAGTTCATCTAAAGCCAGACCTATTTCTGAGGTGACATACATTGCCTGCTCTTGGTTATTGTTCTTTAAATAGAGTGCTTTGAGTTTATTGTAGTAACGGATTGCACTTTGGGGATCGCCATAACGTCTAAAGCTGGTGGCCATATCGGCAAGATTGATGTTAGCCCAGCCGGTTAAATTCAGTGACTCGTAGAGATCTTGTGCAGTTATCAGATCGTCTAATGCCGCAGAAAAATCGCCAATATAGGAATACAGAGCGCCGCGAAGGCTGCGTGAGTCGGCAATGAGTTTAAGATCCTCATGCTCATAGGCACGCTTAACGCTGAGGTTAAAGCCTTCCATTGCGCTATCTACATCACCATTTAACTGCAAAAACCAAGAATGACAAAGCATGAGGTCGGTGATGAAATGCGCGGAAGCCGTTGGTGGAATAAGGGTGAGTGTTTGACTCGTATTCTTAACTGCCTGTGCTATGTCTGTATCCGTTTCGGCACTTTGATCCCAGCATTTTAGTAGCTGTAGCTTTTCATTGCGTAGTACATCGTCGGTTGCAATCAGTTTGCTCAATAACGCAAGATCGTTGTCAATTGCTTCGCGGGTCATGGGCTCACCGCTTTCAAGTCTTTCAAATATTTTATCAACCTGAGTCTTTTCTTCTGCCATAGCGAGGCTGAGCGGCAGCAAGAGCAGCAACAAGGTAAATGATAAGTATCGGAATGGACGTAGCAAAAAAGGTTTCCTGTTCGCATTAAAATCAATAGGTAATAATGAGCTTAGCATAACTTGTTTGTTCATTTTGAATATAGATGTATCTCAATTTTGCATTCGGCTAGTGATCAAGGTATAAACTTCGCCTTGAAAATTATTCTAAAAAGGAATCACCCTTGAAAAAATTACTTTGTGCTGCCCTACTTATGATAAGCAGCAATAGTTGGGCTGGTTCAGATTTAGAAACCTCGGGCGATGTATTGCACTTATTGCTCCCCGCAACGGCAATGGGCACGACATTATTCTATGAAGACGGTTACGACGGCAGCTGGCAACTCATTCAGGCGGCAGTATCGAGTCGATTAATTGTTGAAGGCCTAAAATATGGCGTGAGCAAAGACAGACCCGACGGTAGTGGCGACGATTCGTTCCCATCGGGTCATACTTCAGATAGCTTTATGGCGGCGACGTTTATTCAGCAGCGTTATGGCTGGCAATATGGTTTACCCGCCTATGTCGCTGCATCGTATGTTGGCTATACCCGAGTGGCGAGCGATCAACATTACCTAGAAGACGTGTTAGCGGGTGCTGCAATTGGCGCACTAGCGGGTTGGTATTTTACTCAGCCCTATGAAGGAATTACTGTCACACCGATAGCAGGTAACGGCGTTTATGGTTTATATGTGAGTGGTCAGTTTTAAGTCTATTTTTTGAATGAATGTTAATCGAGATTTTTTATGAGTGAATTATCAGCTGTTTACCGTGAAACTGCCGAGCAGATTTCTTACAATGTTGCGAATAAAGTGCTGCCAATGGCAAAACTTCCGGATGGATTATTGGCTGCATATCAAAGCCTGTGCGCTGAACTGTTGGAAGACAGAGAGGGCAAATTTAGCCAAGCTTGGGCATCTTTGCCTGCTAGCGCGCGTAATCTTATGGAGCAAGCCGCATTCCACGGTTTTTATATTGCGAATGCTTGGTTGCAGTTGAGCCGTGTTGCCCAAGAGATTTCTGAGCAGGCCGATACCGATGGTGAAATCCAAGAGCAAGAATATAACGGTATCTTCACCCGTTTAGCCGATGAGTCGCTCAAAGAAAGTCTACGCAAATTGAAAAAAGCACGTACCGATCGCTCTATGCTCAATAGCTTTAAACAGGTGATGGCGCCTTAGTTTTTATTGAAATAAGCGCTGAGTCTGAAAATTAAAAAGCCCGTCACTTTGCAGTGACGGGCTTTTTGCTGGCACAAACCCTTAGCTAAAGCTGCGTTGCCACGACTTAAGTCGCGGCAACGTTATGCTTAGAACGAAGTGCGTTTGTAGCGGCGATATTCTGGACTCCAGAAATTGCCTTCAATTGATTGTTGTAAGATTTCATCGCTCATTGGCAGCGTTAAACCTTGTTCAACTGCGACTTTACCTACGGCGAAAGCGATGTGTTTACTGACCGCGTGGATATCTTCCAGTTTAGGTAATAATGGGCCGCTACCGTCGATTGCCAGTGGCGAGCATTCTGCAAGTGCGCGGCTTGATGCCATTAACATGGCATCGGAAACGTGGCGGGCACCAGAGGCTAAAACGCCTAAGCCAATACCTGGGAAGATAAAGCTGTTGTTACACTGGGCAATCTCATAGGTTTCACCATCGACCACAACGGGCTCGAACGGACTACCCGTGGCGACGAGTGCTTGACCTGAGGTCCAATGCAAAATGTCCTTTGGCGTCGCTTCAACACGGCTGGTTGGGTTCGACAGTGGGAAAATAATCGGGCGGGCACAATGGCTGTGCATAGCGCGAATAATTTCTTCGGTGAACAGACCCGGTACACCGGACACGCCAATCAGCACGGTTGGCTTAGCGTTGTTAACTACATCCAATAACGAAATATTGTCGCTGAAATTACTCCAGTTTTGGATATTGGTGCATTTCTGCGCCAATTTTTGCTGGAATGGCAACAGGTTAGGCATGTTGTCTAGCAATAAGCCCCAACGGTCAACCATACATACTTGCGTACGAGCTTGCTCGTCGCTGATCCCTTCGGACACCATTTGCGCCACGATAGCTTCGGCGATACCGCAACCCGCGCTACCCGCACCAAGGAAGGCAATACGTTGTTGATTTAATTCAGTACCTGCAGCTTTACAAGCGGCCAGCAATGAACCGACGGCAACGGCGGCGGTACCTTGAATATCATCATTAAAGCAGCAATAGCGATCTTTATAACGCTCTAAGATCGGCATGGCGTTCTTTTGGGCAAAGTCTTCGAACTGGATCAAAGTGTCTGGCCAACGCACATGTACGGCTTGCATAAAGGCTTCGATAAACTCGGCGTATTCTTCGCCACCGATGCGCGGATGGCGCCAGCCCATATACATAGGATCTTCTAATAACTGCGGATTATCTGTGCCTACGTCTAATGTAATAGGCAGAGTATAAGCCGGACTGATGCCACCACAGCTAGTGTAGAGTGACAACTTACCGATAGGGATCCCCATGCCGCCAATACCTTGATCGCCAAGGCCTAAAATACGTTCACCGTCGGTAACAACGATGATTTTAACTTTTTGGCGAGTCGAGTTATTGAGAATGTCATCGATCCTATCTTTGTTCGGATAGGAGATAAACAAACCACGGTTGCGGCGGTAGTTTTTCGAGAAACGTTCACAAGCCAAACCTACCGTCGGCGTATAGATGATGGGCATCATCTCGCTGATATTATTTTGCACTAGACGATAAAATAAGGTCTCGTTAGTGTCTTGGATATTACGTAGGTAAATATGCTTGTCTAAGTCGTTATTGAAACTTCTAAATTGATCGTAGGCGCGGGAAGCCTGCTCCTCAATCGTTTCAATGGCATAGGGAACTAAGCCTTCGAGGTTAAAGAAAATACGCTCTTCTTCAGAAAATGCACTGCCCTTGTTAATCAGTGGGGCTTCAAGAATGGCAGGTCCTGCAAACGGAAGATAGAGGGGGCGTTTATTATCGTCCATGGGTAACCTTTTGAGTTATTGTTTAAGTGGTCAATACGTGCTGTAAGTCACGTAAGGTTATCATGAAATGTGATCTTTGTTGTCCGTGGAACGAGGTATTTGTGGTTTTTTTTGCAGCAGTAAAAAAGTCCGCTGTTTTAAACAGGATTTATGAGGTACTTCAGATGGAATTGTTATGCTGTTGTTTATGCCTAAGCAGCTTTAGGTATAGCTAAATCGGATATAAAAAACGCAGCCTAAGCTGCGTTTGATATGAAAAACTGATGTGTTGCGTTATTCACCGCGATACTTAAGTGATAAGCCGCGAATAAAGTTACGCAGGATTTGATCGCCACACTCTTTAAAATTCTTATGATCCGGATTGCGGAACAGCGCGCTCAGTTCTGATTTTGACATTTGCACTTCGGCTAGAGCCAAGGCTGCAACTATGTCTTCTTCACGCATTTCGAGTGCCACTCTGAGCTTTTTGAAGATTAAGTTATTGTTTAAACGCGATACTGGCGCTGGAATTTCTGCACCTTCACGTAGGCCACGCTTTTCGATGATAAGGCCGTCTAGGAACTGACATAAAGTGGTGTCATTACAGGCTTTGTAACCTTCTTCCTCTTCTTTGTGCAGCAGAGCAATGATCTCTTCTGTTGGCACTTCTCTTCCAGCTTTGGCAAAAATTTTAATCATTTTGGCATTGTTGAAATCAAACACGAAGCGCAAACGGCGCAAAATATCATTATTAATCATGGTCATCTCTTGGCGCGGCTGCGCTGTCTGGTTTAAGAGGCGGTATTATATACCCAAACCGCCTCAAAAGCAGAATTTAGCCGGAATTTAACGCAGCGTAGCGAATGCTATTTATGATTCTGGCATAAATAGCTGTCATGCCATCTTAGCAATCAACCTTTAATGACGTTGTACCAATAGATAAACAGTGCCGCGAAAATCAGCAGATAACTTAGGCCAAACCAAGAGAGTAGCTTCATCTTAGTGCCATACCTATCGGCTTCGGGGAGCTGTTTGCTGGTCATTAAGCGGTAGTTTAACCAAGCAAAAATGACAGTGGTCATAAAGGCCAAAATCATCACAAACTCAAGTAGCGGCAACAGTGCGCCTTTAAAGAAGAGGATCAGCAATAAGCCAAAGGCACTGATGGCGAGCATGATCCCTGTGAGGCGTTTGTCTGAACTGGCCTTTGAGGTGAGTAATTGCCAGCCCATATCTAAGGTGCGGCTGTAGCCATCGATCACTGTTACTGTTGTGCTGAAAATACACAGAAATGCCACAACACCAATAAGATAACGACTCTCGCCGCCCATCACTTGGCTGTAAAGGTTGATCAATTGATTAGCAAATTGCGCGCCCGAATCGGAAAAGTGCTCACCACTGCCGTGCATCACTAAGGCGCCCAAGGACAGAAACACGATCGCGAGGATCGCAGTGATGATGTAGCCTAAGTTAAAGTCGAGCAGTGCCTGCGCTTTCGTGACCGTCTGGCTTTTTTGTTTTTCGAGCAACCAGAGAGAATTCCAAGCGCTGACTTCAATCGGTGCTGGCATCCAGCCCATCATGGCGACCAGGAATCCCACATGGGCCCATTGCCAAGGTGAAGGAGAGGCAAAATTGCTCGCTAATGGTTGAGCATGATCCCAAGCTAAGGCCACGGCAATTAATGTGGTTAAGGTTAGGGCGAACATGATGATCTTAGTGAGTCTATCGAGCAGTTGATAATGGCCTAAGATCAGCAAAGCCAAAGAACTTAGCAATACCAATAGGGCTAACCAATCGATGGGAAGCGGAATAAATTGGGTCAACATAGCGGCGGTGAGCATGCAAACACCCGCAGTGCTGGCAACGGCGGCTATCACATTCAGTCCCGTAAATAGCAGTAAATAACCTCGGCCCTGTTTGAGGTAACCGTGCAGTAAACTCTCACCTGTTGCGGCGGTGTAGCGTGCGCCAGCGGCAAAGAAAGGATACTTAAGTAAATTCACCCCTAAAATCACCCATGCTAATTGCCAGCCAAATTCGGCGCCGGCCCGAGTCGAGGCAACTAAATGCGATGCGCCAATCGCCGCTGCGGCCATAAGCACACCAGGACCCATAGCTTTAATGCCAAGCGCCAGGTGCGTCATCCAAGAGGATGAAGAAGAGGTTACCGAGGATTCTGTCATGTCGTTATCAAAAATACCTATTGAAAATTAATCTTGGGAATCGAACACGCCCTTATGTTAAGGCTGTACTCAAGTTAAAGCTGAGCTAACGCTAAGATAGTTGTTCAACATTAAAGGTAAAGTGATTGAACTGAAAGTCGTTTTATTTAATTTATCTATTTAATTGTTGGCTGAGCAAGGCTTCAATTCGTTTTAGGCTTGCTGCGATTTCGACTACGTTTTGTAATAACGCATCATCAGGTTGTACCGATGGGCTCGTTGAATGTAAGGGCATAGCAAGACGCTCTTTTTGTTCTAATACGCGGGTTCTAAATTGAGGCGCATCAACTATGCCGACTAAGCTTATCAAGGCACCCGCGCCCGATTGCCCTGCGGTTTCTACCGTGAGTTTATGCAGACCAAATAGGCGCATAATTGGGCCTTGGATCAATGCCATATCGGTAATTTTGTCCAAAGGCACAGAGTTTTCGGTGCGGGTTAATATTCCTCGGCGCACAATCAGCTTATTACTGGTGAGCTCGGCACTCATATTGCGAATATAGCGGCGGGTTCCCCACAGCCCGATTGGGAACCAAAGTAATAACAAGGGAATGCCGACTATGCTGAGGCTGAAATAGGCGGCCCCTGAAAGCAACCAATACAAACCTAGATTAGCCGCAAACTCTGCTCGATGAATGATCTTGTCTTCCATGTTTTTTCCTTAAATTCTGATATTCAAGCATCACGATTTGTCACGTGAGTGGAATGTTCTAGTGCCTAGACCTTTTTGATTCTCGCAGAAGGAAAGCATATTGTCTCAACATGTAACAAAAGTTTAACTTTCATTGTGATCCCATTGACTTTGGTTTGTAACTCATTACCTTGTGTATTGTTAATTTATGGTTTTCTAATGGTTAATATAATTTTAATAAAATAGATAAAACAAGGGATATGTATGAACAGACCTCAGATTCTACCCAGTGCTTGTGCCATCGCGATTGCTTTAGCATTTGCGCCAACAGTAGTCCATGCAGCCGATAAAGGCGCAGAAAAAGTTGAACGTATTGAAGTAACGGGTTCTCGTATTAAACGTACAGATATCGAAGGCCCTTCCCCGATCCAATCGATCAGCAAAGACGATATTGCTAATATGGGGTTCGATAACCTACAGCAATTGCTCGAACGTATGCCTGCGAACGGTGCTGGTGCGTTTTCTACCCGTGGTAATAGCCAAGACTCAACTGCCAACGGTGGCGCGTCTATCAGTTTGCGTGGTTTAGGTCCTGATGCGACCTTAGTGTTAATTAATGGCCGCCGGGTTGCTGCGAGTGCTTTTGCTGAAGGTATTACTAATTCTTTCGTTGATATCAATAATATCCCTGTTTCAGCGATCGAACGTATCGACATACTCAAGGACGGTGCATCGGCTATTTATGGCTCTGATGCGATTGCCGGTGTGGTCAACATTGTCCTGAAGAAAGACATTGAGGGCATTGAAGTCAACCTAGGCTACGGTGATGCTTCAGGTACGGGTTACAATGAAACTACGGCGAACATGGTTTGGGGGATGAAATCAGATAAGGGCAGTGCCTCTATCATTCTCGACTATTTTAAAAATGATACTTTAGCTGCAACGGATTTAGGCCGTTTTGGAACTGCAGATCAGACACCTTATGGTGGCCAGGATTTGCGTTCTTCCCGAGGTTTCCCGGGGTATTTTTATGTTGATGGGGTGCAGACAGTTGACCCAGCTTGCCCTGCAGATCGCAATATAGACGGTGAAGTTTGTGTCTTTGATTATGGACCGTATAACCTTGTTGTGCCTGCCGCTGAACGTGTGGGGGCTATTGGTCAATTCGAATATCACTTTAATGATGATTTAACCGCCTTCCTAGAGTTAGCTGCCCAGCACAACACATCGGAAGCGGGCGGTGCGCCGACGCCACTTGATGAGAAAGCAGGCTTAACTGTACCAGGTAGTCATCCAAATAACCCGTGGGGGAAAGATATTGAAATCGGTCGTTTCCGCACCGTTGATGCGGGTGCGCGTCGTTGGGATATTGAATCCGATACTTTACGTTTAGTCGCAGGTTTGCGTGGCGTAGTTAAAGATTGGGATTGGGAAGCTTCGGTGCAAAAAGGTCGCAGTGAGTCCACTCAAACGGGTGATCGCAGCCAAGGTTGGGTCAGAACCGATTACTTGCAACGTGAAATCGATGCAGGTCGCTACAATCCTTTCGGTGGCACCATGAACTCCCAAGATGTCATTGATGATATTACCACCAGTCTAGTGCGCCAAGGTCTGTCCACAATGACCGCCTATGCCGCGAATATCTCAGGTCAAGCATTTACCCTTGCTGATCGCGATATCATGATGGCGGCTGGAGTTGAATACCGTGAAGAAGCTATTAGCGACGAGCCTGATGAGCAATTTCAACGTGGATTGATTTTTGGTACCGAAGCTGTGTCTGCGAAGGGCGATCGCGATCAATGGGCGGCGTATACTGAATTTTCTATCCCAGTAACGGATAACTTCGAGCTGCAACTTGCGGGTCGATATGATCATTACAGTGATTTTGGTTCAACCACTAATCCTAAGATTGCTTTCCAATGGGGTATTAGTGATGAGATAACGGCGCGTGCTTCATGGTCAACAGGGTTCCGTGCGCCTTCATTGGCACAAATTGGTTTAGGCCCATCAGATGAGAGTAGTTTTTTAAAAGATAAGTATCGTTGTGATGCGGATGGCCTTGATTGTGTTAAATCAGATTTTACTACTGAATTTGCAGGTAATCCTAATCTAAAAGCGGAAGAGTCTGAGACTTGGAACGTCGGCATGATCTGGGCACCAAGCCAGAAGTTCGATATTGGTTTCGATATCTACAGCATCACTCAAGATAATAAAATCGATAAGTTGTTACTGCAGGATATTTATGATGCTCATTGTAACGATCAGAACAGTACAGTGTGTGTGCGCTTAGCCCCCCAACCCGGTCAAACATTCGGTACTATTGATGTGCTCCATTCAAGCTTTGTTAACTTAGGTTCGCAAGAAGTTCAGGGTATGGATGTATCGACCCATTATGGCCTCGAACTCGATAGTTATGGCGACCTTAAGTTCGGTCTTGAATGGAGTTATCTGCATAACTTTGAAAAAGATGATACTCATCAAGTGGTCGATTATACCGGAGAGTATAAGTATCCGAAGAACCGTTGGTTAGCGACAACCAACTGGACTATGGATAACTTTGCCGCCAATATAAACTTGAGTTATATCGGTGAATTTGAGGATTTTGACAAAACTCGTACAATTGATGCTCAAATATTAGTCGACATGTCAGGTACTTATCGCTTCAATGAGATGTTCAAGCTGACACTAGGCGTGAACAACGTATTTGACGAAGAGCCATCATTTGCTATCGGTGATAGCGATACCGACCTCTACGGTTACGTGACCTCAGTACATAACCCTATGGGTCGCTACATCTACACTAAACTCACTATGAACTTCTAATATTAAGCCTACGTGCTTTATAGCTAAGTACTTTATATCAAAGTGTAGTGAAATCGAAACGGCGCATTAAGCGCCGTTTTTTATGGGCAGATTTGCACTAACTCAAACTCAGTGTATCTTCGTTAGGACACGAATTAACCGGACTAAAAGGACGTTGCAATGATCACTTTATATGGCACACCGCGCAGTCGCGCATTACGAGTTGCTTGGGTGTTGGAAGAGTTGGGCGTTGATTGGGATTTTTCCTTTGTGGATATGACTAAGGGTGCGCATCGCAGCGCGGCATTTTTAGCGATAAACCCCTGCGGTAAAGTGCCTGTGCTAACGGATGCTGAGTTAGTGTTATCTGAATCAGCGGCGATTTGCCTTTATCTAGCAGAAAAGTATGGCGAGGGTCAGTTGTTGCCAGCCGCGGGGAGTAACGCATCGGGTTTGCACCATCAATGGGTGAGCTTCATCATTACTGAGCTTGAGCAGCCGCTTTGGACTTTGGGTAAGCATAAGTTTGCTTTACCGGAGGAGCAGCGTCATCCGCAGATCATGCCTTGTGCGGTATGGGAGTTTGATAAGGCGGCTGCATTGGCCGAAGCCATGTTGCCTGAAAGTGATTTTTTGCTCGGTGATGACGTTTCGGTGGCGGATATTTTATTGGCCCATACCTTAATGTGGGGCACATTGTTTGAACAAGCCATTCCACCTAAACTCGCCGCTTATCGCGATAGGTTGTCTGCGCTGCCGTCGCGTCAATCGGCTTTACAGAAGATGGATGCTGTGGTGGCCGCTAAGGGATAATCATTCTAAGTCACTGATTATCTGAAAATCATTATGAGAATATGAAAAGGGCAGATAGTGATATCTGCCCTTACTGTTAATGCGAGTACTAAGCTTCTGGATTTGCATGCTTATAGTTGAGTTGCGGCCCATTTAGCACGGCTTTCACGGCTTTCGCTCATTTTGGTCGGTTCACGGAAGGCTTTATAGGCTTCCACGTCCAGTGCGACTAAGCTGACGTCGACTTCTAGGACCAGTTTGCACTCTTTCTTGATGCGCCAAGCTGCCGTGTTGTACAGCTCAGTAAAAGGCAATGAACTTAAAAATTCGGGGTTGTATTGAGTGTAAATGGCTTGAGTGGGGTACACCACAAAAGCTAAATGACGCTTAGGTTCTTTTTTAAATAGTTCTTCGATACCATCGCAGGTGTTGAGCACTTGCATCTCAATGATGTCATCAATATCAAGCAGTTTCTTTTGCGCCAGCTCAGGTGCTGCTTGTTCGCCACTTTCCCAGGCTAATACATCGGCTTCGCTATGGTTAGTTAGCGTGCCAACTTGAGCCGCACTTAAGCTCAATGATTGGCGTAAGTAGCTAATTTCGATGGCATTCAAGCCAATGTTTTTAGACATAATCGTGTTCTCAATGCAATAAAAGTAAAATTAGTATTTAATCTTTAGCCAGATTTCTTCAACCCATTCCCAGAACGACTCCCAATAGATATCGGTAAAGCCGCCGTTTTTCCAGAAATGCACTTGGCCATCTTGGTCGATACAGTAAAAAGCATCGCCCTGCTGACAAATGGCAATCATGTCCCTTGGCATGCCGATAGACCAAGCATAACAAGTGACTTCAGGCAGATAAGTGTGTGAGTAAGGATCCGATGCGGTTACTGGCTCTATCGTGCCGTAAATCACATCACTGGCATACAGCAGGTATTCTTTTAGCTCCCGTGGTAATGAAATCAGGATTTGCTCTTCGACTTCGACGAGCTGCTCAAATGTGGGTAATTCGAGTGGTACAGGAACAGTTTCACTGCGTTCTTGGAGTTGCTCAATGATGTCGTGCATGGCGTTTCCTGCTGATATGGCTATGGCGCGGGATTATATACTTAAAAAGACGTTCGATGCGAGAGAGTGCTTTTTTTCAGCTGATTTTTAATATGGTTTTTCAGGCGCTGTAAAATATAAAAAAAGCGCTGGCACCTTTGCAGGAGACCAGCGCAACAGTGGAAGCGGTTGTGGGTTAAGCGACTGAGACTCTTAATAAACTGGCTTCATCGACTCGCTTATAGTTAAGCCATGCTTTGTGGTACAGCTTGTGTGATTCTTGGCGTAATTGGGCAATCTGTGCCAGCTCAAATTCACTGAGTGATCTTTGCTGTTTACGGGCATTGGCTTCAATCCTTTGCACTTTTTCATATACCTTGTGCTCTGGGCCACTTTTGATATCGGCGATATCCTGCAAGTGTAATTGCACCTCGGCAATCATGCCAGATTGGGGTAAACGTACCAGCAAGTTGAGATCGCGATAGCCAGATGCTTTAGGTTCAGCAAAGCGGTTCTTTTGTTTTACCACTTGGGTCTGTTCGTTCAAAGTTTGATAAGCCTTCATCAGATCTTGAATGCTGTCGGTCACGATACTTGCCCTTGCAAGGTCGGTGATTTGACTGGCATCACCGTTAAATTTTGTCGCCACTTTGTCGGCAGCTCTTTGATAACTTTTCACCGGAGGAATAATCACTTGCGTCTGTGAATGATGGCCAATTCGGGTAAGCAACTGAGCCAGCTCAGCCTGAGCATCATAGGCTTGGTGATGGAGAACGGATAAGTCATTCGAGGTTTGACGAGGCGCATCAAAGGTCTGACTGCTGAGTGCGTATAGACCTTGTAGATCGTGGCTTTGTGCCTGTCTTGCACTGTAATTACCACGTTCTGTTTTTGTGTCACTGACGTCGAGAGAATTTGCTACACCAGCGCGGCTCGATAATAAGAGTAGAAAAATAAAAAAGGTACGAAATAACTTAGTCATGCGGCCTACTTCCTTATGGGTGAGTTGTACAGGTCACCCATCCACCATAGGCTTCTTTTGCTTAATTAAAGCTGAATCAATCATTAAGACTTGTTCATCTTGCGCATGGGTTCACATTCATCACTCAGGATTGAGGAGTTTAGCCAAAAAAAATGGCGCCACCTGTGACAGTGAGCGCCATTGTTGTTGCTCAGCTTATGCAGCCGAGCGGCGATTTAAATCTGGCTTACCAAATTTTTACGCGTTTTTCTGGTGCGATATACATAGCATCACCGGGTTTCACATCATATGTGGTGTAGAACTCAGGCATGTTAGACAGAGCACCCAGAGCACGGAATTCCGCAGGTGAGTGTGGATCGGTCGCTACGCGGTTACGCATCGCTTCTTCTTTGGCTTTCGCGCGCCAAATTTGAGTGAAACCGATGAAGAAACGTTGATCGCCCGTTAAGCCATCGATGACCGGCGCTTCTTGACCATTGAGTGATTTCTTATAGGCGCGGTATGCGATAGTCACACCTGATAAGTCACCAATGTTCTCACCTAGCGTTAAACCACCGTTGACGTGCAAATCGTCAAACACAAAGTAACCGTCGTATTGTGCAATCAGCGCTTGGCCGCGGGCAGAGAACTCTTTCAAGTCTTGCTCAGTCCACCAGTCACGCATGTTGCCTTCGCCATCGAACTTAGCACCTTGGTCGTCGAAACCATGGCCCATTTCGTGACCGATAACGGCACCAATACCACCGTAGTTGACTGCATCATCAGCCGCCAAATTGAAGAATGGCGGTTGCAGAATGGCCGCAGGGAAGACGATTTCGTTCATGGTTGGGTTGTAGTAAGCATTAACCGTTTGTGGGGTCATGTGCCATTCGTCTTTGTCGATTGGCGCGCCCAGTTTGGCTAATGACTTAGCATGTTCAACTTCGCTGGCACGAATAGCGTTACCGATTAAGTCGTCAGCTTTAATGCTCAGCTTGCTGTAATCTTCCCACTTGTTCGGGTAACCGATTTTCGGGTTGAATTTTGCTAACTTATCTGCCGCAGCCACTTTAGTGCTGTCGCTCATCCAGGTTAAATCTTTGATGCTCTCGCCGTAAGCGCCACGAAGATTTTCCACCAGTGCTTGCATGCGGTCTTTGGCTTCAGGCGTAAAGTGACGTTTAACGTACACTTTGCCGACAACTTCACCCAGCATACCGTTAACAGAGGCTACGCCGCGTTTCCAACGTGGTTCTTGCTCTTCTTGACCGTTTAAGGTTTTAGAGAAGAAATCGAAGTTTTCGTTGTCCAGCGCTTCACTCAAATAGTTCGCTGCATGCGTCAGCACTTGCCATTGCATGTAGGTTTTCCAAGTAGCTAAATCGGTCGTTTTTAACACCTCGTTCAGACCTTGGATATAGCTAGGCTGGTTAACAATGATGTCGGTTTGCTTATCCGCACCCAGCGCTGTTAAGTAAACAGTCCAATCGATATCCGGTGCCAATGTTGGCAGATCTTTCACTTGATATAGATTGTAAGTTTTCGTGCTATCGCGGTTTTCAACCACATCCCAATGCTTAGAGGCAATGGCCGTTTCTAGGGCAAGAATAGACTCAGCGCTGGCTTTAGGATTAGCAAGACCCGCAAGAGTAAACATCTTTTCTATGTGGGCTAGGTAAGCCTTACGGATATTAACGAAGCGTTCTGACTCGTTAAAGTAGTAGTCTTTTTCTGGCAGGCTTAGGCCATATTGATAGAGATGAGTCGCGTAACGGCTAGAGTTTTTCGCATCGATATCGATATAAAATGCCATAGGTGTACCCGCACCAGCGATTTGGCTGTGGGCGAAGTACTTCACCAATTCATTCTTATCTTTTAAAGCGTTAATGGCATCGAACTCACCTTGGATTGGTGTCACGCCCAGTTTGTTGAGTGTGTCAGTATCCATAAATGATCGATATAAATCGGCCACTTTTTGCTCGTCTGTGCCAACGGCCAGATTGGGCGTTGCTGCCACTTCTTCGATAATGGCTTTTACATCGTCACGTGATTTTTCACGTAAATCGTAGAAAGCGCCAATGCTAGTGCGATCGGCTGGGATCTCAGTGTTTTTCAACCAAGTGCCGTTAACATATTTGTAGAAATCGTCCTGTGGGCGAACCGCTTTATCAAAATTAGCGAATTCAATACCAGAACCCAGTACTTGAGTTACAGCAATTGCGGTGGCTGTTTTAGCGGTTTCAGGTACTTTAACGTCGGCTGGCTTGTCATTACAGGCAGTCAGGCCTGCGATAAGTGAGGCACACAGTCCCCCAATGAGTACTTTTCTCATGTCGTTTCCTTCGAGTTTATTATTGTGCCCATTATTGGGGCTGTTATTTTTTGCAAAATGGGATCGCTTCAGGCGCAATGAACTATGTTAATGCCTTACTAGGAATCTAAACAAGGTCATTACAGTGTTTATCGCGGATTTATCTTGAGTCATATGTAACTAAAGGTTACCAATTACAGTCTTAAGCTCATTAGCGGCAAAGTTACCGTATGCAAGCCTTTTGAGGTAAGCGAGCACTTAGCTTTCTCTTTTTTACACGCGATCAAATTAGCTGCCTGATCGGCTTCGCGGGGTTACCAGCGACCACGGTTTTGGCGGCCACATTTTTTGTGACTACAGCACCTGCGCCTATGATGGCGTCATCACCAATAGTGACGCCTGGCATTATGATAGCGCCGCCACCAATCCATACCCGTTTACCGACCCTAATTGCTTTCGCTGTTTCTATACCTGAGCAACGCAGCTCGGCATCGAGTGGGTGACTCGAGGTATAAAATTGTGCATTGGGGCCGACCATGGTCTGCTCGCCAATAGAAATGGGCGCATTATCCTGTAAGGTGACATTCACATTGATAAACACTTTGTCAGCAAGGGATAGGTTGGCGCCATAACTGATAAAAATCGGCGTGGATATCGTTGCGGCTGATGATTTATGGGGAATGAGCTGCTGGCAGAGTTGGCTGTACTCTGGGGTATCTTGGTCAATTATTTGATTTAATTGTCGATTCAGCCGTTGCTGCTGAGCTCGTAAACTTAATAGTTCGCAGGCAAGGCAATCATATTCTTGGCCTGTGATCATCTTTTGGAATTCAGTCATGTCATCTTTCCCTAGGGTGACTGTCGTTAATGCGTAAGGGCTAAACAGAAACACATCGTGTGCTGAGCAGCAATTCTTTGCCCTTTGAAGTGGCCGGCCTCATAATATGGCAGTTTTCTTTATTGAAGTTGAGTATTAACGTGCGTTTAGACAAATTTATCTGTGAGAGTACCCCACTGACTCGCTCATTAGCGAAAAAAGCCCTGCATCGCGGTGACATTACTTGCGATGGCATAGTCGTCAAAGACTCGGGTTTTAAAGTGACTGAAGATATGCGTGTTTGCCTTGAGGGCGAGCCGATTGCCTTAGTGGGCGTACGTTATTTAATGCTCAATAAACCAGTCGATACGATTTGTTCAACGATTGATGAAACCTATCCATCAGTATTGAGCTTAGTGGATGTACCCAAGCCTGAAACCTTGCACATTGCTGGGCGTTTAGATGCCGATACCACAGGGCTAGTGCTGATCACGACCGACGGCCAGTGGTCGCATAAAATCACCTCACCGAAGAAAGAATGCGGTAAACGCTATTTAGTGCAACTCGCCGATCCTGTGGATACGGGCTTGATTGCAATATTTGCCGCTGGCGTTGAATTGCGCGGTGAAGATGGTCTAACTAAGCCAGCGTTACTGGAGATTATTGATCCACAATTAGTGCGATTAACCATCACCGAAGGTAAGTATCATCAAGTGAAGCGTATGTTTGCCGCTGTGGGCAATCATGTGCAAGGGTTGCATCGTGAAAGTGTAGGGCAAATTGAATTAGACCCCACCTTAGCACTGGGTGAATGGCGATATTTGACGGCTGAAGAGATAGCTTCAGTCTGATGAGTTTGATATAAAAAATGCCGCCCGAGTTTTACTTTGGCGGCATTTTTTATTTGTGCTAAATAGCTTTTATT
Source organism: Shewanella sp. SP2S2-6 (assembly GCF_031931965.1). NCBI lineage: Bacteria > Pseudomonadati > Pseudomonadota > Gammaproteobacteria > Alteromonadales > Shewanellaceae > Shewanella > Shewanella sp. SP2S2-6. The sequence continues at coordinate 90,307 of NZ_JAUOEQ010000015.1, read as the reverse complement.
ACTGTTTCTTTAAAATCAGATGACCGCTGATGGTATTCATCTTCACGTTGGCTGCACCAGAGCCTGTTTGGAATGATAACTCGGCGCGTGGCACGTATTTCTGCTTTTTAGGCTCATCTTGGGTTAAGGTGTTTTTGATCTTGCCACCAGGACCACCGTCTAAGTCAAAGCTGGCATCTGGCATATCGGCAAACGTCACTATGATATCGCCGCTCACACTTTCTAAATTGGCTCTGTTGAAGTTTTTCGCCAGTGATACTTTTGAGTCACCGCTGACGGTTCTGAGTACGATTTCCTTTGCGAGGCTAAAGTTAGCATTCACTTCGCCAGAAACTTGTTCAACCATCACTTTTTCGGCCTTAGTTTGACTTTTTAAGTCACCACTTACGAGGCGATAGTTCATTTCCCCTTTGCTGTCAGTGTCTTGAATCGTGCCGGATACGGTTTCTAATTTGATTTTCCCATCAAGTGCTTTGGTTGTGATATCGCCAGAGACGGTATTTAACTCAGGTTTACCACTGAGGTTGTTAGCTTTTATATCGCCACTGACGGTATTTAAATCGAGTTCACCTTGGGCTTCGGCAACTTGCAGATTCGCTGAAATAGTGTCTGCATTGAGTTTTACTATTTTTGGTACTTTAATGGTAAGCTGCGAGCCCTTGTCATTATTGCCATTATAGTGGCGAGGCATCTTGTCTTCGATATTCAGACTGTTTCCCTGTTGCTCGAACACAAAACCTTCACTCAATTCATCGAGTGTGCCTGTGACACTGACTTCACTCTTATCCCAGGTTTGAATCGTCACATCGCCGCGCTGGACTTTGATCTGCAATTGGGTGTCGCTGCCAATACTGAGCTGTTTATCAACGCTTTGCGCTGCGAACACATTGCCCATTAAACCTAAATAGAGTGTCGAAACTAATAGACTGGTTTTAGTGAGATTGAGGTTACTCATAGGGTATTTCCTTGTGTCGAGTTTTTAATGGGTAATTTTTGGCCCTGTTGTAATAGGTCGAGCTCACGCTGCTGCACCCAAAGCCAGAGTTGCCAAAGTTGTTTATCGGTTGGATTTGCTTGTAAAGCTTGGTAAATCTGAGTTGCCGCCCGTCTTAGTTCAGCCAAACCTTGCTCAACGGGCGCGCTAAAGCTGCTGGTCTGCCAAGCTAGTGCATTCGTTGTTTGCTCTAGGTTATCCACTTGCACTTGGTGCGATGCTGCAATTTGAGTGAGTAATAATTGTAAGGCCGCATCCCCTGGTTGCGCTGGCATAGCTGAGTTCTGAGCAAGCTCTGTCTGCTGCGTGGTTAATGGATTGAAAGAGGGTAATTGGGTATACCCCAATGCCACCAGAAGGATAAAGGAGGCGGCTATTGCCCACAGTCTGCCGTGCTGGGATTGGCGCGTTTGCGACATAAGCGGTTTGTCCATGCGCTTTTCAATGCCCTGCCACAGATCATGGCTGGGCGACATTTCTTTGGGGGCGCTATCGATCAGTTGCTCAAGCTGTTGTTCACGGGAAAGCGGCGTTAATGTCATTACAGCATCTCCTGTAGTAGTTGCTTAGCTCTATGGTATTGGGTCTTGCTAGTACCGACCGCAATGCCAAGTAAATCAGCGATTTCATCGTGTTGATAACCTTCAATGGCGCAGAGTACGAACACTATGCGAGCCCGCTGCGGCAGTTTGAAAATCAACTTGTCTAATCCGCTATAACTTTCATCTGAACTCATAGGTTCAGTTTCATTTTCCAGCGGGATAAATCGTGCCCAAAATGATTGTTGTTTACGGATACTGCTCAAGGCTTGATTGACACAAATACTGTGTAACCAAGTGGAAAACTGACTCTCACCTCGAAATTGCGGCAACTTCTGCCACACTAAAATAAAGCATTCTTGGGTAATGTCTTCCGCCATGGTTTTATGACCACAAAGGCGCAGTGATAGGGCATAGATACGTTGGTGATGGCTTTGATACAGCAATTTAAAGGCGGTTCTGTTTCCTTGGCTGGCTAAGGTGGCCAGTTCAAAGTCAGACATTGCGCTATTGAGTGGGAGTATCCCTGCTGTCACTGTCATTCCCTGCCATAATTATTAAGTGTTGTAGTTTTGACGCACTGAATGCAGCAAAAGGTTTGGAGTCGTAAAAAATATATTTTATTAAGATTCATTATTCAGCGTAACATTTTTGTAATCTGTAGTAGAATCCGCGCGAAATTTACAGTTAAGTTGATGAAGTTATTCATTTTATACCAATTGGTACTTTAACGTTTTTATCGGCGTTTAAACGGTATCGTTACCAAGGTTAACACGCATTACTTTGTAAAATATGCCGACAGTATCTTGATGAACTAAGCTAGAAATAATGAGGTGCTTTCGATATGTGAGCTTTTAATCAACAAGCTATCAGAGTATTTGATATGAACTTTTCATGTATTGCTACACTGGCGCTGTTAAAGGCTTAATTTGCAGCTATCTTTTTAAGATAGGTTATTTATTCGGGGACTTTCTATGCTAATCCGCTCAAAGTTGTTACTCAGCGCAGCTGTGTCTATTTCGGCATTAGTTGCCATGTTTGGATTACAACTCCATTCAAATTCGGTTAAGTCGGAGCTCTCGCATGCCGCTCAAAGTGTGCTTGAGTTAGAGCGCGATGTATTGATGTTGCGTAAAAACGAAAAGGATTTCTTCGCTCGCAAGGATTTAAAATATGTTGAATTACATAAACAAAGCCACATGGCCATCGACGGTATTGTCCCCGATTTAGAGAAAGTGTTTAAAGATTACGGTGTGTCGACGGCATCGCTTGAAAGTTTTGACAGTAATTTAAATCAGTATCAAGCTGCTTTTTCTGAAGTGGTGCAGCTACAGCAGGAAATTGGCTTAACGCCTAAAACAGGTTTGTACGGCACATTGCGTACGGCGGTGCACAATGTTGAAACGCTGCTTAAGCAATATAATCAGCTCGAACTCGAAGTGGCTATGCTGCAACTGAGACGTAATGAAAAAGATTTTATGCTGCGCCGTGAGCTAAGTTATGTTGAAACCTTCGATGCCAATATTGGCAAGTTCAATGACAAGCTGCGTTCTTCGAGCTTAGATGCTGATACTCAAAATAAAATTGCAGAGCTTATTACTCAGTATCAGAAAGATTTTAAAAGCTTAACCAATAAAGAGCAGCAACTCGGTTTAACCGAGAAAGATGGCACTATGGCGCGTCTTGTCGCTGCCAACCTACAAATTGAAAGCAGCGCGAATGACTTACATAACCTAGCGCTTAAGGCGATTGATGATGCTGAGAGCAGCAGCGTTAATGTAGGTATTGCTGTGTTTATCTTTATCACGTTGCTGCTATCTTTCATCACCTATCTGATTATCCGCAGTATCATCGCGCCGGTTGAGCGTATCACGCAGATCATTGCTCGCATCGAAGTGAGTAAAGATCTGACCTTGAGATGCGATGCGTCCACGCAAGATGAACTTGGCGAAATTGCACAGCATTTCAATAGTATGGTGAGTAGCTTCCAGCAACTGATTGAGCAAGTGATTGAGTCGGTCGCGACGATTAACACTTCCTGTAAGCGCGTATCTGAAAATGCCATGCTTGCCTCTGAAGGCGTGGGCCAACAGCTCAATGAGACCGATATGGTTGCAACGGCGATAACAGAAATGGGCGCAACCATTGACGAAATTGCTAAAACAACTGAGTTAGCGGCGTTAAAAGCGGGTAAGACGCATGATAATGCGCAAAGCGGTCAATTAGAAGTTGAGCAAACGATTCATAAAATTCAGTCGCTTGCTGAGCAGCTCAATAGTTCTGCTGCGGTCATCGGTGAATTGGAGCGTGACAGTGAGACTATTGGTAGTGTGTTAGATGTGATCCGCGGCATTGCTGAGCAAACTAACCTTTTAGCCTTGAATGCCGCGATTGAAGCGGCACGTGCAGGTGAACAGGGCCGTGGTTTTGCAGTGGTTGCCGATGAAGTGCGTAACTTAGCGATGCGGACACAATCGTCAACACAAGAGATTGCGAACATTATTCAGACCTTACAGACGCGGACTCGCTCGATTGTGCAATTGATGGAATCGAGCCAAAAACAAGGTGTTGAGAGTGCGGAGCAAGCGGCAAGTGCTGGTGCCTTACTTAAGCTTATCAATACCGATGTGCGTAATATCATGGATATGAGTACTCAAATTGCTGCGGCGATTGAAGAGCAAAGCATGGTGGCGGCCGAAGTGAATAAGAACGTGGTAGTGATCCGCGATATCGCCGAGGAATCCTCCCATGCGGCAGATGCGAATGCGTCGGCATCGGACGAGCTGAAAGCGCAGGCTGAATTCTTATTCCGTGCAGTCAGTAATTTTAAAATCTAATATTTAAAAGCCAATGCTAATCTGATGAGCAAAAGCTAGCTTAGAAAATACACTAACAAAAACGCACTCCGAGGAGTGCGTTTTTATGTCTGAGTGATTAGCTCTGCAAGCTTAGTTATTCGTTAAAACAGCACACTGTGCATCGGAACCACTCAGATTAGTCAGAACGTTCAGTGACTACTATGAGTGACGGAACAGTTAGTGACGGAACATGGCAGAAATAGACTCTTCGTTGCTTACGCGACGAATTGCCTCAGCCAGTACCGCAGACATAGTTAACTGAGTTACTTTAGCCACTTTCAACATTTCTGGGCTTAAAGGAACAGTGTCAGTCACAATCACTTCATCAATCACTGAGTTAGCGATATTTTCAGCCGCTTTGCCAGAGAACACTGGGTGAGTTGCGTAAGCAAATACGCGGTTCGCACCATGTTCTTTTAAGGCTTCAGCCGCTTTACACAGAGTGCCGCCTGTGTCGATCATATCGTCAACGATAATGCAGTCACGACCTTGAACATCACCAATGATGTGCATAACTTGCGCAACGTTCGCTTGTGGGCGACGTTTATCAATGATCGCTAAATCAGAATCATCCAACAGTTTTGCTACTGCGCGAGCGCGAACAACACCACCGATGTCTGGAGAAACAACGACTGGATTATCTAAGTTCTTCGCTAACATATCCTCTAGTAGCACTGGGCTACCAAATACGTTATCAACAGGAACGTCGAAGAAACCTTGAATTTGCTCAGCGTGCAGGTCACAGGTCAGAACGCGGTCAACACCCACGCTAGACAGGAAATCGGCAACCACTTTTGCAGTAATAGGTACACGGGCGCTACGAACGCGACGGTCTTGACGAGCATAACCAAAGTAAGGAATAACAGCTGTGATACGGCCAGCAGATGCACGGCGCAGCGCGTCAACCATAACGATGAGTTCCATCAGGTTGTCGTTTGTCGGTGCGCAAGTGGATTGGATGATGAACACATCGGCACCACGTACATTTTCGTTAATTTGGACACTGATTTCACCATCGCTGAAACGACCAACCACTGCGTCTCCGAGTTTGCAAAATAGACGATCGGCTATCTTTTTAGCGAGACTGGGGGTGGCGTTCCCAGCAAAGAGCTTGATGTCGGGCACTGTATGAACCTCAGGCGTTTGCTTTATATTTTAGTGGCTAGAGTAACGACGATATAGGGACGGGAGGAACCCGAGGCGTTATCGTTAAGTGGTTACCCTAGAAGAAAGTAGTTTAAGGGTGACTGAGTCGCGTGATGAGCGGCGAAAGATTCATCCCTTGTGCAACAAATCCTTGCATTTCAGACGGTAATTTCGCCAAGGCTGCGAGAGCTTGTTGCTGTTGTGTGAATTCCCCGAACACGCATGCGCCTGTTCCTGTCATTCTCGACGGCGCATATTCTAGCAGCCAGCCTAATGCCTTGGCAACTTGAGGGTATTTAGAAACGACTAGTTTTTGACAATCATTTGCCCAAGGTTGGCTCATTAAGGTATCTATGGCCAGTTTCGGGGTATCACGCGGTAAAAGTGGATCTTGGAATACGTCGGCGGTGGAAACATGGGCATCGGGTGCTATGACTAAGTACCAAGGCTCACTTGGATTTACTGCTTGTAAGCGTTCACCCACACCTTCGGCAAAAGCGGCGAAACCATGAATAAAAACAGGAATATCGGCACCCAATTTAAGGCCGATTTTAGCCAATTCTTCGGTCGATAATTGGGTATGCCATAACTTGTTCAACGCCACTAATGTGGTCGCTGCATCGGACGAGCCGCCGCCTAAACCGCCGCCCATGGGCAGCCGTTTATCCAGCCAGATCTCAGCACCACCGTTAAAGCCCGTGGTTTGCTTTAATGATTTTGCGGCTCGCAGAATTAAGTTATCGCTGTCAGCGACAACGCCCGACATATTGGAGTGCAAAATCAGTTCAGGGGTTTCAGTGACCTTAAAATCGAGCATGTCGCAGCAATCGATAAACTGAAACAAGGTTTGCAGTTCGTGGTAACCGTCGGCACGGCGGCCATTAATGTGTAAAAACAAGTTGAGCTTGGCTGGCGCAGGCCAATTGCGGGAAATTGCAGCGGGCATCTTAAGGTTGTTCTCCGACTAAGATCGCGGGCTTGCCAAGAGCTTGCCATTGATTCAGTTGTAGTTTGAGTTGTAAATCGCCACGTTCAAGCTTTAATTGATGGGGCACACTGGCGCCGCTCTGGGATTGCCAACTTAAAAATGCGACCTGCCAAGGTGGCGGGGTTTGAGTATTGGTTAGCTGTTTAGGTTTGCCTTGGCTATCGCGTACGATGACCTGATCATTGGGGCCAACTTGGCCTGTGATCCACAAAGGTAAATCGGCCAAGGGGATCGACCAACCGCTGACACGCTCAAGTAAACGTTGGGCATTATCGTCGCGAAAGTCTTTGCCATCGATATGCAAATGGGCCGAGTTCGGGGTTGAGTTAAGCGTCAACACCGTCGTACCTAGCATAGTGGTGAGTGTCAGTTCGTCGCGATCTTCACTGTGGCGCCAGTAGATATTAGCGCTGAGCTTATCGTCAGGGGTTTTTATCGCCAGTTTACCCTGTAATTCCCAAGCGGTTGCTTGGCGCGCATCCGTGACTGTGATTGGGCTTAGGTCAGTCATCGGCGGCAAGGTTTCACACCCCGCCAGCAAGAGTAGGGCGCTTAAGGTAAAACAAGAGAAAATGGTTTTTGTGAGGCGCTTCAAATTATTCATCTATGACTGATATACCAAAGTCCTTATGATACGAGGGCTTGGAAAGAATACCAATGCCAAACGTAAAATTTCCATCGGCGGTCACTTAGATTTGCTCCTTCGGGGCAAATCCTGCCTTACCTATCATTGATAGAAAATTTAGGTAAGAAGTTAGACCTTTATTCGGTTTTGTTAAGCGTATTCTGTTTTTAGTTGGGCCGATTCAGTAGAATGCCCTTATTAAGAGAGTCGCCAAGAATCTAGAAAGAGTCAGATGAGCCTTGTAGCAATCGGTATTAACCATAAAACAGCCACGGTAGACCTGCGTGAGAAAGTTGCCTTCTCTCCGGACAAAATTCATGACGCTATGAAGAGTCTGGCCAGTCGTACACGCTCAGGTGAAGCCGTTATTGTCTCGACCTGTAACCGCACTGAGTTGTATTGCAACAACGGCGATGAGGCCGATATTATTGCGTGGCTTGAAGAATATCACGGCCTTGATCATAAGGACGTCGCGCCTTGTCTCTATAATTATCACGGTCAGGATGCCGTCAGGCATTTGATGCGTGTGGCCTCTGGGCTCGATTCGTTGATCTTGGGTGAACCGCAAATTCTCGGCCAAGTAAAACAAGCATTCGTTAAGGCCAAAGAGGCTGGAACTGTTGCACTAACAATAGACAGACTCTTTCAAAATACCTTTTCTGTCGCCAAAAAAGTCCGTACCGACACTGAAATCGGCGCCGCCGCAGTGTCTGTGGCATTTGCCGCGGTGAGCATGGCGAAACATATTTTCTCGTCGATATCGACCACAAAAGTGCTGTTGATTGGTGCTGGTGAAACCATAGAGCTGGTTGCTAAACATCTTAAAGACAACGGCGTGGCGTCTATGGTCGTAGCAAACCGGACGTTAGAGCGCGCCCAAGGCATGTGTGAGGAGTTTGGCGCAACAGCAATTACACTGGCACAGATACCAGATTATCTCCCAAAAGCCGATATCGTGATATCCTCTACCGCCAGCCCTCTGCCTATCTTAGGTAAAGGCATGGTCGAAAAAGCGCTAAAGCAGCGTCGCCATCAACCTATGTTATTGGTTGATATAGCAGTTCCCCGGGATATTGAGCCGGAAGTCGCCGATTTGGATGACGCGTTTCTGTATACAGTGGACGACCTGCATAGCATTATTGAACAGAATATGGCTTCTCGAAAAGAAGCCGCCGAGCAAGCTGAAGTAATTACTGAAGAACAATCTTTCCTATTTATGGATTGGATCCGTTCTTTAGAGTCGGTCGACAGTATTCGCGAGTATCGCAGCCAGAGCATGGCGGTAAAAGATGAGTTAGTAGAACGTGCCCTGAATAAACTAGCCCAGGGCTCAGACACTGAGCAGGTATTGATTGAACTAGCCAATCGCCTGACCAATAAACTTATCCACGCACCGACACAGGCCCTCACGGCAGCGAGTCGTCAGGGCGATTTGAATACTCTCGGTCAGTTAAGATCAGCGCTTGGATTAGATAAACACTAAGGTTAGCGAGTTAAATGAAGGAATCCGTTATCCGCAAGCTGGAAGGCTTGCTCGAGCGCAATGAAGAAGTCATGGCTTTGCTGGGTGATGCTAGCGTCATTTCTGATCAAGACAGGTTTCGTGCGTTATCGAAAGAATATGCCCAGTTAGAAGACGTTGTTGCTGGCTTTAAAGCCTATCAGCAAGCGCAGGCTGATCTTGATTCTGCCAAAGAAATGCTGGAAGAAGACGATGCAGAAATGCGCGAAATGGCGCAGGAAGAGATGAAAGCCGCTAAGGCCAAACTCGAGCATCTTGAAGATGAACTGCAAATTCTTTTACTGCCAAAAGATCCCGACGACGATAAAAACGCCTTCGTTGAGATCCGCGCAGGTGCAGGCGGTGATGAAGCCGCGATTTTCGCGGGCGATTTGTTCCGCATGTACAGCCGTTATGCCGAAGCAAATCGCTGGCAGATTGAAATTATGAGCTGTAACGAAGGCGAACATGGTGGCTTTAAAGAAGTGATCATGAAGGTGAGCGGTGAAGGCGTATACGGCAAACTTAAGTTTGAATCCGGCGGTCACCGCGTACAACGTGTGCCAGAAACCGAATCCCAAGGTCGTGTGCATACTTCTGCGGTGACTGTGGTTGTACTGCATGAAGTACCTGAAGCGGAAGCGATTTCAATCAATCCTGCCGATCTGAAAGTCGATACTTTCCGTTCATCGGGTGCGGGTGGTCAGCACGTTAACAAAACTGATTCTGCCATTCGTATTACCCACATTCCAACAGGGATAGTGGTGGAATGCCAAGATCAACGCTCGCAACATAAGAACCGTGCCCAAGCCATGAGTGTTCTGGCCGCACGTATTCAAGCTGTTGAAGACGAAAAACGCCGTAGCGCCGAAGAATCGACCCGTCGTAGTCTGGTTGCCAGTGGTGATCGCTCCGAACGTGTACGTACTTACAACTTCCCGCAAGGCCGCGTGAGCGAACACCGCATCAACTTGACCTTATATCGCTTGAACGAAGTAATGGAAGGCGATCTCGATGCTATTTTATTGCCTCTGATGCAAGAGCATCAAGCCGATCAGTTAGCCGCACTGGCTGACGAGCAGGGATAGTTTTGTCAGATCAATCTAGCATAGCCGAAGCCCTGCAATGGGCTTATGTGCAGTTAGCATCAACCTCTGAATCCGCTCATCTGGATGCAGAGGTTTTGTTGTTATATTGCCTCAATAAAAGTCGCAGCTATTTATATACTTGGCCTGAAAAATCCCTGACGGTTGAGCAGTGGAAACGCTTCCAGCAAATGGTACAGAAACGCCAAAAGGGCGTGCCTGTGGCACATATTGTTGGTGAGCGTGAATTTTGGTCGCTGCCTTTTATCGTTAACGACACGACTTTGATCCCGCGTCCTGACACGGAAATTCTGGTCGAAACCGCTTTGAACCTGCCGCTTTCAACCTATGCCAAAGTGCTCGACTTAGGTACTGGCACTGGGGCTATTGCGTTGGCGTTAGCGTCTGAGCGTGAGTCATGGCAAATCACCGCGGTCGATAAAGTCGATGATGCCGTGGCTTTGGCTATCGCGAACCGTGAGAATTTAAAGCTGCCGCAGGTCGACATTCTTCAAAGCGATTGGTTTAGCGCGGTAAAGTCGCGTGACTTTGACTTAATCGTCTCAAACCCACCTTATATTGATGAAGCAGACGAACATTTGCACCAAGGTGATGTGCGTTTCGAGCCCCAAAGTGCGTTAACCGCCGCCGAGGAAGGCTTTGCCGATCTTTACTATATTGCCAACACTGCCCGAGATTACTTAAAGCCTAATGGCTATATTCTGCTGGAACATGGTTTTGAACAGGCGGTAAAACTCAGGGCTAAACTTATTGAACTGGGCTATGAAAATGTCGCCACAGTGCGAGACTTTGGCAGCAATGACAGATGCACTATGGGTAAATGGGCAGAATAACGCGTTGCTTTAAGTGAAGGTATTTACCCTGTTATACCGATTTATCGAACGCCATTGGTTATTGCCAATGGCGTTTTTGTTTTCTAAAGAGTCACCTTAAGCAGATGTAGGGTGACAATCGCAAACCTTAAACATCACAACGCTTTCACCATAAAGAATTTACTGCCGGTTTCTGGGTAGGCTTGTTGTATCCACTGTACGCGATAGCCGTGGCGCTCATAGAAGGGCTTAGCTTGGAAATCTAAGGTATCGAGTAGGGCAAATTGGCAGCCGCGCGCTTTTGCTTGGCTTTCTGCCTCTAATAGCAAGCGCGTGCCGATTTTTTGGTGTCTTAGGGCGTCATCGACCCACAGGTAATCAATTAACAACCAATTGCCGAAGGTTTTACCGCTTATTCCTGCTAACAGTTTGCCTTCGGTATCTTGTAATTTGAGGCCGAGATTCTTACGGCTAAGCCCTTGCCATTGGGCTTGGTTAAACTCGACAATTTTTTGTTTTACGGCATCGGCGAACTCGGTTGATTCGTCGTTAATTAAGCTTAAATTCATCGTCTATTCTCGTTTGATTTTTTATGATGTTAGCTCTGACTATCAGGCTGATAGGCATTGGTATGCCGTCACGGATTAGGGTAAACTAGCGCCTTTGTCACTGACCATAAGTATCGTAATGGAAACTTTTTACAGTCTATATCCTGCGGTTAAACATCTGCATTTTACCTTTATCGCGTTGAGCGTGTTGCTGCTTACCGTGCGCTTTGTTCTGCATCTGCGCCAATCGGCTTTGATGGAGAAGAAACTGCTCAAGATAGCGCCCCATGTTATCGACACTTTCTTATTGCTGTCGGGTTTAACCCTGTGTTTTATGATCCAACAATTTCCTTTTGTGGATCCTTGGATGACCGAAAAAATCGGTGCTGTAGTTGCTTACATTGTCCTAGGTGCGATTGCCATAAAGGCAAACAGAAACAAGTTGTTCAAAGTATTTGCTTACTTAGGCGCGATAGGCTGGCTGGTTTATGCTGCTAAATTGGCTCATTTTAAACAAGCGGTATTATTGGGTTAATGGGTAACTACACTCTGCAAGATGGCATTTCATTGCCCGAGTCGGCATTGGATGTAGGTGCGCACCTTGGATTTTCTAAACTAGAAGCCGCTAAATGGGCTTGGTTTGAAATGGCGGGAGCCGTATTAAGTCATTACTTGGTTGACCAACAACAGCGTTTTAATGCGCTGTTGCATTGGTTTTACGAGGATTTAGGCTTTTGTGTCCGTGATAACTACTTCAGTACTGAGGCGGCGGATTTAGGCACTTGCTTGATTAGCCGCCAAGGGAATAGCACTACGCTGGCAACTGTCTTGATGTTACTGGCGAAGCAGTTAGATCTTGAGCTTGAACCGATATTGCTACCTGGTAATACTGTGCTGCGTTGCAAGATTGCCGGTGAAGTGAGTTATCTGGATCCTTTGACAGGCAAGGAGCTCAACCGTCACCAGTTGCATGTGTTAGTGCGCGGCGAGTTAGGCAATGCGGCCGAGCTTAAGGCGAGTTACTTAAAGCCAGCAACGGTGAAAAAACTGCTGACGCGCATGCTGCATGAGCTAAAAGCCGGTTGCATAGTGTCGCATCAATTTGAGGCGGCGATGGAATGTTGCAGCCTGCTATTGCAATGGCATAGTGATGATGTGCACCTCAATCGTGAGCGAGCCTTTATCGCCCAGCAGCTAGGTTGTATTAATGTGGCGGCTGCTGATTTGCAGCACTTTGTCGATAACAGCCCCCACGATCCCGTGATAGAAATCGTGAAGATGCAGCTCAAAGAATTAAATGAGCACGCCGAGATTTACCATTAAAGCAGAGCCTTTCGGGGCTCTTCTTATTTATCAACTGTTCAATCCAATCAGCAAAAATAATAATACTGGGCAGATGGAAGTTTGACCCAGGGACTTAAAGGTTAAGTCTCTAATAAAAATAAAATAATAACTGTATTAACAGGGAGAAATTAGCATGACAAGCACGGCTTTAGTGACGAACGATGCCACGGCGTTAGGGATACTCGCGACAATTCTAGGTTTTGTATTTTATACCAGTAGCAGTAGTCATCCTTTTTGGCAGAAGTTTTATCGTTTTATTCCCGCCCTTTTATTGTGTTATTTCTTGCCCTCTTTATTGAATACCTTTGGGGTGATCGACGGTAATACCTCACAACTGTATTTTGTGGCGTCACGTTATTTACTGCCAGCTTGTTTAGTCTTATTAATTTTAAGCGTTGATTTAAAAGCGATTTTAAGTTTAGGGCCGAAAGCCTTAATCATGTTTTTAACCGGCACTGTCGGTATCGTCATCGGTGGCCCGATTGCTTTGCTGTTAGTGTCGATCATCGAGCCCTCTTTAATTGGAGTTGATGGTCCTGATGCGGTATGGCGCGGCATGACGACCTTAGCCGGAAGCTGGATTGGCGGCGGCGCAAACCAAGCAGCGATGAAAGAAATCTATGCGGTAGGTGGCAATATTTTCTCTGTGATGGTGACAGTCGATGTGATTGTCGCCAATATCTGGATGGCCGTATTGTTATTTATGGCCTCAAAGGCGAAAGAGATTGATGCGAGAACGGGTGCCGATACTTCAGCAATTGAAGCGTTAAAAGACAAAGTTGAGAAGTATCACGCTGAAAATGCCCGCATTCCTAATCTGCGCGATCTTATGCTGATTGTCGCCGTTGGTTTTGGTATCACAGGTATCGCCCATATGGCCGCCGACTTCCTTGGGCCATTTTTTGAAGCGAACTATCCTTGGACTGAAGATTACAGCTTAACCTCTAAGTTCTTCTGGTTAGTGGTGATAGTCACAACCATTGGTTTGGCGATGTCCTTCAGCCCAGTACGCCATTTAGAGGCGGCGGGGGCATCGAAAGTGGCGTCGGCCTTCCTTTACATCTTAGTGGCGACGATTGGTCTGCATATGGATGTGAGTAAAGTGCTCGACACACCTTTGTACTTTTTAATCGGTATTGTGTGGATGATAGTGCATGCTGGCTTTATGTTATTGGTGGCTAAGTTGATAAAAGCGCCGCTGTTTTACATGGCCGTGGGTAGTCAAGCAAATGTCGGCGGTGCGGCATCTGCCCCTGTTGTTGCTGCGGCATTTCACCCCGCTTTAGCGCCTGTTGGTGTGTTGTTAGCCGTATTTGGTTATGCGTTAGGGACTTACATGGCGTGGCTCTGTGGTCAGCTTTTACAAGCAGTTGCGGCATAGCGGCCTTAGCCCTATATTCAGTTCATCGCTGGGAAAGGTTCCAGCATTTTAGAGAGAAGTTGCGATGAGTAATAAAATCATAAACCTAGGTTCAATCGAGATTGCCAACGATAAACCTTTCGTGTTGTTTGGTGGCATGAACGTGCTTGAGTCTCGCGATCTCGCTATGTCGATTGCTGAAACCTACGCCGAAGTGACCCAAAAACTGGGTATTCCTTATGTGTTTAAGGCGTCCTTTGATAAGGCGAATCGCTCTTCAATCAACTCTTACCGTGGCCCTGGCATGGAAGAAGGTTTGAAGATTTTTGAAGAAATCAAAAAGACCTTTAACTTACCTTTGATCACTGACGTGCATGAAGTGCACCAGTGTGCGCCTGTTGCTGAAGTGGTTGATATCATTCAGTTGCCAGCATTCTTAGCCCGCCAGACAGATTTGGTTGTCGCTATGGCCAAAACCGGCGCTATCATCAATGTGAAAAAACCACAGTTTTTAGCGCCGCACGAAATGCGCCACATCATCACTAAGTTTAACGAAGCGGGCAATGACGAGATCATCCTGTGTGAACGTGGTTCAAGCTTTGGTTATAACAACTTAGTCGTTGATATGTTGGGCATGGATGAGATGAAACAATCTGGTTACCCTGTCATTTTCGATGCGACCCATGCGCTGCAACGCCCTGGTGGCCGTGCCGATTCAGCGGGCGGACGTCGTGCACAGGCGAGCGAATTAGCGCGAAGTGGTATGGCGCTAGGTTTAGCGGGTCTATTCATTGAAGCACATCCCGATCCTGATAACGCTAAGTGCGACGGCCCATGTGCCTTACCTTTGCATCAGTTAGAAAATTATCTGAAGCAAATGAAAGCAATTGACGATTTGGTTAAATCTTTCGAGCCAATCGATACTAGCAAGTAATCGCAAGCTAAGACTTAATGAATTAGTGACTTAATGATTTAATCCCAAAGCCTCGACTCGTTCGGGGCTTTTGTTTTTCAGCTGAAATAATCCGATGGCTATAACCCCGTAGCTATCTGAAACATTAATGTTTTATGATGAGGTTTGCCTAACTCTCGTCTTTATTGCCGACTCATTCTTAACGGAATACCTTCATGTGGATCTTATTAACTTTGCTGGCGGCATTTATGCAGGCTTGGCGTAATGCGTTTCAAAGCCAGCTGAGTAAAGAGGTCAGTGTTGCGGGCGTGACCTTAGCGCGCTTTATTTGGGCTGGGCCGATTGCTGCCATATATCTGGCGGGTTTATATCTTTGGCAGGATGTCGGTATCCCCGATTTTAGCGGCCGTTTTATCGGTTTTATCTTAGGCGCCTCGGCGATGCAAATCCTCGCGACGGGCTTGATGGTGAAACTGTTCAAACAACAGAATTTTGCTATTGGGGCTGGGCTGGCTAAGAGTGAAGCTGTGGTTGCGGCGATATTAGGCACAGTGTTTTTTGGCACTCATTTATCACCATTAGGTTGGTCGGGTGTATTACTGGGTGGTGTGGCGATTTTTCTGTTGAGTGCCAAACAAGGTCTTCGAAGTCTGTCGCTCAATACGGTATTGATTGGTTTAGCCTGTGGAACTTCGTTTGCGCTGACATCGCTCTGGGTGCGGGAGGCGAGTTTGTGTTTGAATATCGGCTTTCCCCATAGCGCCGCTTGGGTGCTGTTATTCGTGATTAGTCTACAGACCTTAGTGTTAGTCAGTTATCTGTTACTTAAGGATAAATCCACACTGGCCGCGTTATGGCAGCGACCTAAGCTAACCTTACTCACTAGTACCGCCAGTTGTTTAGGTTCTATCGGCTGGTTTAGTGCAATGTCGCTGCAGGCTGTGCCTTATGTTAAAACCTTAGGCCAAGTTGAAGTCTTCTTTATGATCTTAATTGTCACCTTTTGGCTGAAGGAAAAAGTACAGATAAAAGATATGCTAGGGTTAGTCATGATCGCTATGGCCGCCATTTTAGTGATGTGGGAATAGTTTAAAACTCCTTGATGTCATTCTGATTTTTTATACTAGAATAAAACGCGATTTAGCCAGTTTATATCAAGTTGACATGAACTGAGATACAAACATATACACGTCTTGCTGCTTAGATTTTGATACCATTTTTAACCGAGCGCAGTGCGAGTTAAGGAACTAAACAGAGAACTATGCGAATAAAAATAGCAAAATTAAATCTGCCATTGTGGCAATGGCTGGCAGTGATATTGTTTCCCATTGGGGTTGCTGTTGTCGCAAGTTATCTTTCTGCACAGTATTTTGTGGAAGATAAAGTCAAAGGTGTAGGGGCTATTTATGTAGATCACATAGATACGTTGATCTCTCATGCCGATGAAATCAGCCATTATGCATTGGCGCTGAAGGACACTGAATGCAGAGAATTACACAACTATATGTTGTTCCAACCTTACTTTCGCTCGGCTTTAATATTTGATTCGCAACGTGTTTATTGTTCATCTAAAACAGGTGATATCGACGTACCTTTAGGCATAGTCAGTGCCACTGAAAATCTTGAAATACCTAACCAGTTTATTATTGGCGGCACGCCTTTTATGCCTGAGGTGCCAGCGATAGTGGCATCAAACTGGGAACCGATATCTCAGCACGGCGCCGCTGTGATTATTGAAGGGAAATATTTAGTAGATTCCTTTGTACAGCCCGATGTGTTCCCTAGCGCAGTGATTAATGTCGCTTTATCTATAAATGGTAAAACGATTCCAGAGTCACTCGGATTCATGAAAAATGAGGTGATGACGCTCGATTCTGATAAGCACAATTTTTCAGTGTTACTAGAAATGTCGCCAGCCTTTTTCTGGCATTTCTTTTGGATATTTTTGGCCATTTCTTTACCCGTTAGCATAGTCTTGATTATGGGGACTATCCTATTTGTGCTTTATTCAAGGGTTACTCGCCATTCCCTTGCCGATGACATTCGCAGTGGGATAGAGAACGAAGAGTTTTTCTTAGTTTATCAGCCAGTGATTTGTGCCGAGGACGGCAAGGCAAAAGGCGTTGAGGCATTAGTGCGTTGGCAGCACCCACAAATGGGCTTAGTGCGGCCTGATTTGTTTATTCCCATTGCCGAAGAGGGCAAGTTAATTGTCCCATTGACCAACTATATTTTTGAGCGGGCATTAAAAGATTTTGCCGATATGAAGGTCGAACTGGGCTTTAGAATTGCGTTTAACGTGGCGCCAGAACACTTTACGCAGGATGATATTGAGTCGAAATTTATTCATCTGCGGGATTCACTGGAGCGTATTGGGGTTAAGCCCTTGATTGAAATCACCGAACGGCAATTGCTAACGCCGGATATTTGCCAGTGTATTGAAAGCTTGCGACAGTTAGGGATTCTAGTGGCAATTGATGACTTTGGTACTGGGCAAACCACTTTATCCCTGCTGCAAACGATGCCGTTAGACTATCTGAAAATTGATAAATGCTTTATCGATACCATAGGACAAGATTCTGTCACTTCCCATGTGCTTGATACTATTATTGAACTTTCCCATAAGATGAATTATGTCGTGGTGGCAGAAGGGGTTGAGACGCAGGAGCAGGCGGATTATTTAACCAGTCGCCAAGTGCATTTTTTACAAGGATATCTTTTTGCTAAGCCGATGAAGCTGGCTGATTTAAAGTTATGGTTAGTCGAGCATTTTAAACGTTAGCATCATCAAACTAGTCAGCAATAAGGGCACTTAGGTGCCCTTATTGCTGCTCAGGCGTTATAGCTCAAGTTGTAGCCTAAAGCGTTTAAAGACTATAGCGCTTAAAGACTATAGCATTTAAAGACTGTAGCCAGTTTCTTCGTGTTCCGATAAATCTAAGCCGTTAACTTCTTGTTCTGTGCTGACACGAAGGCCGCCAACTAGCTTACGGATGATCACGAATAGCAACCAAGTGACCACAGCTGTATAAGTGAATGTTGCCGCGACCCCGATAATCTGTACCCCAAGTTGGTCTATCATGGTTTCGTTCACGGCTGCAAAACCGTAGCCGCTAAAGACGCCTAATTGGGTCGAGCTAAACACGCCGGCCAAAAGAGTTCCGAGAATACCGCCAACCCCGTGTACGGGGAAAACGTCTAAGGAGTCATCGATCTTAAGTTTCTGTTTGATATAAACCGTTGAGTAAAAACACACGATCCCGCCGAGTAAACCAATCACTAATGCGCCCGCTGGGCCAACATAACCTGACGCCGGCGTGATAGTGCCTAAGCCTGCTACCATACCAGTGACTATACCGAGGGCGCTGGGTTTACCAAACTTAATCCACTCGATTGCTGCCCAGGTCATCGCGCCCATAGAAGCGGCGAGATGAGTTGCTAAAATCGCCATGGCTGCGGTGCCATTGGCGCCGAGCGCGCTGCCACCATTAAAACCGAACCAACCGACCCACAGCATGCCCGCACCTGTGACTGTCATGGTCAGGTTGTGCGGCATAATCGCCGAGTTTAAAAATCCTTTGCGCGGACCTAGCACTTTAGCCGCCACGAGCGCTGCAACCCCGGCGGTAATATGTACTACGGTTCCGCCCGCGAAATCGTACAGTCCTAGCTGTGCTAACCAGCCACCGCCCCACACCCAGTGGGTGATCGGCGCATAAACCAATAATAACCAAGCTCCAGAAAAGATGAGCACGGCCGAAAATTTCATTCGCTCGGCAAAGCCACCGATGATCAATGCTGGCGTTATAATGGCAAAGGTCATTTGAAATAGCATAAACAGGGGCTCAGGAATATCCCCGCTGAGACTATCTCGGCCAATGCCCGACAGTAATGCTTTACCTAAGCCACCGATAAATCCATTACCTGTATCGAAGGCGAGTGAATAACCTATGGCAAACCATAAAACTGAGACAAGGGCGGCGATCGAGAAGCATTGCATCAAGATCGAGAGCACGTTCTTGCTGCGCACTAAGCCGCCGTAAAACAAGGCTAATCCGGGTAAGGTCATCAACAACACCAGCGCGGATGAGCTTAAGATCCACGCGGTATTTGCGCCGCTGAACTGACTCTCATCGGCGACAGCATTGGTCGCCAACATACTGAATAATATCAATAGATATTTAAAAATGAGTCTGAAGTTCGCTAGCATCATAGGGCATCCACTCCTTCTTCCGAAGTGCGAATGCGCACGACTTGTTGGAGTTCGGTCACAAAGATTTTGCCATCGCCCACTTTACCCGTATGGGCAGCGGTAATAATGGCTTCGATAACGGCTTCTTCTTGATCTGAGTGAATGGCGACTTCGAGCTTCATCTTAGGCAAAAAGTCCACTGCGTATTCGGCGCCACGATACAATTCTGTATGGCCCTTTTGGCGGCCAAAGCCGCGCACTTCAGTAACAGTCATGCCATGGACGTTCAGCTGAGTTAAGGCTTCACGTACATCGTCTAATTTGAACGGTTTAATGATTGCAGTGACCAGTTTCAATTTTCTCTCCAACAAACTTCAGGCTCAATTTATTGGAATAAAGCAGGAATCAGGCCATATAAACAAAGCATTTATTATCATTGTGTTAACATTCAGTCGCACCGAAATTGCATGAAAGGTTGATGCAAAACGGTGCAAGACAGAATTTAATCGCCCTGATTTGGTGCGTTTTATTGGTGCAAGCTAAGTGTTGCTGACAAGTATCAGTGCAGATAGTCTCGAGCAGATATAGAGCGAGGGGAATCAGCGTTTTAATACGCTGCATGAGTGCGGGAAATTAAATCGTTATTTACAGATTATCATGATTAAACAATATTTTAACTTTGGTTGTACTAGGCTAGTTGTACTCGGTTAAACTACTAGCTGTTTGACTCGCGCCCAAAGCTCGGCATTGACTGGCGCACTTAAACCGTGCGCTTGTGCGCGCTCACAGATATAGCCGTTAATTTGGTCAATCTCGGTTCGCCTTTGATGCGCAATATCTTGGTGCATCGACGAGAAGTTCCCCGCAGTGAGACGGATCACTTGGTAGACCCTATCGTGCAAAAATGATTTATCAAGCGACACACCATCATGTGCGGCAACCATGACTAACTCATCGAGAATACTATTTATCATGCCACTAAAATCTGGCTCAGCCAGTTTGCCATTGGGGCATTGATATAACGCCGTGAGCGGATTAATGGCGGCATTGACTGCGAGTTTTTGCCACAGGCAAGGCACAATCGCATCGACCCATTCACTGCTCGGAATGGCAGCCAGCAAAGCGTTGCGATAATGCTCCGTCAGTTCAGCGCCTGTGAAATGCCCCAGCTGAGTCAGCCCTTGTCCGGTTTGCTTAATCTGCCAAGGGGCTTGGCGTAACACCCCTTGAGACGTTGTCCCTAAGCTTAGCCCTCTGCCATTGGCTTGTGCATCAATGAGCGGTGCTAGTGCTAAATGAGGTCCCATGCCATTGTGTAATAACAAAATATGACATTGATTAGGCAGTTGCTTGAGTAAGGGAGAAAGCGCATCAAGCACTTGATAGGCTTTAACGCAGACAATCACCAGACGGATATTGTCGAGCGTATCGGCAGTTAAGATAGGCACCGAATACGGGATAGCGTGTATCTGCTGTTGCTTGTCATCGGCAGACGCTAATGGGGTGAAACTCAGGACCTGCTGGCTAGCTTCGAGGGCATTACGGCCGATAAAACCGATATTCATGCCCGCAACTGTTAATTGGCGACAGATCAGTTGTCCAACGGCACCTGCACCTAAAATGGCAATATCCACAGCATGAGTCATATTCGCAGCCTTAAGATTTCTGTATCAGCGCCCATTTAAAGCGTTCGAACTAATCTTCCCGCAACTGAGCCGCACGAAAGTATTTGCCATAGGCCCAATTACAAAAGTAGAACAGCGCTATGCCCGCAAAGTCGGCAATGACATCCGCCACAGAGGCGCTACGGTAGGGCAAACGCGATTGCACTAGCTCAATTAAAATGGCATAGCTTGCCAATGTGAGCGATAGCCAATACCACTTAGGTTTGAAAGCGAGGTAGGAGAGATAGGAGAGGCAAAAAAAGCTCCCAAGATGGCCTACCTTGTCGATATTCGGAATACTTTGCGAATAGGTTGGTCTGGAAAATACCAGATAACTGATCACGACAAAGGCTACGGCTAAAGCCAGCTTAAATAGGGTATTTTTAGTTATCACAAATATGTTTGCATTAGCTTAGAGTGGGGCAATGATAGGAAAATCCACCACTAAAGTCATCCATGATTACGCTTTTATTCTAGGCTTTACCTTCAACTTAGGCCTGTGTGTGGGTAAACTAGCTGCATATTAATTTGATATGGGACATAAAAACTATGCCTTCAATGGATATTGTGTCAGAAGTGAATGAAGTTGAACTGCGTAATGCGGTTGATAATACCAAGCGTGAGCTGGCCACACGTTTCGATTTTCGCGGTAAAACGGCTGACGTGGAATATAAGGATCATGTGGTCACGTTAACCGCTGAAGATGACTTCCAATGCCAACAATTAGTGGACATTTTACGTATGCAACTGAGCAAACGTAATGTGGATCCGTCTTCGATGGAAGTCGATGAGAAAGCCATCCACAGCGGTAAAACCTTCTCCCTAAAAGTGAAGTTTAAAGAAGGTATAGAAACCTTAATCGCTAAAAAACTGGTCAAGCTAATTAAAGACAGCAAACTTAAAGTGCAAGCGTCTATTCAGGGCGAGAAAGTACGAGTTACAGGTAAAAAACGTGACGATTTACAAGCTGTCATGGCGTTGGCACGTGAGTCTGAGTTAGGCCAGCCTTTCCAATTTGATAACTTTAAAGATTAATCGAGCAAATTTGGTTTAACGTGATGCAGTATCGCGTTTGTAATTTCGTCTTTAAATGTAAAAGCCCTCACACTAAGGTGTGAGGGCTTTTTTATATTGATGACATAAGTGCTATGAGACCTTAATCCGATTTTGCTGCTGCACTTTTTGACGAATCATCCATTAATGATGTGCTGGGGTGCGGCGCATACTTGTTGACTAAGATAACCAAAAACAACACAGGAAAACCAATCACACTGGCGGCGACAAAGAAGTTCACATAGCCAAATGCGTCGACATAGGCCCCCGAGAAGCCCGCGATAAACTTAGGGAACAGCAACATAATCGAAGACAGTAAGGCATATTGCGTTGCACTGTAGCCGCTGCTGGTGAGACTCGATAGATAGGCTATAAAAGCCGCCGTGGCGATTCCGGCACTAAAGTTGTCTACGGAAATGGCAAAGGTTAAAAAGGGTACGTTGTAGCCAATCACTGCCTGCCACGCGAATAACAGATTGGTTACGGCAACCAACAAAGCGCCAAGGAAAAGGATCTTCATCGTGCCATAACGCGCTAACAAAATACCGCCGAAGGCTGCGCCGACTAAGGTCATGATCAGGCCATAGATCTTACTCAAATAGGCAATTTCTTCCTTAGTGAAGCCCATATCCACATAAAAGACGTTCGCCATAATGCCCATCACAATATCTGAGATCCGGTAGCAAGAAATCAGCAATAGGATGAGGATAGCGCTGCGGCCATAGCGTTTGAAAAAATCAATAAAAGGCAAAATACTGGCCGTGTAAACCCAAGACATGCCAGCGGCGATAACGCTTGGATAAGTGGCGCTTAAACGTTGTTTTAGCACTAATTCGGTGGCATCGGCGGCGCGGGTATCGACTTTGGGCTCTCGGCTAAAAAGCGTGGTCAAAATCCCCACCGACATCAAGCCCGCCATAATCAGGTAAGAGGTTTGCCAGGCCACTAAGTTGTATGCTGTGTTACCGGGTTCGACCCAAGCCGCTATCGTGAGCGCACCTGCGGTGGCGACTATCATGGCGCTGCGGTAACCCACTTGATAGGCGGCGGCTAATGCGGCTTGCATCTTTTCTGGGGCGGATTCAATTCGAAAGGCATCAATCACAATATCTTGGGTGGCGGAAGCAAAGGCGACCATTAATGCGAATAGCGCTAAGCGTTCGAGATCCTTGAGCGGATCGCTGAATGACATACCTAAGATAGCGCCGACCAATAACAACTGAGCGAACAGCATCCAGCTACGGCGGCGGCCAAGAAAGCGAGTTAGCAGTGGTAGCGAGAGTCGATCGACTAAGGGCGACCAAGCCCATTTAAACGCATAGGCCAAGGCTATCCAGCTGAAATAACCGATTGAAGTGCGATCAACACCGGCTTCACGCAACCAAAAGGATAGCGTTGAAAATACCAACATTAATGGTAGGCCGGCGGAAAAACCCAGTAATAACAGGATCAAAACCCGCTTATGATAATAGACACTGAGTGCATCGAGTGTACGTTGAATAAAACCTGTTGCGGACATAGGTATGAGTCTAGGTATTTAATCCGCCTAGCTTACGGGTAAGGTGCCATAGGGTTCAAGGGCTAATGGCATTCCTTTTATATTGAGCTCTCGTTTTGGCGCATTTTGGTGATTGAATATGGCTTAAGCGTTAATCTTCTGTTGCTAAGCGTGAGCCGCGGGTTTATATCGTCAGTGTTAAGCGTCAGGATTAATCATCGGGATTGATTGCCTGTATGAATAGAAAAAATGACAAAAATGAAGGGGGAGGAATCAATTACGCGATATAAAAAGGCCCTGATAACAGGGCCATTTTCTATTGATAGGCATGCAGAACTTAAGGTCTTATCCCGACGCATCCCTGCGGCACTCGGCCGCCTAAACTCAGATAGTCACAGCAATCATTTACTTGCTTACGCAGATATTGATTACCGCGGATCACACAGTCAGGCCACCTGTTAAAGCTGTGAAGCAAGTGCCAAAACACTTTTTCAGTTTCCGTTTGCGCTTCGCCAGTCGAATTCAATTGCTGCCATTCTTCTAACGTGTCCCATAAGTAAAGTTGCACTTCATGGAAGTCGAGTTCTTCACTCAAAAACGCTTTTCCATAAAAGGCGAGTTGGGGCGCTTTATTATCGATGAACTCAGTTGCTGTCATCGTTTGCCTCCTTTCTGTTTGCTATCACAGTATAGATGCAAAATTAGCGCTTTTGCTCGAAAATATTTTTGGATTACTGTTTTGGTAATAATTTAGCGGTTTTCAATATGATAGGTGTCACAGGAACATCGGGCCAATTGAGCTTAGCGTTCGTGCCTGTCTCAACGACAGCCATAGCTTCGAGGACAGTTTTACCTTCAATCACTTCACCAAATACCGCATAACCCCAACGGCGTTTGGATGGGTCGAGTTTAGTATTGTCGGCCACGTTGAAGTAGAACTGGCGTGTGGCTGAGTGCGGTTCATTTTCCCGCGCCATGGCGATAGTGCCTATGCTGTTGGTGAGCCCATTCCCCGATTCGTTGACTATCGGTTTGCCGTCTGGCAGCTCTTCATACTTAGGGGTGAGTCCACCGCCTTGCACCACAAAGTCACTGATCACACGGTGAAATATCGTGTTGTCGTATTCGCCTTTGACGACATAAGTTAAAAAGTTATCGACAGTGATAGGTGCGCGTGTTCTATCTAGTTCGATCACTATTTTGCCTAAGCTAGTGTCAAACTCGACTCTGGGATACAAGGTATCGGCCTGAATGTCGAGTGCGAAGCTATTGTGACTCATAAAGAGAAATAAGAGGGCTGATATCCAACGGAGCATATTGATTTCCTTATAATAAACTGACGCTGTTATTGTTGTAGAAACTGATTAAGCTCAGGATCATTGAGAATTTCGCCTGTGAGTTGGCCGAGTAATTTATTCATATCCAGCTCCAAGGTCGCAAAATCGGGTGTTAAAGGGCCTTTCAAGGTGCCTTTTGCCTTATAACGTTTAACCAGTTCTTGGGTTGAGTTTTTGGCTTGCACTGCGATTAATACACTGTGTTTTGCCTCATAGCCAAAAGTCTTTTTAGTGACATCCATTTGCAATTCTTCTAATTGAATTTGCACTGAATTGGTTGCACTAGGATCGATTTGATAACCGGCTTGGTTAAAGCCTGCGCGGAACACTTCATCGAGCAGCAACTTAGGCGGTTCACTTGGGCCGACCAAACGTGTTTTTGTCCCTTCTTCAATAAAACGAGCAACATAATCGACGGTGCGCGTATCGACGGTTTCAAGAGAGATAGGTACAGATTGCGCCGTTTGTTGACTGATATTGGGCACTTGGGGACTGAAAGCCATATGAGTCGGGTTTTGGCTGGCACAGCCCGCAAACAGCAGGGGAAAAGTCAAAGTCAGTAATAGCCGTTTCATGGGATCTCTCGTACAAGTAAAAGTGGCTACAGCATACCAGAAATCACTTTTGATGCCACAGAACACCTCGATTCAGTTGGAGTACAGCTTACAGTGATAACATCCAGTGTTCACTATGGGTTAGTTCATTTCATCTGGAGCAAAACATGTCAAAACTGTCGTTAATTTCGATTGTTGTGGGTCTGACAATGGCGTCAAGCATCATTAGCACCAATGCATTCGCGGGGGATTCCGCCCATATACTCGGCGGCAGTTTAGGCTACGGTACTCAAGAATTTGAAACCAACAGCGGTAAATATGATGCAGGTGATACCTTCACCAGTGACTTGTATTATCGCTTTATGCTTAATGAGCATTTTGGTTTTGAAGCGGGGTATTTAACGGGGACGGGTGGAGTGGCGAGTGCACTTATTAGTGGTATCAGTGAAATCAAAGATTTACATTACCAAGGTATCAGAACCACTGCTTATGGCGAATATGCGTTGTCTCGTGGTAATAGTCTGTACGCCAAGCTCGGCGCCGCTTATACCAAAGTGAGTTATGAGATGGATAAGCAAGAGATGGATTCGGATGATGTAGGATTTTACGGCGCTGTAGGTTGGCAATATCGTTTTCGCTCTGGCTTTGGACTCAATCTTGAGTACCAATATGTGCCAATGAAAGAGTTAGAGCTGCAAGGGGTCAACTTTGGCGTGAGTTATCGATTCTAACTCGCAAATATTATCAATTAGCCTCAATTAAGCGCCCTTGGCGCTTTTTTCGTTTTAGAACCTTGGATATTAGAGCTGTAAACAGAATACTCGCCCGCAACAAAGTGACAACATTTTAGCCTTGCACTCTTTTAATGCAAAGGGGGACAGGTTAGAGTAAAAATTCGATGTTTAGAATGAGAGAGCACAAATGCTCCCGCGTCCTTTCTGTAAGGCTTAGTCATGTTAACGATAGCAACGCAAATCGCCCCAGATAGCCTGATCAATCCCAAGGGCTTACCCCATTTCGGCCATTTTGATGGCATAGTTAAAACCTTAGGTTTAGTGGACTTTGCCTACTTCGATACTATGGATAAACCCGCTTCAGCGTGGGCCAAGCATTTCGATTATAAACAATTTCAGTTTGTCTCTTTGGTCACACCGCGTTATGTCCTTGGTATCGCACTTGCCGATATTGCTTACGTCGGCAGTGCGTTTTGTTATTTATACGACATAAAAACCAACACTCTCACCCAGCTTGATTGGCTAAAACCTTTGAGGTTTGGCTATCAGATGACACCATCACCCGCTGAGGGTAAAAGTCGTATTGGCCGTAAAGGAGCGCAGTTAAGTTTTGAGATCGTAGAGGGCGGTTGGCGGTTAATGATTGATACTAAAAACATTCAAGCCGATGTGACTTTGCACTCAGCTCCCTTAAGTTTGCCTATGGCCATGTGTAGTCCTACTGGATACAACGGCTGGACTTACACACAAAAGCATAATGGTTTGACGGTTAAAGGTAGTTTGACTGTAGACCATGAACCGCAGCCGCTGAATCACGCTTTAGCTGGCTATGACTTTTCGGCGGGTTACATGCGCCGCGATACGAGTTGGCGCTGGGCGTCGATCAACGCGCGGATCCATGAGGGCATAATGGGGCTTAATTTAGCGGCGGGTGTCAATGAAACCGGCGCTACTGAAAATGTCTTTTGGATTAATGGCGAGCGTCATTTACTCGGACCAGTGCAGTTTGAGTTTGATCGACACGCCACGCTCGGCGCCGAGGTTTGGCGAGTTTACAGTCAAAATGGTCAAGTGGATTTGCAGTTTGCGGCGCGCAATTGCCGCAGTGAAAAGCGTAATTTGCTCTTGCTTAAGAGTAATTTTCGTCAATTCATCGGTCATTTCAGCGGCACGATTACCGATAATCAAGGGCGCAGTTACCAATTGAATAATGTGCTGGGACTCGCCGAAGATCATTATGCCCGCTGGTAACCAAATGCGGGTTGTCAAACGCGACTAACCGACCACTGTTGCCTGTGTTGTGGCGTTTAATGCGGTTTATAACACTCGCTCAGAATTGATATAAAAACACTAAAAATAATCATAAAACAACAAGAAAACAGGACGACCTTATATGGATATCGCCTCGCTGATCCAGCACCCCGAAGTGTTACTGCTCGTACTCGCGCCGTTGTTTTTCGTGTGTATTTTACTGGAATGGTATTTTGGCGATAAAAGACAAAAACTACCTTTGAGTGCACGTTATCGCGGCCAAGAAGTGCTGTGTAATTTCAGCCTCGCGGCCATGCATCAAGGCGCTGATCTGCTCACTGGCTTGTTGATCGCTAAGCTGTATCTAGCGGTGTTTGGTTGGAAGTTATTCGATATTGAAATGGGCCCATTAAGCTTTATTGCCTTGATGGTTGCGCAGGACTTTTGTTATTACTGGTTCCACAGGGCGAGCCACAGAGTGCGCTGGATGTGGGCGGCTCACGTGGTGCACCATAGCTCTGAGAATATGAATTTTAGTACGGCTTTTCGTCAGAGTTTAATGTATCCATTGGCGGGAATGTGGGTATTTTGGTTACCGCTGGTGGTCATAGGTTTCGATCCAAACTGGGTGGTGTTTGTGGTATTACTCAATCTGGGATTACAATTTTTTGTGCATACCCAAGCGGTTAAATCACTCGGACCGCTGGAATGGGTCTTTAATACTCCATCGCATCACAGGGTGCACCACGGTCGCAATCCCCAATATATCGATAAAAACTATGCGGGTGTGTTGATTATTTGGGACAAGCTGTTTGGTACTTTTGAGCCCGAAGTGGAGACAGTGATCTACGGTATCACTAAGCCTGTGAATAGTTTTAATCCCCTTAAAGTGACGTTTAGCGAATGGCGAGACATGTTTGCTGAGGTTACCGCGGCAGGCTTGAGTGTTAAACAACGCTTACGTATCTTGTTTGCTCCGCCTAACAGCAGTTTAAAAAGTGAGGAATAACAATCCACTGTATTTTCCAAGTTAAATAGCGCAAATGGCTAATAGCCTCTTGAATTTAGCCTTGCTAGCCTATATTCCCTTTTTTGCCAGTATTTTGGTGTAAAAATGTACAACATCATACTTTGGTGGTACTTTTTGGGGGAAGGCATTTAACTTGGGAGGACTTATCATGATGGATGAACCTCGATTATCCGCGGAGGAGCTTGCTTGTTTTAGTGAACTTTTTTCGCCGACTCGTGTGGGCACTGCCTTGACCAACGATCCCCTAGTCAATCATGTACTCACAGTCACAACTGAAGTGCCGCAAGTTATCGCTTCGATTTTGGGTAAGGCAAAACTCACGTTATTGGCCGAAGTCGGGCCCTATAAACTCTGGTTTCCGCTACTGATGAAAGTGGATGACTTTGGACAGTTTCAACCTACTTTAGGTGTGCCTGAAGTGCTCGATGCCTCGGGAGTGGAACGCAGTTGGCGGTTAACCCAAGCCGATGACGTGTGGATATTCGACCACGACCAAGGTGAGCAATGGTCTGTTGTCTCGTTATCCAGTTCTGGTATGGCTATTCGCGCTAAATCACAGCAGCAATTTAAGCAATTGCTAGGCAGTAAAGAGCTGCAATTACAATTGCCTAATGGCGAGACTTTACGTATCGATATTGAGCCTATCCGTAGTGAGAAAGGTTTGGCCTTTGTTAAGTTTCAGGCCGAAACCGAAGAACGTGAAGCGTTACGTCAATTCTTATTTAGTCGTCACCGCTCTCAGCATGCTCAACTCTATCGAGACTTACGCTATACCCAAGCAACCTGAAGATACGAGTTTCAGAGCGCCTAGGCTGCTTCAATTCAAGGCGCATCAATGACAGAATGTCGGCCACCTTTTGAATTGATGCAACACGGAAGTGAAGCACCCTAGGCGCTCCGTCCCGGCGGGTTTTAACGCACTTTATGCTGCGTTGGTTATTTTTAACTTAGCCCGCTAGGTCTGCAAATAACCGCCTTGCCTAAAGTGCGTTAAACTCCCGCTGAATCCTGCATCTTCAGGTTGTTTGGGTATAGTACCCTGCATTGCAACAGTTTTCGGCCTTGTGTTAGTTTACCTGTTATCTAGAAATCTCAGTTCTGCAACTCGAATGTGAAATCCACGGATTTAAAAACTGTCATTTGCGATTGCAGTGCTTTTCCCCGATTGTTACCTGCCAATCTGTCGCCCGATGGATTAGAATGGCATTGAATTCAACACATCAGAGCGAGCGGTATGCACGTACATATTTTAGGAATTTGTGGAACCTTCATGGGTGGTCTAGCGTTATTGGCTAGGGCAAAAGGGCACAGAGTGACGGGCTCGGATGCCAATGTCTATCCTCCAATGAGCACGCAACTAGAGGACCAAGGCATTGAGCTTATTCAAGGTTTTGATCCCAGCCAGCTGGGTGAAGCAGGGCATTATCCTGACTTAGTTGTCATTGGTAATGCCATGAGCCGTGGTAATCCTTGCGTGGAAGCCGTGTTGAACATTGGCATCCCTTATACCTCTGGCCCGCAGTTTTTAGCCGATCATATTTTGCCTGAGCGTTGGGTACTGGCAGTGTCTGGTACTCACGGTAAAACCTCGACTTCTAGTATGTTAGCTTGGATTTTAGAGGATTGCGGTTATGAGCCAGGGTTCTTAATCGGTGGCGTACCGCAAAACTTTGGTGTGTCGGCGCGTTTAGGCAAGACGGCTTTTTTTGTGGTTGAGGCCGATGAATACGACAGTGCCTTCTTCGATAAACGTTCGAAATTCGTGCATTATCATCCACGTACCTTAGTGATCAACAATCTTGAGTTCGATCATGCCGATATTTTTGCCGATCTGGCTGCGATTCAAAAACAGTTTAATCATTTAGTTCGCACTGTACCTGGCGAAGGAAAGATCGTTTGGCCCGCCGATTCCCATGCTGTTAAGCAGACGATTGATATGGGGTGCTGGAGCGAGCAAGAAACCTATCATTTAGCCGAATCGACCAGCGGTTGGTATGGCAAAGCCTTAAGTGATGATTGCCATCGCTTTGAAGTGTTTTTTGATGGCAAGTCCCAAGGCATTCTCGAATGGGATTTGATTGGTCAGCACAATATTGAAAATGCCATGATGGCCATTGCAGCCGCGCGTCACGTGGGCGTTAAGCCGAGCGCTGCAATTGAAGCCTTAGCTAAGTTTATGCCACCTAAACGTCGACTCGAATTACTCGGAATCGTTAACGGCGTGAGCGTTTACGATGACTTTGCCCACCATCCAACGGCCATTGCGACCACGTTAAAAGGCATGCGGGCTAAGGTCGGCCAGAGCAAGATTACTGTGGTACTCGAGCCGCGCTCAAATACCATGAAGAGCGGTGTCCATAAAGACACTTTAGCTTTTTCTATGATGCAAGCCGACGAAGCCTTTTTATATCAAGCCGATACCATCGACTGGAATATGAAAGAAGCCATGGAAGCGGCGGTGATACCTGTGACTGTGTTACATCAAATTGATGATGTGGTCGCCAAAGTAACGGCAACGGCCAAAGCGGGCGACACCATAGTGGTGATGAGTAACGGCGGTTTTGGCGGTTTACATAAGAAGCTGCTGGCCGCATTAGAGCTGCGTTCAACTGTAGAGCAGGTTTAAGATGAGCTACACAAAGTCGACAAAGGCGATTAGCTTAGCTTGGACAGGTGCCTCGGGTGCACCTTATGGGCTTAAGTTACTCGAGTGTCTATTGGTATCGGGTTATCAAGTGTTTTTGATGATCTCCAGTGCCGCTCGGGTAGTATTAGCGACTGAACACGGTTTGCAGTTAAGCGCCAACAGCGACAAAGCCCATGCCCAGCTGTTGGCTTTGCTGCACGAAAAAGGCGTGATTATCACTGGCGAGTTAGTGGTGTTAGGCAAAGATGAGTGGTTTTCACCGCCCGCATCGGGCAGCGCCGCACCTAAACAGATGGTGATTTGCCCTTGCTCGACGGGGACGTTAGCGGCTGTGGCTACCGGAATGAGTAATAATTTACTCGAACGCGCCGCCGATGTGGTGATTAAAGAGCGCGGCCAACTTATCCTAGTGCCGAGGGAAACTCCTTTTAGTGCCATACACTTAGAGCATATGTTGAGCCTTTCTCGCCTCGGCGCGACCATTATGCCCGCCGCCCCCGGTTTTTATCACAATCCCAAATCGGTTGAAGATCTGGTAGACTTTATGGTCGCTCGAATTCTCGATCATTTGGGCGTTGACCATGCATTAACGAGTCGCTGGGGTTATGACAAACAGTCTAACCGCGACCTCGACAATTGAGACTTATATGAAACACACCACCGAAGTGATGATCTCTGCGGAAGAGATAAGCCAGAAATTGGATCAAATGGCCGAGCTAATCAATGCCCATTATGCCCACAGCGAACGTCTGCTGATGGTAGGCTTGTTAAAAGGCTCAGTGGTCTTTATGGCTGACCTGTGTCGCCGAATTAAAGGCCATGTTGAAATCGATTTTATGTCGGTTTC
This sequence comes from Shewanella sp. SP2S2-6, assembly GCF_031931965.1. Classification (NCBI taxonomy): domain Bacteria; kingdom Pseudomonadati; phylum Pseudomonadota; class Gammaproteobacteria; order Alteromonadales; family Shewanellaceae; genus Shewanella; species Shewanella sp. SP2S2-6. The sequence continues at coordinate 58,766 of NZ_JAUOEQ010000015.1, read as the reverse complement.
CAGTTATGGCAATGCTATGACCAGCTCACGGGATGTGAAAGTGCTGAAAGATGTGCAATCAGATATCGCCGGTCGCGATGTATTGATTGTGGAAGACTTGATTGACTCAGGTAACACCTTAAGCAAAGTGCGCGAGATGCTGTTACTGCGCGAGCCTAAGAGCCTTGCACTGTGCACCCTGCTGGATAAACCTGAACGTCGTGAAGTGGATGTGAAGGTCGATTTTATCGGTTTCACTATCCCTGATGAGTTTATCGTGGGTTATGGTATTGATTATGCAGAGCAATATCGCAATCTGCCTTACATCGCGAAAGTCGTGCCACTCGATTAAGTGTCCGATATCGTTTAAAACTCCCGCAACAGGCGGGAGTTTTGCTTTTTACGGTTATATAAAAAATAGTATAAATAATTGAACCATTAAAGATTGGTTTTTCAATTGATTAGCTAATTTTTTGCTTTAGTTCTGCAACCCATCATTGTAATTGTGTTTTTTAGCACCATCTTATTACTTCCTAATGTGTAAGGATCGGTACAAATATGGCGAATATTACCCATGCTCTGGTACTCGAAGGGCTTAAAAAAACCTATAAAGGCGGTGTCGAAGCGGTCAAAGGCATCAGCCTCACCGTCAATCAAGGGGATTTCTTTGCCTTGCTCGGCCCCAATGGTGCGGGTAAATCCACCACGATTGGTATTATCAGCTCCTTAGTGCAGAAGAGTTCAGGTTCGGTCAAAGTCTTTGATTATGATATTGATAAGCAGCTAGAACACGCCAAGCTCTGCATTGGTTTAGTGCCGCAAGAGTTTAACTTCAACCAGTTTGAAACTGTGCTGCAAATCGTGGTGAATCAAGCGGGTTACTATGGTGTGCCAAAACCGGTTGCCCTTGAGCGTGCCAAAAAATATTTAAGCCAACTGGATTTGTGGGAAAAGCGCAATAGCCCTTCGCGGGAATTATCTGGTGGCATGAAGCGACGGTTAATGATTGCTCGCGCCCTGATGCACGAACCTAAATTATTGATTTTAGATGAACCTACCGCAGGTGTGGATATTGAACTACGCCGCTCTATGTGGGAGTTTCTCAAACAAATTAATCAGCAGGGCGTGACGATCATCCTAACGACCCATTACCTCGAAGAAGCGGAAATGCTTTGCCGTAATATCGGCATTATTGATAAAGGTATTTTAGTGGAATGCACTAGCATGAAGGCGCTACTGAGTAAGCTGAATATGGAGACGTTTATTCTTGATTTGCGTAGGGATACAGCTACTGCACCCGTACTCGATGGCATGACTTGCCGCTTAACCGACCCTCATACTTTAGAGGTGGATGTGGTGAAAGAGCATAATCTCAACGATGTCTTTAGCCAATTAAGTGCGGCCAATATAGAAGTGCTATCGATGCGCAACAAGTCTAATCGCTTAGAAGAACTCTTCGTCGAACTCGTGAAGAAAACTCAGGGAGTCTCTGCATGAACCAGCTCTACTTTATCGCCTTTAAAAGCATCTTAAGCAAAGAAATCAATCGTTTTACGCGAATTTGGATCCAGACCTTAGTCCCGCCAGCGATTACCATGACCTTGTATTTTTTGATTTTTGGTAACTTAGTCGGCAGCCGGATTGGAGAAATGGGCGGCGTATCTTATATGGAGTTTATCGCCCCTGGTTTGATCATGATGTCGGTGATCACTAACTCTTACTCGAATGTCGCTAGCTCATTTTACAGTGCCAAGTTTCAACGTAATTTAGAAGAGTTGATGGTGGCACCAGTGCCCCATTATGTGCTGATTGCTGGCTACGTAGGTGGCGGCGTGGCGCGCGGTTTGTGTGTTGGCCTGATAGTGACGTTAGTGGCCATGTTCTTTGTCGACATTAGCTTACATCATGCAGGTTTAGTGGTGATGACAGTGTTTTTAACTTCAGTGTTATTTTCATTGGGTGGCTTAATTAACGCTGTTTTTGCTAAAAGCTTCGACGACATTAGTATCATCCCCACCTTTGTGCTTACCCCATTAACTTACCTTGGCGGCGTATTTTACTCCCTGTCACTCTTGCCCCCTTTCTGGCAAGGCGTGTCGGCACTCAACCCTGTGGTCTATATGATCAACGTGTTCCGCTATGGCTTTTTAGGCTTCGCCGACATCAGCGTGCCACTATCCATTGCCATTATGATCGGTTTCTGTGTCGCCCTGTGGACCTTAGCGTATTACTTAGTCTCGCGCGGAATAGGGTTACGTTCGTAACTGCTTAAAAATCAAGGTTGAGATTTTGAAGGGCATAAATTGTTATGCCCTTTTTTATACGTAAATTTTGGTTTAGGCATTATTTTGCTTCATTTGTTATAGGAACTTGTTAAGGTAAATCTATAACTCGGCTCGTCATTTTTAAGGATAAAAGTATGAGAAATACTTTATACATACTCGTTGTGAGTTGTTTATTTGGCTGTAATAATGCAAAAAATGAAACGGTAGCCACTGACAACCTTTCAGATAACAGTGCTAAGGTTGCAGCTTCACCCGCACAAGATCTTGCGTTAAATCTACAGCAAAAAGTAGCTTCAGCACCCAAAGGTGCTAATTCATCTACAGAGAAAAATAAATTGTATCGTTATCAATTTAATGGCCGTCAGTTTACTGTCTTAACAGAACAGTTAGTCAAAGGAACTGTGGTTTACGATACCCAAATGTCTGTATTTGGAAAGATAAAAGGCTCGTTGGTACTTGTTACTCAGTTGCCATTATCAACCTTCTCCTCAGGCTTTAGCATTGATAACATTGCTGATAATACCTATCGACTGATCCCACTCGATAGCCGTATTTTATTGCTTGATGTGCTTAAGCATCTACAGGAGTTTGGTCAGGTTGAGCTGGAAGTTGATTATAGTCCAATGGATAAAGTCCCCACTATTTAGAGAGTTAGGTCGCAGATAATAAAAAAGCCGCAAATTGCGGCTTTTAAATTTTGGTTATCTTATTATTTACGGCGGCGTAGTGCAGCCAAAGGTAACAAGATGAATGATAGCCAACCTAAACTACCACCAGAAGATTTACTCGGTGTTTCGACTGGAATGTCATTTACTTTTATTGACACGGTACTTACCACGTCGTCCATTCCATCATTTACTGTCAAGGCAAACGTGAGTGTTTCAGTTGCACTGACTTGCGGTGCCGTGAAGCTCAACGAAGCCGAATTTGCACCGGTTAATGTTACTGTATTTCCTGACGTTTGAGCCCAAGAGTAAGTAAGTACATCACTGGAGTCAGCATCAACTGCTACAGCGTTTATGCTAACTGCTTCACCTTCTTTAACTTCGGTTGCACTAGGGGTTAAATTAACGGTTGGAAGACTATTATTGTTTACGGTGATTGACACCGTACTTACAACATCGTCAGTACCATCATTCACGGTTAGTGTAAATTCTAATACCTCAGAGGAATCCAACAGTGGTGCGGTTACACTTAATGATGCAGTGGTTTCACCTGTCAGTGTCGCTGCAGTACCTGAGGTTTGAGCCCAAGAGTAAGTAAGTGTATCACTAGTATCTGCATCAACTGCTGTTGCATTGATACTCATTGAGCCACCCTCTTTAACTTCTGTAGCGCTAGGAGTCAAAGTGACGCTTGGACGATTATTATCATTTACTTTGATAGATACAGTGCTAACAACATCCGCTGTACCATCATTCACTGTTAGCATGAACTCTAAAACCTCATTGGCTTCAACACTTGGTGCATTGAAACTTAAGAAGGCGGTATTGGCTCCTGTCAGCGTAGCAGTCGTTCCTGCGGTTTGTGTCCAAGTATAAGTGAGGACATCATTGGCGTTAGCATCAATTGCTGTTGCATTAATGTTAACAGTCTCACCTTCTTTTACTTCTGATGCACTTGTAGCTAAAACTACATTAGGTACGCGGTTATCACAGGCATTGAGATCGCCCGCAGTTTGTTCATTAAACACACTCGTTACAATATTTGAGAAGGTAATGTTATCGACAATCCAACCAAATTCATTCGAGTTAGTATCTGAAACAATACGGAAGCGGAAACGAACTTCGTTACCATTTAATTTAGTACCGAAGTTCACTGTTTCATTCGCGCCTGGGAACGCCATGAAGCCAGTAAAGGTTTGACGTCCAGGAAGTAGATCTTCGAGTACACCTGTATAGCCAGCACCTTCAAATACGCCACCAACTTGTGTTACATCCGCCCAATCGCCTCCATTGATACTGATTTCTACCACACCGCCATCATAGTTTTCTTCAATTTCAAAGTATTGGAACCAGCTAATTTTAAAGTCGCCACCATAGCCAACAGTTACAGGCTTAGTCTCGTAAGCAACGTCTGAAGCAAAACCGTTGTTGGCGATACGAAGGTATTGAGTGTCAACAGGGAAGTAGTCTACATAATCGCTTTCAAGTTTCGCAGTGCCTTTGGCCATATCACCACCGCTGATGACATGCTCTTTAAAATCGACTAACCCTGCCTGATTTTCCATATCACTTATAGACATATTGCTAACAGGGGCTTTATCTTTGAAGTCCATGTTAACTGTAGTCGTAAAGCTATACTCATCAGCCTCAGTTCCTTCATCTAACGATGGGAACGTCAGTTTTAATACTACGCTATCTGCAGTTGCAGCCTCATTGAGCGTCAGTTCAATAGGAATACTCGTCGCTTCCGCAAATAAGTCAAGAGAACCAAATGTGACTTTGCCATCATTTGCAAAGGTAATATTTTGGCCACTTGTAACCTCAACCTTACCTTCTAGTCCTTCAAATGTTTTGCTGCCTCGGTTAGTTATTGTGAAGCTAACCGTTCCTGTCTCACCTTTATCAAGAATGCCATCTTTACTGCAATAACCTACTGTCAAGCCTTCGTAATCGGCATTGACTGTGTGATTGCTAACCCCAAAACTAGATAGTTCAGCTTTATAAGATTCTACAACACCTTGATGTTTGGCATCGTAGCGAGCGGGTGAAACAGCACCAAGACCCATACCACGACGAGCAAAGGCTTTAACGAAAAGCTCATAGTCTTTCGGTTCATTTGCGTAGGCAGCGGCAAGTAAGGCGTCACGAGCCTCGGTATAAGTTGGCGCAATTGGTGTCATCTTATAAGCGGCAACGAGGTAGTTCATCATCATGCTTCGAGCTTCTGCAAAGCTATAACGTTCGTCGTTGATTAATGAAACATAACAGTCCCAAAGCATTGCGGCCCAAGGTTCACCTGCATCATGGACTTCAGCATTACCATTGACATCAGCTCCAGTTCCTTTGCCAAGTTCAACATTACCGAAGGTTAGTGGGTTGACTTCCATATCAGTACTATAAGGGTAGTTACGTATGCCGTTAAAGAAGGATGCAACATAAGTAATTGCAGCATAAGGTTTTTGGAATAACTCGTTGCCAGGGATCAGTGCATCATTTTCTTCAGAAATCACTAACAATGCATGGAAATCTCCCCAGCCTTCGCCCATCGAACGGCCTTGTTGGTTGATTAGACCTGATGAGTTACCTACTAAACGGTTACTGATGTAGTGCCCCCATTCGTGGGCAACAATCGCATTATCCCAAGAGCTATCTTTAAATGGCTTAGTATTGAACATGGTGACTGTGACGGGTTTAGTCGCATCGAGTTGCGCATAAATCAATGCGCCATCATTTTTTGATAAACCAATACTAGGGATTTTAACTGTATCATCGGTGCCACCCATAGGTGCTGGTTCTACAGTGCCAGAGTTATTCGCAATAAGCACACCAATAGCACCTGCTTGCTGAGCAAACTTAGCTTTAACGGTAAATCCACAGACACCACGATCGATAATGGCAATTTTTCCAGCTAATTCAGCAGTATTTGTTGGTGCACTACAACCATCGTTAACAGGAGCTACTCCGTCAACTAAACGAACCACATCGCCACTGATTTCAAATTGACCTTGTCCAAAGCTGGCGCGTTGTGTTGAATCGAGCAAACCGATAGCAGCATCAGAGGTCACTGTAACGCCATAGTCTTCCCCGTTCACGGCATCTTTGCTATCCCAGAGATACATTTGCATTCTAGGTGATCGGCCATCAGCAGGTGTACTCATGTTGGCATTATTAAAGCCTGAGTTGTCTTGAACTTCAGCCCTAATCGCATCACCTTCTTCGCCGCCACGACCATAGTTTTGAGCTTGAGCGTTACCCGCTGCTTCATCAAAACCGTGATCATAAAACAAATCATGTAGATAGTTGTTCATGTAGAACAAGTTAACGATCGATGCCTTACGGTTATTAACTGAGCTTTCAGCTTGAGTTGTATTGTATTTGTAGTCGAAGGTTTTATCGCTGGTGATCTCAGCTGTAAAGTCGCCGTTGGTAAAGCCATCTGGAGCAAGGGCGTCCACGTAAGCAAATACGTTATTACCAGAGGTTGTTGTAGCATCTTCTGCTAACCAAGGGTCCATTGTGCTGATAGGGCCTGAAGTGATAGTAACCATAGGAGCATCTAAATATTCAGTCGCATCGACTTGGTCTTTGCTCTCAGCTGGGACAACATTACCATGAGGCCCATCCCATGGAATACCTTGTTCGTCAGCGTATATACGGTAATTGAATGCAGCTTCCTGTGCGGTAAGATTATGTTTAAATAAAACTTTGTTATCTACATCACTAATGACAAAAGAATAGAATTCAGAATCCACACTTTCATTGTCGGCGACTTCAATTTCGACATAATGCGCAGGAACAAGTGAGCCCTTTAATTCAAAAAATACCGGTTTAGCTCTAGGTTCCTCCTTAAGCATTTTTGAACTATTAGACGCGGCTACATTAAAGGACTGATATTTACCAATCTTAGACGTCGCACTGATGCTCACATCGGCAACGCCCATTGCTCTTGATGCTGCTTGTACTGCATTTTCGGGATCATTGAAATCTGTTTTTATACCTTTCAATTCAGTGACATTTGCAGTGCTTGTGGGTGATAAGCTGCCAGAAGTTGCAACTAAATTAAATTCACGATCCATTAAAACATTGAAACTGCTATTGAATACCTCAACTCCTTGATATTCTTGTTGATATTTTGCAATCATAGCGCCACGACCAGTATCGTGTAGGCTTGCTAATATTGGCTTCAAATTGGTGTTTTTACTTGTCGATAATCCGGTGACTTGATTGAGGTAAAAATCTGCAGCAAATGCGAGTTTGTACTTAGCATCTAATGCACCCATATCTGGGGTTCTTTGACCAGATTTCGCCCATTGGAAAGTCGCAGTGCCAGTTTGGACATCATACTGATCTTTCATACCGCTGACTGAGTTAGCGGCCTGAGTTTGTTGACTGTTGGTCAGGTTATTTGAGATTTGGTTGATACGGAGTGTATTGTTGTCTGCATTGGCGGCAGCTGAAAGCAGCGCCGCTGATATGGCGATCGATAGTTTTGTCTTCACAACTTCTTCCTTGTCAATTAATGCTTTCAGCACTATAGGGAACGTGCATTCAGCTTGATTGTTATAGTTATGCTGCAATCTTTGATTTTAGCAATGAAGTTGTAACACAATTTTATCACCCAGTTAACACTTTTGGTTGAAAAAAGACCTGTGTCACATTTTATGGGTCGGCACATTATTTATGGTGAATTTACTGTTTTTCCTGTTTAAGGCTTAACCGCTCTGACTATTGGATTTTGTAGGCTGATTAAGGTTTCTGTTGACTGGATTTCATCGATAGATTGAATGCGATTGATGAGTACATGCTGTAAACCATCGATGGATTGGCACATTACCTTTACGAAAATACTGTAGTTGCCTGTGGTGTAATAGGCTTCGACGACTTCTTCGAGTGCATTGAGTTTGGCTATGGCGGCAGGATAATCACCAGCACTTTTAAGATTGATACCGATAAAACAGCAGACGTCATAACCTAAGGCTTTAGGATTTACTGTGATCTGCGCGCCTGTGATTATCCCCGCTTGCTTCATTTTTTCTACCCGAACATGGATAGTGCCGGCGCTCACGCTAAAGCGTTTAGCTAGCTCAGCAAAGGGCGTGCGGGCATCCTGCATTAAGGCTTCGAGGATATGATTATCGAGTTGATCGCGCTGAAATGCGGTATCCATAAATAAATTCTCTATAACGTAATGAATTGTCATAAAGTTACGTTTTTTTATGGGGAATTGCTACCGATTTTGCCCGTCTTAGTTGATTTTAGTGATCATTGTTCGCCCAAAGGCTCACAAAAAGGCACTTCTGCGCTAAAAGTCATACTGACACCCGTGTAGGGATGTTTGATGGTGAGTTCTGCCGCATGCAGTAATAGGCGAGGGGCTAAGGATTTGGCTAATGGGTCGGCGTAAAAACCATCGCCTAAGATCGGATGACCGAGCGCCATCATATGTACCCGTAATTGGTGTGAGCGGCCAGTGATTGGCGTGAGTTTCACCAGCGTTGAGCGTTTGGCACGACTTATTACTTGGTAGTGAGTTAAAGACGGTTTGCCCACAAGATGATCGACTTTCTGTTTGGGGCGATTTGGCCAGTCGCAGATCAGAGGATAATCAACGCTACCCGTGTCATTTTTAACATGGCCAGCGACCCTTGCAAAGTAGGTCTTGCTGGTTTCTCTGTCGTGGAACTGACGTTTTAATTCACGTTCGGCGCTACGAATAAGGGCGACAACGATTACGCCTGAGGTCGCCATATCGAGGCGGTGGACGATTTGGCTATGGGGATGTTCAGCTTTTACCCGAGCATAGACACTGTCGTAATGGGCGGGGGAGCGACCGGGCACAGACAACAATCCCGAAGGTTTGTTTATGACGATAATGTCTTTATCTTGATAAAGAATATCGAGCCAAGGAGTTGTCGGTGGTTGGTAAATAAAATCAGTCATAATGAGGCCTATTCGTCAATGCGCCGCAAAGATACTCTGCTAGGCTTGAGGGTGCAAGTGCGACGCCCAAAGATTGCCTGTGGCATGAACCTTTCTGAGATGACTAAAGCATCGAAGTAAAGCACATTAGTTGATGATTTGCTGATAGAGCTGGATTTGAGTTCTTGCTATAATTACGCTCTTTTTTGTTAACGACCCTGTTGAGCCTTTGAAGCCATGAGCCAGCCAGAGATATACACTCCCGAGAATCTTTCTCACGTCCATAACCGCCTTGAGTTATTGGCGCCTGCAAAAAATGCTGACTACGGTATAGAAGCCATACGCCATGGTGCCGATGCGGTATACATAGGGGGGCCCGCATTCGGTGCGCGGGCAACGGCAGGTAACAGTGTTGAAGATATCGCGCGCCTGTGTACTTATGCTCATCAATATCATGCTCAGGTATTCGTCGCCCTCAATACCATTTTGATGGATAACGAACTGGCCGACGCCGAAAAACTCATTTGGCAATTGTACGAAGCCGGTGCCGATGCGCTGATTGTGCAGGACATGGGTGTGTTGCAACTCAATTTGCCGCCGATTGCCCTGCATGCCAGTACTCAAATGGATAACCGCAGTCCAGAAAAAGTGGCGTTTTTAGAGCAAGTTGGTTTTTCACAGGTGGTGCTCGCCCGTGAATTAGGCTTGAGCCAAATCCGTGATGTGGCCGCGCATACTAATATGCAGCTCGAATTCTTTATCCACGGCGCTCTGTGTGTGGCTTACAGTGGTTTGTGTAACTTGAGTCATTCCTTTAGTAACCGCAGTGCTAACCGCGGTGAATGCTCGCAAATGTGCCGTCTGCCGGGCAATCTTAAAACCCGTCAAGGCGATGTGTTAGCGCAGAATGAACATTTATTGTCTTTAAAAGACAATAACCAAACCGAAAACCTTGAAGCGCTCATCGATGCGGGCATTCGCTCGTTTAAGATTGAAGGTCGCTTAAAAGATTTAAGTTACGTTAAAAATGTCACCGCGCATTATCGCCAAAAGCTGGATGCGATTATGGCGCGTCGCCCTGAGTTTAAGGCTTCGTCCCACGGCCGCTGTGAACATTCTTTTATCCCCGATCCTGAAAAGACTTTTAACCGTGGCAGCACAGATTACTTTGTTAACGAACGTAGCCAAGGCATTAAAGATTTCCGCTCGCCAAAATATATCGGTGAAGAAGTCGGTAAAGTGGTCAGCATAGGCAAAGACTTTATCCAAGTGAGCTCAACCCATGAGTTTAATAACGGCGATGGCTTAGCGTTTTTCCCTGCGAATTTTGCCATGGCTAAACAATCCGATGACAAGCTGCAAGGCCTGCGAGTTAACCGCGCCGAAGGCTTAAAGCTGCATATTTTGCAGGTGCCAAAGGATTTAAAAGTCGGCATGACTTTGTACCGTAACCATAACCAAGCCTTCGAAGCCCTGTTATCGAAAGAATCGTCTAAGCGGATTATCGGCGTCGATTTACGGTTGAGCGACACCGAAGACGGACTGGCGCTGACCTTGACTGATATCTATGGCCTAAGCGCTACAGTGAATTTAACGGTCGAGAAGACACCTGCGACAGATGTCGACAAGACCCTACAAAATACCCGTACTCAGCTGGGTAAGCTCGGCAGTACTGACTTTGTTGCCCGTAGCATTAGTATCGATACGGCCCAAGCTTGGTTCTTGCCTGCATCTGTACTCAATGGTCTGCGCCGTGATGGTGTGGCCGCCTTAGAGGCTGCTCGTGTGCAAGGCTATGTGCGTCCACTGCCGTGGAAGCATAATCAAGATGCAGTCTATCCCGTCAAGCATTTGAGTTACTTAGGCAACGTTGCCAACGAAAAGGCCAAGGATTTTTATCAACGCCACGGCGTAATTGAGATCCAAGACACCTATGAGAAAAATGGCGTCACCGAAGACGTGCCATTGATGATCACTAAGCATTGTCTGCGCTTTAACTTTAATTTGTGTCCGAAGGAAGTACCAGGCATCAAGGCCGATCCTATGGTGCTTGAAATCGGTAACGATGTGCTCAAGCTGGTCTTTGACTGTCCTAAATGCGAAATGATGGTGGTCGGTGAAAACCGTCAAGTGCGAGGCCAGAAACACCTTTAACATCTGTCATTTGGAGCATTGCAGAGTGTAATGCTCCTCACACTCATTCAGCCTGCATCCGCGCGCTTAATTTGTCTACCTATATCTATGTTACCCTCACCATAGCTACTCCCATATTTTCATCAAAGCCCAATATTGCACATTCGGTTATCAGCAGATATCTTATTGAAAATAATATCAATAATAAGGGATGTTAAAATGGGACTGTTAGACGGTTTACTCGGTAATGCTGCTGAGGTTGATTTACAGGAATTAGCCGAAGAATTAAGGCCTATTATGGGCATTCAAGAAGAATTAAAACTCGCCTACAAAGTGATCCGCGATTTGTTTATTTTCACCAATAAACGTTTGATCTTAATTGATAAGCAGGGGCTTACTGGCAAGAAGGTCACCTACCATTCCATACCGTATAAATCCATTACCCATTTTGAAGTGGAAACCACTGGCCATTTTGATTTAGATGCTGAGCTCAAAATCTGGATCTCAGGCCAGAGTGAGCCTTTAGTCAAAGAGCTTAAACGTGGTACGGATGTCGTTGGTATTCAAAAGACTATCGCCACTTTTGCACTTTAGTTTTAAGTGTTACTACTTAGATTTCCATTACTTCTATCGAGCTGGCGATTAAGGTAAGTAAGACAAATAAGGTAAGCCAAGTTAAATCAGGGCTTACCGCATTATCTATACTACCCTTCATATCTATTGGTACTGACATTATCCATATCAACTTGATTAATTTAACAATATCGCATTCGTGCTGGTGGTGTGCTCTATCGGCTCTCCTGCCATAGTGTAGGTTTCTGAGAGCTTGAGCTTACCTTGCTCATCATATTGATTGTGGATACCGACCCAGAATTGTTCTTCTCCTTGGATCTGTAAATTACCTTCTTCGGCAATGTGGCTATTGGGATGATAGCGCTTCATTGCATAAAGCTTACTTTCGTCGTCAAATTTTAAGTGGTAAGACAATATCGGCTCTTTGGCGTCGACATCCGCTGCGGCTTGAGCTTGTGCTTGTTTCGCTGTGGCATCGGCATTGGGGCTGTGATACTTGTTGCGGGACAAATATGCGCTATTGCTACTATGGCTAGCACTGTGTTTACTGTTATCTGAACGCTGGTTTAGCCCGTCATTTTCCCAATCAGCACGATCATAATCAAAGTCATCACCCTCGTCTTCGCTTGCATCATAGTCACTGATATCACAGTCATCATAGCCATAATGACGGGGCTCTGCGTCTTCCCATTCTGCTTCGTTATCTTCTTGAGTCGATAGATACTGATTAAAATCAAAGTAGTGACGGCTTTCTATAAGCTGGCCTTCTTCATCTAGCCAGACTTCGCGATACACTTGTCCTTGGGGCGTAAACCGTTGCCAATGGCCGACATCGAGGTAACGGCCATCGATAATTTGAATTGTGCCAGTTTCTAGAATTAAACCTTGAGGGGACAAGGATTTAGAGCTAAATAAATCCCCTTGAGTTCGTGTGAGCAACCAGCGAATGGCGCCATCTTCATAGTATTCGATGCGAGTATCGGCAATACCTTCTTGATAGTATTCCCTTTGATTATTCTCAAGATGATAGCCACAGCGGGTATTTGAGTGACTTTGATAGGATTCGAGAACCCCTTTTTTGTTATAAAAACTGGATTCTCTGAGGTAGCCTTGGCCGTCGCGCACTTCATACTCAGAGATAGTGCGTATCGTGCCATCTTGGTAAAACCAGCGGGCAGTGCCATCACGGTTGCCTTGGGTGTGCGGTAAATACATTTGAACTTGCTGGTTTTCGTAATATTCGATAAAGGGGGCTACCGAGAGGTTATTTTTATATTGGCCTTCAGCCGAGAGCACGCCACTTTTGTAGTAGCTTTTAAACAGGCCTTCCCTGAGTCCTTTCTCTAGGTACATTTCGAGAGACAGTTGGCCATTGTCATGATACCAGTAGGCCATGCCTTGCTCTTTACCCTGTTCAAATGGGATTTTTGCCTCAAGCTGGCCATTGGCGTACCATTTTTCACGATTTCCCTGTGCGAGACCGTTGTCGAAGTTAAGTTGTAATGCGAGCTGTCCATTAGGGTGCCATTCTTGGCGAATACCATAGATAAGCCCCTGCGGATTAAATTGCTCACGCCATGACAATTGACCATTTTCAAAAAAGGTTTCAAAGCTCTTGCCCGCGTCATTGACGAGTATTTTTTGTTTGAGCTGGCCATTAGGATGAAACCATACCTCTTTAACTAAGTTGCCATGCTCGTGACTCAGTTCGGCCTGAAGGGCGCCACATTCATAGTACATATATTCAATGCCGTGGATTTTATTCGCCAGCATAGGTCGAGTCAGCCAGCATTTGCCTGACTCATAATAGCGACTCAAGGTATTGACGTAGTTGCCATCACGATCAAGTTCAGCATCCTCTCTGACTTGCCCATTACTGTAATAGCGTTTGACTAATATGCCGCTCGTACTGCGTTCTTCACTCTGGGTTATGTTGCCCTCATGATCATACCAAGCTTGCTGTCCAAGTTGTTGATCATTAATAAAGTTACCTTCAAATAACAAGGTCCCCAGAGCGTCGAACTGGCGGGAAACGCCATGACGTTCACCAAAGTAGTTTGAGTCAACGGCTTCTGTGAGATTGGGCGTTTGGGTGACAATTCTGAGCATACCCGCGCCGTCTTCAGAATCGAGTTGATGATAAGTGCGATGTAGTTGGCCAGTTAAGCTGGCGTAATCTTGAATGTCGCCTTGTACTTTATAGTCTGCATCGAGCGTAAAGTGGCTTATTAACAGAGCCTCTCGATTGTTAAGTTCAGCCTGCCATAATGTGGTTTCCTGGTGGTTCTTTTGAGCTGTGATACTGCAGACTTTTTCTGTGCCGAGCCAAAAATGTTGCTCTGGAAACGGGAGTTGATTGCCCATTTCGAGGCGGTCAAATTCGGTATGATGAAATTCGCAGCATTCATTAGCATTTTCCCAGCCTAAGAGTTCTATTGCTTGGGGCGCATCGTAGTGATAGAGAGTTAAGTTGTGGTCGGCATTTTCTTCACAAGCGGTCGCGTCTGCCTTTGTCGCATAGATTTTTAAGCTGAAGTGACGCTGGAATAGCGGTACAGCGACTGACGGCGCCTGAGTTAGCGCTTGTTCTTGGCAGGCTACAGGTGATTCAGTTTGAAGCTGAATGTCTTTTGGATCGCGGCTAGTTTGGCTTGAGGGGAATAACTTGGCTTTGAGTGCGCGAAACAACGACATCAGGGGAAATCTCCATATCCATATGTAAAACAATAAGCTTATCTGATGGATACTCATGGCCCTTGAGTATTTCAGTGCGCATATCATAGCGGTTAATGGTTTCGTTTCTCAATGTTTGATTGTTAAAAATACTGTTTAATCAGCAGAGAGAGCGAATAAAAGCAGAGGAATAAACACAAAATGCTTGATAACTTTTTTGCAAAATTACCCACAGATTTATCGGCGGAAGTGTTTGAAAAACTGGCGGGTAATGACTCTGTGACCATAGAGCGCATCGTTTCTAATGGGCAAGCTACGCCTGACGGTCAATGGTACGATCAAACTCAGCATGAATGGGTGATGTTACTTAAAGGGGAGGCGACGCTTGAATTTGAACAAGGTGAACCCGTGACGCTAACCCCAGGTGATTACTTAACGATTGTGCCCCATCAAAAACACCGCGTCGCTTCGACTTCTAAAAGTTCAGAAACCCTATGGCTCGCGGTATTTTACGATTGATGAGGGCAATCGCGTTAACACCGCCGACTAACGATTCTGCCATAGCCAACTGGGCGTATTGAGCAAGTCTTGGCCTTGGATCTGCGTTTGTCCTAAGGTCTTGTCTAAGGCCAAGGTATTGCAGTGTTCAAATTGGCTTAAGGCATTGATAAGCCGATTGGCGTGGGATACCACCCACAGCTGACACTCCTCTGATACCTTAGCAATTAAGCGTGCCAGCGCGGGCAATAAATCTGGATGCAGACTGGTTTCTGGCTCATTTAACACCATAAGCTCTGGCGGTCTTGGGGTCAGTAGGGCGGCGATTAACAGCAAATAACGCAGGGTGCCGTCCGACAATTCACTGGCATTGAGTGGCCTTAATAAACCATGCTGATGAAATGCGAGCACTAAAATGCCGCCCTCTTGAGGCTCGATTCGAACCTTAGCACCGGGAAACGCATCGCTGACCGCATGATCGAAAGCGGTTTTATCACCAATCTCAAAAATGGTTTGAATTGCCGAGGCTAAATCACGGCCATCGTGGTGCAATACTGGTGTGGCCGTGCCTAATTGTGGGCGCCGTGCAGGGGCTTCGGCATCGGTTCTGAAGTGATCGTAAAAGCGCCATGCGCGAATACTATCACGAAGCTTGAGCACTTCTGGGCAGCGCTCTGGATCGGCAAGTTCGGTAAAAATACTGTCGCCAGTTTGCAGGTGGGCGCCTAATGTTATCCAGCCTTGCCCATCAGTGCTGCGGGTTTTCACCATAGGACCACGGCGCTCAACTAACACAGTGGAGGGGCGATACTTAGGTCCGCTCCAAATGGCTTCGCGCTTGATTTGTGGATCTAAGCCAAACAGCGTAGTGGCGTCGGGTTTAGGTAAACCGAGTTCAATAAGGTAGCTAAAATCTTCGCCAGCAAACCCAAGCTTTAGGCGTTTTGGCGCTTGCCTGACGGTGGCTTCAATGGCGGTGTCGCCTGCTAACATGCCTTTGGTGAAGTTTTCTGGCCCCGCCCAAAAGCTGGAGTCGAGTCCGCCTTCTTGGGCTAAGGCGTTGACGACGCCGCCTTGCGCCGTTTGTGCCAGTAAACGTAGCGCCTTGTATAGATTCGATTTACCACTGCCATTTGCCCCTGTGATTAAATTGAGTTGCCCTAGGGGCAAGACGATTTCACGCAGAGAGCGATAATTAAAAATGGCGAGTGTGGTCAGCATAGAATATCCAAGACTGAAGCGGGCAGATAAGCCAGTAAAATTATCGACAACGTAAATTAAACAGAGCGATAAAACAATGGCGTTTACACTAGTACTTTATTGAGCACGCGTTGCCAGTTGCCACCCATGAAACGGTCGCGATCGGTAGCTTTAAAGCGCGCCTTGGCTAAGGCATCATCGATACGGCTCATGCGATCGATATGATTTAGCTCGGGGATCACGACATGCCTTGGCTCTGCATCGAAACCTAGCACGCCTTTCGCCCTTAAGCTGTACCACCATTCTTGATATTCTTTAATGCCTTGGGCGTTGTCATTATTAAGAGCGAGCAAGTTTTCTTGGCCGCGCAGTGGGAAGTCATTGGCGATTGCCACACTATCTACACCGCCGACGCGCGATACGTATTCCAACTGGCGAATATAGTCATCGATCGTAGGCACGGCATTATTGGTAAGCCAGAAGCTCATCATAAATACGCCGAATACGCCGCCGCTATCGCCGATGGCGCGGATCACTTCATCGGGGGAACAACGGGCATGGTTTACTATGCCGCGCGCCGCGCCGTGACTCTGCACTATGGGAGATTTCGTGATTTTTGCGACATCTAAAGCAGTTTGAGCGCTGGAGTGACTCACATCGACCAAGATATTGGCGTGATTGAGTTTGGCGATAAGTTCGCGTCCGTGGGCGGTGAGCGGCCGATTGAGTCCGCCGTTGGCATCATTGTCTAACGCACCACCAGCGAAGGTGTTGCCATAGTGGTGGGTGAGCTGCAATACGCGCAGCCCTTGTTGATGAAACTCATCCACCCGTGCCCACTGGTTAGCTTCACTGTCTGCTTCGACACAATCTGCGCCTTGGATTTGAAAAAACACCGCAGTGCGCTGGCTGTCGCGAGCACGTTGAATATCTCGTCCACTCAGGCCTTGCAACAAAATGTCAGGATGTTCGCTTACCCGTTTTGCAGCCTGCTTGATACTTTCCATACAGGCTTTATAGGTGCGTTTGTAGTTTTGAGTGCCATCGGCTTGTTCTATAGTCTCAATCGCCGAAATATCGCAAAGATAGGCATCGAGTTTAGCGGCGGTTACATCACTTAAGTCATCGGGTAGGAAGGATAAACCATCGACATATATCCGCCTCTGTGCGGCGGCAAAGCTAGGTAAACTGACGAGTGGGCTTAACAGGGTTGCTGCGCCAAGACCTTTAAGGAGTGTACGACGGTAGTGATTGACTGCCTTGATGGGCATGCTCGATTCCTATCAATAACGCAAATGTAACTTCTTTATACCTTTTTAGGGCGTAGAAGTCTTTGATTAAATCCCTTTTTTGGCCTTTGCCCCTAGGCTGGAGTGATGATGATTTATTGTTGCAGAGCTGTGTTCATTATCGTTTGTGCCAGTACTTTTGCCAGTAAATGAAACCCTAAGGTTATGATTATCGAGTGGCTTCAAGCATGGCTTTGGCGAGAGAGTTAAGGCCGTTGGTGCGTGATGGGCTGAGCTGACCTTCTAGTCCCAATTGTTTGAAGTAAGCTGCAGGATCAAATGCTTGGATCTCAGCGCGACTTTTGCCATGGCAGGCGCCAAGTAATAAGCCAATTAATCCCTTGACGATGCGGGCATCGCTGTCGGCTAAATAATAGTGTTTACCAGCCTGTTCGAGGTGATAAATCCACGCATCACTTTCACAACCTTTTACTTGAGCGGCTTCGACGCGAAGTTCTGGGCTTAAACTCGGTAAGTCTTTCCCTAACAACATAATTTGGCGATATCTTTCCTGCCAGTTTGCTGCCTTGGTAAAGCGCGCCAGCAAGGTCTCGGCATCTTGCACTGAATAGTGAAAGTCGGCCTCATTTGGCATAGGGCTAGTTGAATCTGTCATAGGGCTAAATCCTGTCTCACTTATTTGAGCGTAACTTGTCTTGAGCGTAACTTATCTGGGACGTAACTTATTTTGAGCACATGAGTCGCGTGGTTCAGTGGCTAAAGACTGGATCACAGCAGCAAGTCTTTTACCGAGACCAACGCGGCAACAAAACGGTCGATATCGTCTTTATTGCTGTAGATACCGATAGAGGCGCGGCAACAGCCCTTAAGATTCAAACTCTGCATTAATGGCATGGCACAATGATGGCCGCAGCGCACGGCAACCCCTTGTTGGTCCAGCAAAATCCCCACATCTTGATGATGTTCATCGGCAAGATTAAAGGCGACGACACCGATATTGTCATCAAAGGCGCCGTATAAATGCACTTCGCCGAGCGCGCGCAATTGGCTTTGTAAATAGTTAACTAATTCAGCTTCATAAGCTTGAACTTGCGGCGTGAGCTCGGTTTGTAAAAATGTAATGGCCGCGCCCAAACCTATGACTTCGGCAATTGGCGGCGTGCCCGCTTCTAAGCGATTCGGTAGGCTGCCAAATTCTGTCGCTTCAAAACTCACGCGTTTAATCATCTCACCGCCAGTTAATAGTGGCGCGAGAGTATCTAACAGGTCGAAACGGCCGTAAAGCACGCCAACGCCAGTGGGACCATACATTTTATGCCCAGAGAAGACATAAAAATCACATCCTATTTCAGTCACATCCAGCGTTAAATGCGCCACTGCCTGCGCGCCATCAACTAAGATTATTGCGCCTTGGGCTTTTGCTAGCTGAACTAACTGAGCCACGGGATTAACTGTGCCTAGGGCGTTGGACACATGGCATAGGGCGACAATTTTTGGCTTTAACTCGAGCAAGGTTTTATAGGCGCTGACATCTAAGCGGCAAGCTTGATCGAGAGGGATAGGCTTAATCACTGCCCCCGTGCGTTTGGCCAGTTCCTGCCAAGGTACGATATTGGCATGGTGGGCGGCGGCGTCGATTAATATCACATCACCTGCGCTTACGTGTGCAGTGAGTCCAAAGGCGACTAAGTTGATTGATTCTGTGGTGCCGTGGCTAAAGATGATTTCTTCACGGCGTTCGGCCTTTAAAAATTGCTGCAGTTGATCGCGCACTTTTTCATAACTTAAGGTCGAGCGCGCCGATAACTGGTGCGCCGCGCGGTGCACATTGGCATTGTCGTTAGCGTAAAACTGCGCCATGGCATCTAACACCATTTGCGGTTTCTGGCTGGTGGCTGCGGTGTCGAGATAACACAAGGGATAGCCATCAAGCAGTTGATGTAACGCTGGGAATTGTGACCTAATTTTAGCATTGTGCTGCTCTGCTTCTAATGAACAAAGAACAGCTGTGGCATCAGGCGAGGCACTTGCCGAATGATGTGAGGTAACAGTATTCGTCGCTGTGTGAGTCACAGTATTTGGCGTAGGCGATGCTGGTTGAGTCATAGATGAGGCTAAAGGCAATGAAAAAGGCCAAGGGATCTTCTGTGATCTGCCATGTTAATGCAAGTTTTAGCGGTTTGTTGAGGCGTTGACATTGGAAGGCGGTATTGAGTGTCTAATTTCACCAAGGTTTGTTCAAACTTATGCCCTCTGGTATTTCGTGTGCCTTAAATGGGTTTTGACTTTCTAACGTATCATCGAGCTTAGCTATGATGCGATTTTTCTAATGTTTCAGTTTTTCTTTTAAATTCAGCTAATACTTTAGGCTCAATTCAACCACCCAAAGTGAAAACTGCGACTATTCTAAATGGGACGTCCTTTGATATCGGTGTTTGTTGGAGACCCGTTTTATGGTGCAGTTTTTAAAAGATTTACGGATTAAACATAAGATGATCGCCCTCGTTGGGGTGATGTTAGTGCTGATCCTGATTCTGTCTGGTTTTAGTCTGTTGAAGATGCAGCGAGTTTCTGAGGAAATCCAAGGCATTGCAAAGGAAAATATTCCACTAGTGAGATTATCAACCGACGTCACCATTAAGCAGCTCGAAAGCTCAGTCATTTTAGAAAAAGCGTTTCGTGCGGCGGATATTGAAGCCGCATCGAGTCAGCCCATTTTAGCGGCGTTTATTGCGGATGTTATTCAGCATAAAGAAGACATTAATAAGGAGTTACTCTCGACTCAGTCTATGCTCAATGCGGCATTAAAAGAGGCTAAAAATCCGCTATTACATGAAAAAACGCAGCAGTTAAATCAAGATATTGGCACGATTATTCAACGTTTTGGTGATTATGAGGCTTTACTTGCCACTGTCATCACTGGAATCCAGCAAAAAGAAGAACCAGCCGCCTTAGCTAAGCGGGTTGAATCCTTAGAGGTCACGCAAAACGAGTTTAATACTGAGCTAAGTCAGTTCGTTGAGCGTTTAGAGCAAATGACTCAAACCGCGGTTTCTGTGACTAAGGATGAAGAGCTTAGGGCTATTTATGGCTTAACGATTATTTCTATCGTGTCTTTAGTCATAGGCCTATTGATTGGCATTGCTTGCAGTCAATACATGGTCAAATCTATCAATCGGTTACGTAATTCTGCCGCTAAGATGGAACAGGGTAACTTTAACCAAGAGCTGCGCGTCGATTCTAAGGATGAACTGGGCGAACTCACCGTCAGTATGAATCAAATGGCGTGGACCTTAAGTAAAACTGTCGGCCAAGTGATTGCTCGAAGTGAAGAAATTGCCTCTATGGTGACCGAGCTTAATGCGGTGGCCGAGAACAATCGTGAGGCCATGTTGAGGCAGCAGGATAATACCGATCAAGTCGCCGCCTCTATGACCCAAATGGCGGCAACGATCACTGAAGTGGCGAGCAGTGCCGAAACCGCTTCGTACTCAGCGGGACAAGCCGAGCATAAGGTGAAAGAAAGTTGCGAGGTTGTCGATGCGAGCGAAAAAATTTCCAAACAGTTAGTCGCCAGCGCCCAGTATTCGAATCAACTTATTCAACAGGTTCAAGCGAGTACCGGAAAAATCCTCAACTTTGTTTCTGTGGTCGATGCGATAGCGGGGCAGACGAACTTGTTGGCCTTGAATGCATCGATTGAAGCGGCGCGGGCGGGAGATCAAGGACGTGGGTTTGCTGTGGTCGCCGAAGAAGTGCGGGCGCTGGCAACTCGTAGCCAAACCGCCACGCAGGAGATCAGCGATCTTATCCAAACACTCGTGAAAGATGCTAAGTCCTCAGTCGAATCCTTCGCTAATAACGACAAGCAAATCAGTGAGTCGTCACTGCTCGTTAATCAAGCCAAGCAGCACCTATTTGAGATTTTAGATGCCTTAACTGAATTGACTCAGGCCAATTCTCAAGTCGCGACCGCAAGCGAGCAGCAAGCCGTCACCGCCGAGGATATTAGCGAGCGGATTAATGCGATTCGAGATTCAGGGGAATTGGTACTTGGCAGCGCCAATGAAACGGCAAAAGCCAGTGAGTCATTGTCTCAGCAGGCCAACTCATTAAGGGAAACCATGCAGCAGTTTAAGGTACGCGCTGTTTAGTCATATAATATAAAAAGGTAATTCTCTTAATCCTAATTCTCTTTCTTATATTGGAGAGTTAATGTGAGTTATCTTCACCGAATTCGATACCTATCCCATCTTCTTTGGCGTACAAGGCTTTGATCGCGGTAATTGGCACAATGACTTCTGTGCTTATTTTATCAAAGGTTGCATGAAATTTGAGCGTATTGTTTTGATAGTGGGCTCCCCTTATCGCTGCAGTGTGTATGCTCAGTGTTATTTCATCTTTTACATGATCTATTTTCGATTCAGGTACCGAAACAGCATAATGATTTGTATCGATAATAATATAAGGCGTTTTGCTAGCTTTAATGATATCAGAATAAATTTGATAGAATTTTCTGGCATTATCAGTACTTTCTAACATATCTCTCATTCGGTATAAGTTAAGGCGTGTTGACCAGGGAAAGAATCGATTCCGTTTATAAAAAATAATTATGAACGGCAGTATTAACAAGGTGATTAAAATTAGTTCCATTAAATTTTATCCTGCATTTTTCGCTTTTATGTTCACAGTGAGATATTCCTTTACTGTTTTTGTTCTTCAGCTCCCATGGCATCAAGTTATTGAACTTTAGGCGTTACTATGTGAAAAATAGTCATTTAATAGGTATGTTGAGTTAACTTAAGTGTTCCATTATCGACATTTAATGCCACTAGATGCTCATATACAAACTAACGTATGAGCTGATTTTTTCGCTGCTCATGTATGATAAGAAGATTCAGAAGGGAAGGAAAGTTTAGTTGGTGATAATCAACCTTGGTGAACTGGCTTTACTTTGGTATTTGAACATTAATTGCCAGTTTTTTAAACGGAGATTTATCATGGCAGGAAAAAATAAAGCATCTTTGAAAAGTCTGTTCAAGATTGAGACTCAAGAACAGTGTCTGTCTGCAATTAAAAATGGTTGGATAGTGACATTAATCTCACTCAGCATAACATTAGTTTTTAGTACCATTGGTTTCTTTACCCAAACTGAAAACGCGACGCTGAATTATTTCCTTGATCCATTTCTTATGATTGATGTCGTGCTAATGGCAGTGATGGCTTTTTTTATCTATAGAAAATCGAGAATCGCAGCCACTTTGATGTTGTTTTATTTTGTCTTATCTAAAATTCTTCAATGGAGCGATTTGGGTAATGTTCAAGGACTTCCATTAGCCATCGTTTTTATGTTCTTCTATTTTAATGCCATGCGCGCGACTTTTGTATGGCACTCAAAATATAAGATAGTTGATGAATCGTTATCTCTCGATACTGACATGTAACCAGATCATACCTTGCAATCTAGTGACTTATATTGTGTGGTGTACTACATGGTATTGATTAATATGGCTTATTTAGATATTTTTATGGTGATGACGTTAAAGGTAGCGCTATAACGACTTAACGGTTCTCAACGTTAACGGTTATTGCCAGATAAACGTATTTTGGACAGCTCATTGAAGCTGTTTATTGGCCGTGTCTGGCTGGTTACTTGTCGATAATCAGATTTGGTTTAAATTGATGTAAACCTTTTTTGCTAAATCAGTCTCGCGATAATAGCCGCTGTGATTTGCTACTGATGTGAATATGCCTGTAGCAACTTGTCTTACGTAGTGACTAATAGATGAATAAAAGCGAAGTCTAGGACTTCGCTTTGGGCTTAACTTATTGTCTTTTACAACTCTTGTTTTTAGAAGTTATAGGTGACACCTAACATAAAGTTGCGTCCCATCAGTGGTGCGTAATCTTTGAGTAACGAGGTGTGTGGCCGCGCGTCTTGGTCGAGTAGATTTGTGCCTTTGACATAGAACAGCATGTCACCCGCAGAAGTGTATAAACGGTAGGTGACGGCGGCATTCACTAGCGCATAGCCTGCTGTTTCGGTTTCATTTTCGGCGGTATCCGTTTGTTTTGCATAGCCAATCGCGCCGACTTCAGCGTGCCATTGTTGTTGGTCAAAGTTTAAAGTTGAACCGATACGCATGGGCGAAATGAGTGGCAAGTTACCACCATCGACCAGCTTGCCACGGGTGTAATCGCTGAACATATCCAATGACCAAATATCGTTAAACGGGATGCTGGCTTGGGCCTCGAGGGAATAAAGCTCGGCATCACCTTGGGTGTATTGGTAAACCGGTAAATCACCTTCAGCATCGCCGTTGACTATATCAGAGGCGACTAAGCCCGTATTTTTCTCGTAATAGAAATTATTGACTCGGTTGTAGGCCATGCTCAATGAGCCTGTCCACGCACCCTCTAATTTGCGCAGGGTTAAGTCGATATTGTTGGCGATCTCTTTATCGTTATTGCCATTGTTAGTGATGATTTGACCATTTTCAATGCTGAACTGCGAACCAAGCTCAAAGCTTTGGGTAGCATCGTGGGGACCATAGCTGTAAAGCTCTTCGGCGGTGGCCGAACGTTGGGCGCGGGTGAGCGACAGTCCTAAGTTATAGGCAGGATCTAAGTCCCACATCATGCCCGCCGATACAGTTAAATCATTATCGACTAAGTCTTCGGCTTGGTAGTGTTGTTCGCCATTTAGCGTGTCTAGCGTCATGCCGTCTGGCGCTAAGCGGTAATGCTCCAAGCGGCCGCCGAGTTCGACGCGAAAATCCCCAACCTTACGTTCTTGCACGATAAAGGCGGCTAAGGTATCGGTTTTGCTGTCTGGTGTCAGCGCTTCTTCGCCTTCAACGGCAAAGTCACGGTGCACAGCATGTAGCCCCATAGTGCCTTGCCACTCACCCCAAGGATGATTGTTAAGGCTTAAGCGCGCTTCACTTTGTTTGTTGAAGAAAGTTGTGCCAGCAACCCCATCTTCTTCCTCAGCATGTTGATAATCGGTATAGCCCGCATCAAAACGCAGTTTACTGAAGCCTGCAAAAGGATCTAACAAACCACTGTGCAGTTGCCATGCGGTTTTCTTTAAATCTATGGTGATGTCGGGCGCATCGGCTTCGCCGCGGCCGGGAATACCGTAATTCGATTCAGTGCGCGCGCCGGATACGCTGACAAATCCCGTGTCACCGGTATAGCCAACACCCGCGGCATAGTCGTCGAGTTTTTGATTACTATTCGCCAGCTTTCCATGGGTTTCGGGCAGATTGGCAATGGCATTTCCCGGAATATCGACATCGTCGGTAATGCGGTGGGTGCCATCTACATGCCAATTGAACTGACCATTGCCACCATCGATATCACCGTTAAAGGTGCGGCCATTGCTGGCCGTGTCGTAGCGAGTGCCAAATTGTCCCGACAGTTCATCGACTGGGCTCTCGTGGTAGCGTTTATCCACCACATTGACCACGCCGCCAATGGCGCCGTTCCCGTAAAGCAATGTACCTGGGCCGCGCAGGATCTCTATTTGCTGCGCCGAGGCGGCTTCCGCTGTTACCGCGTGATCGGCCGATACCGTTGATGCGTCACCAACAGACAGACCATTTTCAAGCACTTGTACTCGAGGACCACCCATGCCGCGAATGATGGGGCGACTCGCCCCAGCACCAAAGTGAGAGGCTTGTACGCCGGGCAGTTTTTCTAAGGTGTCACCCAGCGTCGGCTCGATATTGAGCTTGAGTTGATCTTCGGTCAGTACACTAATTGGCGTCGTGCTTTCGAGCGCAGAGCGGGCGAGCGGCGATGCGGTCACGACAATGTTTTCCATCGCCGTTTTCGTCAGTGAAATATCCTGCGTTACCGCGCCAGTTGTTATCTGCAAATCCCTATCAACATGCTTAAAGTCGGCATTGCTAATGTGGAGATGGATATGACTATTGTCGGCCACAGTTAACTGATACTGGCCCTGAGAATTGGTGCTTGTGCTCGTCCCACCGTCGATGCTGACAAGGGCGCCAGCGATAGGTGCGCCTTGCAGATCGGTTACTTGACCTTGTAATTGAGCGGCCATAACCGGTGAACACACGCCAGCTACTGCTAGCGCTATTGAAGATAGTGCAAGTTTCATTGTGCCTTTCCTTTAGATAAGCAAAAAATAGATTTTTTAAATGATTGAATTTGCTTAAGACAGTAAGGGCGGTGCACGCACGTTGAAGTGACGTAACCAAGGTAAACTCGGTTGTTGATAAGGTTTCTGCGGGATGCTTTCAGCTTGCTGCAATCCCATCGGCGGCATAAGCACAGACGATGGACCTGCATTTTGCTCATGACCAAAATCGCACAGGAAACAGTGGGCATGCTCATGTTCTAAACTGTGTTCAGCAGAATGCGACAGCGCAACCGATTGGATGACAATCAGCCACAAGCCGAGTAGTAGCCAAAGCCACTTTCTGTGAGTTGGGGAACTTGAGTGAGTCATTATTCTTCTATGGGTCAGATTTATCTTAGCGTCGCACGAGTCGTCGAGCGCGAGATACAGTTGATCCTAATTTGTGACCAGACCCTACTTGAATTGTCAGTCTTGGGTCTAGTTAACCTTTGTTAATAAAGAATGTTTAATCGGTTTCGATGATGGGATGATTTAATCTATTAATTTGATTTTATTATGGATTCTATTATCCTGATTAATGTTGAATGACGAACATGAAGGTTTTAAGGCCTCAATCGTTTCAGCGGATAAGCGTATTAGGTGCGAAGTTTCCCCCTCGCTTAAGTTCACTTCCTTGCGCTTTGCTGACTGTTCTTGCTATCTGACGATATTTTCGTCGCAAAAAAGCCACTGCTTGTGCAGTGGCGGATAAAAAGACTAACAAACTGTTGTAATATGTAGCGCTAAATAACGACTAGAAATGTGGATTAAATGGGCATGCGTATTCTTTGGCTTTTTGTGTTAACGCTCAGCATTCTTCCCGGTGCCGCTGCCGCATCTGATATTGCCAGCAGTGTCAACGGAGGTTCAAATCGCCTTGCCGACGGCGGTGATTTTGAACTGGGTATGAGTGTTTACGGGGTCAACCAAATTGATGTTCGGCAAACCGATTCCGGCGCTGCGCAATTGTCGCTGTTGGTCAGTGGCATGTATCAGTACAAAGGCATGTTTGTTGAGATGATCCACCAATCTCAGGATGGGGTTAATCTTGGGGTGAATCTTTGGAGTTCAGAGGATTGGTCCTTTGATCTGTTATTGGCGAATTTACAGGGTTCATGGTCACGTCCAGATGTGGACCCCAGCACACTCGATGAAGCTGGCCGCAATGCTTATCTACTATCGGAAGATTCGCTCTATATTGGCGCAGGTTTTCGTGCCACGCGTTACTGGGGCGATAACTACGTTTTCCAGTACAGATTAGTATCTGATTATTATGATGATCAGGGTATTCAGAGTTCCGCCAGATTGGGTAAGTCTTGGCAGGTACGTAATTGGAACTTTCACGTTTTGGGAAGCGTAGGCTATTCATCAGCCACCTTGAATCGCTATCTTTTTGGTGTCAGTAAAGAAGAAGCGACCGAACGCTTTCCCGAATATCACCCGAACAGTTCTTTTAGCTATGGCATGGAGCTCGGTGTTGCCTATCCGCTGAGCGAGAGCTTTGTATTTAGAGCCATGTATCGCTTCAATGTGTTATCCCAAGAAGTGACCGTCAGCCCTTTCAATCAAGCTGGCTATGCATCGTACTTTAATGCCTCTATCAGCTACGTGTTTTAGGGGCGTGGGCATGAAGCGATTTTATTTGTGGCTAGTGTTACTGAACGCGCCTTTTTTTGCTTGGGGTCAAGATGATTCGGTGATTTTTACTGCGACCCCAGAGCGCTGCATTGCGCTCCATAAGGGGCAAACTTGCTATCAAGATGTGTTGTTTCGATGGCAAACACCTGCGAGCGGCGAGTATTGCCTCATACTGACTGACCGCCAGCACCAGCTAATCTGCTGGAGCGGCAAAGCCATGCAAGAATACCAATATAGTTTTGAAGGCGATAAAACGGCGACCTTTAGTTTGATCCGTAATGATGACGTGCAACCACTGGCGCAGGTCAAAGTGGTGGTGACTTGGGTTTATAAGGCCCCTAAACAGAGTCAGTCAGGTTGGAGGTTATTCTAATATGTCAGTTGAAAAACACATCTTAGTGGTCGAAGACGATATCTCGCTGGCTGAATGGATCAGTGATTATTTACTCGACCACGGTTACGAAGTCACGGTTGCCAGCCAAGGCGATTTTGCCTTAGAGATGATAGCCGAAGAGATCCCTGACTTAGTATTACTCGACGTAATGTTACCCGTTAAGAATGGTTTCGATGTCTGTAAGGAAGCGAGAGCATTTTATGCTGGGCCGATTCTCTTTATGACGGCTTGTGTTGAGGATGGGGATGAGATCCGCGGATTAGATGTCGGGGCAGATGATTACCTGACAAAGCCGATCCGGCCACAGGTGTTGTTAGCGCGGATAAAAGCCCTGTTACGCCGTGTGGGTGATGAGGAGCAAAAACAACAGTTAGTGTTTGATTCGCTGGTGCTCAATGCTACGGCAAAATCGGCCACTATCGATAAACAGCCGCTGGATTTGAATGCCAATGAGTTCGATGTGTTGTGGCTACTGGCATTGAAGGCGGGCACGATTGTCAGCCGTAATGAACTGGTGGCTCAACTGCGGGGCATTGAATACGACGGCCTAGATCGCTCAGTTGATATTCGCATATCGCGTTTACGCAAGAAATTACAGGAAGCGTTGAGTCAGCCCTATAAAGTAAAAACCATCCGTGGCAAGGGATACCTTTTTTGCCGCGACGAAGGTGAGCAAGCTTTATGAAGAAGTTGATGACTTCTCTGGTGCTGGTCGTGCTGGTGGCCATTGCCAGCCTAGGTTGGTCGATAAGCGAGTTTGCCAGTCTGCTAGATCCTGATAATGACACGCAAACCCCAGCCTCTCACCTCGCCGCATTAAAACTGCTGGGCGGCACACTGGCGCAAACGTTCGATAACGATAGCGTTAACAATCAGAGTGTTATTGCAAACTGGAACCAGCTAAATTCAGAGCAACTCTCTTTAGCGAGTGAAGCCGATTTCGTTTTACCCTCAGATCTAAAAACCGCGTTTTATGCCGGGGAATCGCTGTTGCTGGAGTCCGATGACGGTATCTCCTTGCATTATTTACTGCCGAAAACGGGGCAGGTATTGAACATCAATACCGATATTGTCACGCCAACCGATGGCAAGTTTGACTTGAATAAGCTGTATACCATGCTTTTTTATGGTGGTGTGGTGCTGATATTGTTGGTGTGGGTGTCGCCCTTGATCCGTCAGTTGGTTAATCTCAGTCAGGCGACCCAAGCGTTTGGCATGGGGGAGTTGCAGCAGAGAATTCCTGTTAGAAAAACGTCGTACATAGGTACTATTGAAAGCGAATTCAACCGTATGGCGGATCGTATTCAGCAATTGATCGATGACAACAAACTGCTCAGTCGAGCTGTTTCTCACGATTTAAAAACTCCGATCGCACGGCTAAGATTCGGCATTGAGGCGCTGGAAGAAACCCAAAACGAACAGCTTAGAGTGAAGTATTTCCAGCGCTTGAACCGCGATCTAGACACTATGGAAGACTTGGTGATGACGCTGCTGAGTTATGCCCGCCTCGATGAAGCGAATATCCAGCCCGATTGGCAGTCGATTGAACTCAATGCTTGGTTGCTCGAAAAGTATCAAGGTCAAGTGTACCCCGATTTTTCGGTTGAACTGGTTCCCTATCCCACAGCGCTCAAGATCAAGACAGACCCTAAGTACTTATCAATGCAGGTAAATAATTTGCTCAATAATGCGCTGCGTTTTGGTAAGGCAAAGATTCGGCTGACGTTGGCAGTCGAGGAGGGCGCGACCTGGTTACACGTTGACGATGACGGTCCAGGCATAGACGAACTGGAGTCTGCGCAGGTGATTAAGCCTTTTGTGCGTGGTCAGCACAGTCGTGGAAATTCCGGTCATGGTATGGGGTTGGCGATTGTCGATAGAATTGGTTGCTGGATGAATGCCCCATTACGTATTGGACGCTCTCCTGATCTCGGTGGCGCTCGCATGTCACTAAAATTCAAGGCTGAAGTTTAACGCTGAATTTTAAAGCGGAGTTTAAGGCAAGAGTTTAAGACTGGATTTTAACGCTGCATAACCATCAGACAAAGCGAGCAATGTCGCGATGTAGCGATAAACCAGCACCAGCCTAGGAGCTAGGCTGGTGCTGTTTCAATGAGCAATTAACCTTTCACATCGACATTGTTAAGTATGTAATCCGTGTCGTAGATACGTGAGTTCGTATTTTCAGGTTTGCTATGTAAACCTGTGACTTCGACCATGACAGAAGTTTCTTGATTCATCGTCGAACTCCCCCACAAAATGTCGTTACTGCTGTTCTTTCCTACCCCAAATTGGCCCACTGCGTCACGATCGGTTTGTTCGCGAGTGAAAGTGAAGTAGCTATAACCAGCCTGTTTGCATAACTCAGCCGATTTACGCATGACGTACTTTCGGGCCAATGCGCGGTCAGTGTTGGTATTGCCAACAAAGCTTATCTGCCAGCTATCGGGTGCAATCTGTGCGGTTTCAAAGCCTTTACCGAAAGACCAAAATTGCTTTTCGGTATCGTAGGAAGTGGCGCAAGCTGAAAGCATCAAGGCTAATCCAGCACATAAAAACGTTTTTTTGATCGATGTCATGGTCTTGTCTCGTCAGGTTAGTTAGAAGCTATAGCTCACGCCAAGAGTAGTAACCCACTGGTTGCTACTGTCGATTAGCGGAGAGTCAGCCATGTTGGCAGCTATGTGCGAGTAACCAGTGGCTTGAGTAATGTCTAAATGCTTAGTCACTGGAATTACCAAAGCGTAACCCAGCTTATAGGCAAAGGTGCCGTCGGCTTGATAAGCAGGGCGCTGCGCCGTTGCTTCAGATGACGGCACACCTGTGTAGTAGTTTGCGAAGTCTTTACTGAAATAGTGCACACCCGCATAAGGTACCAGATCCCCAAAGCCCAGATTGATTGGATGGTAGTAGGTGATATCAGCTTGAAAACCATCATAAACATTTGTCACATCGTGTTGGAATTTGGTTGATAACGTGCCCGTGCCTAAATGAATGTCGGCGTTTAAACCCAGATCGCCACTGAATTTGCGATCTTTCATGCCCGTTAAAATATCGGCGTCATTGGCATCAAAGCCTGGATTGGCAACCACAAAAATGCTGAAGTTAACGGCACTGTCGTTGGTGCCTAAAAAGCGGTAGTTGATACCGGACAGGTCGGCGTTGAAGTCCTCACCGTGGTAACCGCCATTGAGGTAGACACCTGTCTGGTGATCTTGACCCTTATAAAATTGACTGCCAGTAGCAACACCTGCGCCAGCAAAAAACTGATCTTGATGACTATAGATATTACCGTTACGAATGTAGGTATTGCTTTCAGCAAGCGCGTGGCTCGACATCAAAATACTTGTGATAACAAAGCAAAGTTTTTTCATTTTTTGATCCTTAAGACATCTGTCTAGTGACTGTGGCGCCACTATATTTCAGTTCTTAACAGGACTCTGTATCCGAATGTAACCTGAAGCATTTTGTCGAAGGACCGCTGTAGGGTATTGAGCTGAGCATGCTACTGCGAGTTTAACGAGGGTAATACGATAGCTTTGTGCTTGGTCAGTGCAAGAGAGTTTGGGGTAGAGGGTTTGCCGTTAACCCAAAGCGAAATGCAATGAAAGGGCGATATTTAGAATGGTAAAGCGGCGTTTAGCTAAAAGAAATCAATAGCATCAGGTGTATTGGCCTGATGCTATTGGTTATTCAAACGACTTAGCCGGCTAAGCCTAGGGGCTAAGATTCGGGGGCTAAGGGCAAGGTAATCTGAATTTATCGGACAGTTCGTTTAATCGCACTAATAGCTCGGGCGATAAGGTGACTTTCAGGCTGTCGATATTTTCTTTAAGTTGATATAAGTCCGTGGCGCCAATGATATTTGAGCCAACAAATTTACGCGAGTTAACAAAAGCTAACGCCATTTGTGCGGGCGAGAGTTTGAACTCGCGGGCCAAATCGACATAGGCTTTTGTAGCCTCCAGAGCCATTTGCGAACCTGTGTAACGGGCGAAACGCTTAAACAAGGTCAGGCGCGCACCTTCGGGCCATTGGTCGTTGCAATATTTTCCGGTTAGGGCACCAAAGGCTAGGGGCGAGTATGCGAGCAACGGCAACTCTTCACGGTGGCTGATTTCGCTCATGCCGACTTCGAAGCTGCGATTGAGCAAGTTATAGGGATTTTGCACACTCACAATACGCGGCAAGCCGTGTTTTTCGGCGAGTTGCAGGTACTTCATTAAACCCCAAGGCGTTTCGTTCGACACTCCTATATAGCGCACTTTGCCTTGGCGGATCACTTCGGCAAGGGCTTCTAGGGTTTCGAGGATTGGGGTTTGAGTTTCTTGATCTTGCGCTTCGTAAAACAGTTCACCAAAGAAGTTGGTATTACGGTCGGGCCAATGAACTTGGTAGAGATCGATAGTATCGATTTGCAGGCGCTCGAGTGACGCATCGACCGCTTGATGGATATTGTTCCAGTCCAGCGCCATATTCTTGCGAATATAATCACTCTTACCACCCGGTGCGGCAATTTTAGTGGCAATCACTAGGTCGTCACGGTTGCCGCGAGCCTTAATATATTGCCCAAGAATACGCTCTGTTTCCCCTTGGGTTTCGGGCTTAGGTGGGACGGGATACATTTCTGCCGTATCGATAAAGTTGATGCCATTGCCTATGGCATAGTCCAGCTGTGCAAATGCTTCGGCTTGGGTATTTTGTTCGCCCCAAGTCATAGTGCCCAAACAGATTTTGCTGACCTCGAGATTAGAATGCGGTATGCGTCTGTATTCCATCTGTTTCTCCTACGAAAACTCTCTTAGTTTGAGGCTACCAAGCTTTTGCTGTAAAGCAAAGGTTAAACCATAGGATGAAATGTTAGTGCGTTAAAAATAGCCAGTACCCAAAGTGGTATTGCGCCATGTTGAGGCATGCCATTGGTTGAAGTTTGTTCTCTGAGTCGCGCTTTTAACGGTTTTATCGCTTTGCTGCACTGAAATGGGGATTTTGGCTTATTTTCGTAAACCTTAGGTATGACTAAATCAGTAATGACGTAATTATGAATAAATTGTTATAAAACTACATTTATAGATCGCGGCGAGTTTGGAAGTGAATCTGTGTCACAAAACTGCGTAAATTTACGTATCTAACTTACGAATTTGCGGCGGAATGTGACGCCAATATCGGAAACTGCGTTAACAAATCTCTACCCTAAATTTATCTAAAAATTTTTCATGGTTGATATTTGTGATGGCAGATTTTTCAAACCAAATTGTAACGATCAAAAAAGGCCTCGACTTGCCGATTGCTGGCGAGCCACGACAGGTCATTGAACTCGGTGCTAAGCCATCCCAAGTGGCTGTTCTGGGTGAAGAATTCGTTGGACTTAAGCCGACGATGTTGGTCGAAGAGGGCGATTGGGTTCAAAAGGGCCAAGCCCTGTTTGAAGATAAAAAAACACCGGGCGTGTTGTTCACTGCACCCGCTAGTGGCCAAGTCGTGGCGATTAACCGCGGCGAGCGCCGAATTCTACAATCGGTTGTCATTCGTTGTGATGACGGCGAAAACCGCGATGGACAGATTTCCTTCGAAATCCATCAAGACATCGCCGCTTTAGCAAGGTCAACCGTTCAGGCGCAATTAGTGAAAAGCGGTCTATGGACTGCACTGCGTACGCGGCCTTTCTCGCGCGTGCCTGCGCTCGATAGCACGCCCGCAGGGATTTTTGTTACCGCAATTGATACTAATCCACTGGCCGCCGATCCCCGTTTGATTATCGCCGAGCAAACCGAAGCTTTTAAAGCTGGCTTGCTGGTGTTGAGCCGCTTAACCGAGGGCAAGGTTTACCTGTGTCAGGATAAGGGCGAAGCGATTGTGAAAGAGGCATTGCCGCAACTTGAGCTGCGCCGTTTTGACGGGGTTCATCCTGCAGGTTTAGTCGGCACTCATATTCACTTTATTCTACCTGTGAGTTTAGAGCGTCAGGTATGGCATATCGGTTATCAAGACGTGATTGCCTACGGCAAATTATTCCAAACCGGTGAGTTGTATACCGACCGCATCGTCGCCTTAGGTGGCCCGAGCGTGCTGAATCCGCGTTTACTGCGCACTCAGTTGGGCGCCGAGTTAAGTCCCTTAGTCAGTGATGACATCAAACCCGGCCAAAACCGCGTGGTATCGGGCTCTGTGTTATCTGGCCATACCGCGGTTGGTGTGCATGACTTTTTAGGCCGATTCCACAACCAAGTGTCAGTGCTGAGCGAAGATGCGCAGCACCATGTACTTTCTTGGGTACGGGGTGGCTCGGATAAATTCTCTATTACCCGCGCGGTGACATCACGTTTGTTTGGTGCCACTAAGCTGTTCGAATTCACTACCCATCAGGGCGGTTCAGCCCGCGCCATGATGGCCTTTGGTCAGCTAGATCGCGTGATGCCACTGGATATTTTACCCACCTTGCTCGTTCGAGACTTAGTGGTGCGTGATACCGATGAGGCGCAGGCCTTAGGTGCATTGGAGTTAGATGAAGAAGATCTGGCGCTGTGTACTTTTGTGTGTCCCGGCAAATATGACTTTGGTAAAGAATTACGTGCCTGTCTAGATGTTATCGAGAGGGAAGGTTAATGACTAAGCAAGTTACTGATTTACAGGAAGAATACTACGCAACGGGTAAGTCGATGAAGGGCTTTGTGCGTTCACTCGTCATTGCCAGTGGCCGCAGCACTAAGGGTAAAGTGCATGTGCGTGACGCGATTGACGTGAAACGTACCATGACGTTAGTCGGTTTGTGTTTAATGCCTGCCATTTTATTCGGTCTATATAACATTGGCCTACAGGCGCAGCTTGCGCTCGCGGGCGGATTATCGACCCCAGATGTGTGGAAGTTAGAAATCTTTAATACCCTGTTTGGCGGCCTTAGCCAAGACACTGGGGTATTGGGTTTATTCCTCTACGGTCTTAGTTTTTATCTGCCGATTTACCTGACGGCGCTGCTGACCAGTTTGTTTTGGGAAGTGGTGTTTGCGCGGGTTCGCGGCCAAGAGTTGCACGAAGGCTTCTTCGTTACAGCCCTGCTATTTACCTTAATTTTGCCAGTATCGACACCGCTATGGCTGGTGGCCATGGGGATTTCCTTTGGTGTGGTTGTGGCTAAAGAGCTGTTTGGCGGCATGGGATATAACTTCCTTAACCCTGCGCTGGCGGGCTTGGCTTTTATCTACTTCGCCTATCCCTCTGAAGTTGCAACCATTAAACAGCTCGTTGCCGTTGATGGTTTCTCTGGTGCGACTGCACTGGCACAAACCGCAGCGGGCAAGCTGAGCTTTGCTGATTACTCTTGGTTTAGCGCCTTTAGCGATCCTAATTGGTGGAACAACTTTTTTGGCTTCACCGTGGGCGCAATTGGCGAAACCAGTACCTTAGCGATTTTGATCGGTGGTTCATTACTGCTGATCAGCCGTTTAGCGGATTGGCGCATTGTGCTTGGTGTGTTGCTGGGCATGATAGCGACTGCAACGCTTTGTAATTACATCGGTTCTAGCAGCAATGAAATGATGGCAATGCCGTGGACTTGGCATCTAGTCACTGGCGGTTTTGCGCTGGCGATGATGTTTATGGCCACCGATCCTGTGACCACTTCCTACACTCGCCAAGGCAAATTTGCCTACGGTGCCTTGATTGGTTTTATGACAGTGCTTATCCGTGTCGCTAACCCCAAAATGCCTGAGGGCGTGATGTTAGCCATTCTGTTCGCCAACCTTTGGGCGCCGCTGTTCGATTATCTGGTGGCCCGCGCCAACATCAAACGGAGATTAAAACGTCATGGTCTTTAAGAAAGATACTGTGGTGGGGACCATGATCTTCACCATCACGCTCTGCCTCCTGTGCTCGTTTATGATCACAGGCACTGCAGGCATTTTGAAAGAACGTAAAGTCGCCAAAAAACGTGACGAAGTGAAGCGTTATGTGTTGATGGCAGCCGATGTGAACTTAGGTCAGAACACTGATTTTAGGGATATTTTCGCTAAATCGGTTAAGCCATTATTGATCAACCTAGACACAGGTAAGGTGGACTCAGACGCTAACGTGCTCGATTTCGATGAGCGTATGGCGGCGATTAATCCTG
Source organism: Shewanella sp. SP2S2-6 (assembly GCF_031931965.1). Lineage (NCBI taxonomy): Bacteria > Pseudomonadati > Pseudomonadota > Gammaproteobacteria > Alteromonadales > Shewanellaceae > Shewanella > Shewanella sp. SP2S2-6. The sequence continues at coordinate 23,303 of NZ_JAUOEQ010000015.1, read as the reverse complement.
AGACCTCAAGCGCACCGAAAAAGGACATCGCCAAGATTAAAACCCGTGCGAACGATGCCCGCGTATTTAAAGTGCTCGATGCCGATGGCAAGTTAGACAGTGTGGTTGTGCCTTTTTACGGTAAAGGTCTGTGGTCGATGATTTACGGCTATGTGGCGGTTGAACCCGATTTCAACACCATTAAAGGGCTAGTGGTGTACGAGCACGGTGAAACCCCAGGTATCGGTGACTTTGTAACGGATCCCCATTGGTTATCGCTGTGGAAGGGTAAGCAATTATTTGATGAAAAAGGCAAATTTGCTATGCGCCTCGTTAAAGGCGGCGCTAAAGAAGGCGATGTCCACGGTGTCGATGCTGTGAGTGGCGCGACCATGACAGGCCGCGGCGTGCAGCGCGCAATGGAGTTTTGGTTTGGGGTTGAGGGTTTTCAAACCTTCTTCAATCAGCTGAAAGCGACGGCCGCGCAGGGTGAATTGCAAGGTGAGTTGGGAGAGGCAAAATGAGCAACACTTTATCCATGCGTGACATGTTAACGGGGCCAGTGTTTGCCAATAACCCCGTCGCGATGCAAGTGCTGGGCGTATGTTCGGCGCTGGCGGTCAGTAACTCAATGCAAACCGCTGTGGTGATGACGCTCGCAGTGACCTTTGTGTTGGTGTTTTCTAACCTGATTATCTCTGCCATCCGTAACTTTATCCCGACCAGTGTGCGCATTATCGCGCAGATGACGGTTATCGCCTCCTTGGTGATTATTGTCGACATGGTACTGCAGGACGTGGCCTATGAGTTATCTAAGCAACTTTCTGTATTCGTTGGGTTAATTATCACTAACTGTATCATCATGGGCCGCGCAGAAGCCTTCGCCATGAAGTATCCACCGCATTTAGCGGTCGTCGATGCGCTCGGTAATGCGACAGGTTATGGCTTGATTTTGATCAGCGTCGCCTTTGTACGCGAGCTGCTAGGGACAGGTAATTTATTCGGTCACCCTGTGTTCACCACCATTGAAAACGGCGGTTGGTACTTGCCAAACGAGATGTTCAAGTTACCACCGAGTGCCTTCTTCCTGATTGGTGTGCTGATCTGGACTATCAATGTGATCCAGCGGAAACGGGGTTAAGGAGCAGATATGGAACACTATATAAATCTATTTTTGCAGGCCACTTTTATCGACAACATGGCGCTGTCGTTCTTCTTAGGCATGTGTACTTTCTTGGCCGTGTCTAAAAAGGTGTCAACTGCCTTTGGTTTAGGTGTAGCCGTGATAGTGGTGATGACCTTAGCCGTGCCGTTAAACCAGATAATTTACGTCAAAGTGCTCGCGCCTGGCGCGCTGTCTTGGGCGGGATTACCCGGTATCGATTTAAGTTACCTGCAACTGATCACTTTCATCGGTGTGATTGCGGCATTAGTGCAAATCCTTGAAATGTTTTTGGATAAGTACATTCCTAGCCTGTATGACTCCCTTGGGATCTTCTTACCTTTGCTCACAGTGAACTGCGCGATTTTTGCTGGGGTGATCTTTATGGCGAACCGTGATTACAACTTCGGTGAGTCAGTGGTGTTTGCTATGGGGTCGGGTCTTGGCTGGGCGGTGGCGATTGTGCTGCTGGCGGGACTGCGCGAAAGAATGAAATTCAACGCGATTCCCGAAGGCTTACAAGGTATTGGTATCACCTTTATCACAACAGGCTTGATGGCGCTGGGCTTTATGTCTTTCTCTGGGATCTCGCTGTAAAGCTAGAGTAGGCGAGCCAAGAGTTGAGAAAGTGAAACCAGATTCTTTTTAGAAAAGAGCTAGAAAAGGGTAATACGATGGAAATGGCAATTGGCATAGGCATGTTCACGCTAGTGGTCTGTCTATTGGTGATAGTGATTCTAATCGCCAAAAAGCAATTAGTGGCTACGGGTGAAGTGACGATCAGCATCAACGAAGATGCCGAAAAAAGCATTCAAGTTGCGGCGGGTGACAAGTTACTCGGCGCCTTGGCGAGTCAGAGTATTTTTATTCCGTCAGCCTGTGGTGGCGGCGGAACCTGTGGTCAGTGCCGAGTGAAAATCAAAGCGGGCGGCGGTGATATTCTGCCGACTGAAATGGGCCATATCACCAAGAAAGAGGCTAAAGAAGGTTGTCGTCTCGCCTGCCAAGTCTCAGTGAAAACCGATATGGAACTTGAGCTCGACGAAGAAATCTTTGGGGTGAAGAAGTGGCAATGTCTGGTGATCTCTAACGATAACAAGGCGACTTTTATCAAGGAGTTATTGCTTGAGTTACCCGCAGGTGAAGATGTTCGCTTTAAAGCGGGGGGTTATATTCAAATTGAAGCGCCAGCCCATGTGGTGAAATACGCCGACTTTGATATTCCTGAAAAATACCGTGGTGATTGGGATAAATACGGCCTGTTTGACATTGTCTCTACCGTCAACGAAGAAGTGTTGCGCGCTTACTCTATGGCCAACTATCCCGATGAAAAGGGCCGCATTATGCTGAACGTGCGGATTGCGACGCCGCCATCGGCCAATGTGCCTGCGGGTAAGATGTCATCTTACATCTTCAACCTGAAAGCGGGCGATACAGTGACCATTTCAGGGCCATTCGGTGAGTTCTTTGTGAAGGAAACCGATGCGGAAATGGTGTTTATCGGTGGCGGTGCGGGCATGGCACCTATGCGTTCACACATTTTCGATCAGCTTAAGAGTAAGAAAACCACACGTAAAATGAGCTTCTGGTACGGCGCTCGTTCGACCCGTGAAGTGTTTTACCAAGCGGATTTCGATGCTCTAGCGGCCGAGAATGATAACTTCGTTTGGCATGTGGCGTTATCTGAGCCATTGCCTGAGGATAATTGGACGGGCTACACTGGCTTTATCCATAATGTGATTTATGAGAATTATCTTAAAAATCATAAGGCACCAGAAGACTGCGAGTACTACATGTGTGGTCCTCCAATCATGAACTCCTCAGTAATTAAGATGCTCGAAAGCCTAGGTGTTGAACCAGAAAACATCTTACTCGATGACTTTGGTGATTAGCCGTTAAACTTAAGCTAGAACTTAATCAGAGCTTCAATTAGCGGTTAAAGTTTGAAACTAAAAACTCGCGTTAAGGCAACTTAACGCGAGTTTTGTTTATTGCTTGTTAGCGTTTTTAAGTTCAAAGCCTCTAACAATGACATATGCGATAAGGGCAAATATGAATACGATAAGGTACATCCATGCGATACTTTGTAAAGTTTCAATAATTGTCCGATAGATCTCAATAGTCCAACGTTCTAGAGTTAGCTGTAGAATTTCAACATCTTTATGTCGAGCGGTAATGTAGCGTTCTAAATCATAAATTCTAACTCCACCAGAAATACCCACAACGTATGTGGCAAAAATAATATATTTTTGCCAAGCGGCACTTATTGAATCTTGAATTATTCGAGAAAATATTTCTCCTAGTGGTCTTTTGAAAATCGAAACAACAAGAAATGAAACGGTTATAGATAGTGCAAATGTAATAAGCAGTAATGTAAAGAACATGCTCTCTCCTTAGAACAGATAATCAAATCGACAATTTTACCAGTCATTTAAAATCAACAACATAATCCGCTTTCGGCTTACGTTCAAGTGAACAGTAATTGAGGTTGCTTTAAGGATAGGTACCTTCATATCAGCCAAGATGCCCCTAACGAAGTTGAAAGCGCCTTGGGCATAAAGCGTACTTATGCTATCGCGTCAGACGTTTGACCCTGACCGTTGTGTCCCATCTTTCGATTGCGGCCTTTCGGCCGAGGTGAATCAAGGTCGTGGGGCTTCATCACCTAGCTAAAGGATTTACCACCATGGCGCGTTAAATAACTCACCATGCGCTCACTCTCAGCGGTATAGCATCCCATGCGAAACTCACCATGCCAGTAAGCAATATCGAGCGGATGATACCCCTGCGAGTTTGGATGATTTACATCGGCCCCCGCATCCACCAATAATTTGAGCAGTTCAAAAGACTGCAACTCACAGGCATGCAAGAGTGCCGTCATCCCGCCATCGTCCACGCCTTCAAGATTAGCGCCATTGGCAATAATGCGCTTAACAGCAAGCGTATCTTTGGCTTTAACCGCATCGATGAGTTCAGTGCTCATTTGATCGCTATTTAACCTCATCCAAAGGATTTAATTTAAGTGGATTTAGTCTAGGTTTCTTTAACTTGTGGGCGAAACTCCGTAAGCTGAGTAGCATATACCTAAATGCTTATGTCTACAGGTATAACTTATCATGGATGTAATAGTTGTAGGATAGGAGGCTTGTTTGAAAAAGTGAGCAGTAGTATCACTTATCTGTTTCTCCCTCTGCGCATGCTCTTCACTCAATGAAGTTAAATTGGATTCTCAATCGGTATCCAGCTACATAGGTGAAAAGGTCAAAGTCACCACAATATCTGGCGAACAAATGGAATTTCAAGTCGAAAGTGCAACGGAACAGCAGATCGAGGGAGAAGGGCAACTAGTCAAAATTGAAGATATACAGACGTTGGAAGTTGAGGAGTTTAGCCCACTAAAATCGATATCACTTTCTGCAGGCTTATATATGTTAGGTGCGATAATTATTACTATTGTCGTTTTATAGCCATTTTGAATGTGTATTCGCTGCAACTTGAGATATTCAGTCTACAAACTGGGGCAGACTGCCACATGGTTTATACTGCTCGGATTAGCTTCGTCGCCCTAGGTATCACTTTGTTGTGTCTTTTTTATATGGAATATTTCTTTTATAATTCAATTGTAAAGATTAAATTGTATTATCCATAAAAAGCGCTTGTGATAAGCTTGCTTTTTTCTAGCAAGGAGCATTATTTGTTAATTACGTTAAGGATAACCCATGCGTTTGAGTGTTATCAGTACCCTGTTGACTGGTTTTTTATTATTCCCAAGTGCCAATAGTTTTGGTCTGTTATTAGAAACAGGTGCTGAACAAGAGCAAATCGGGCAAGGCAGTAATTCGATTGCCGTTGAAAGCCAAACCGCATCCTCTGTCTCAAAGTCGGCAGAGATTAAGACCTTAATCCAAACCGCAATAAAGGATTCGCCGCAGCCATTGAGTGGCAGTGTTATCCTGCTTGAGCAGGGCAAGCCGCAGCTTGAACTGCAAAAGGGCGAAGGTATCAATCAAGACTCGCGCTTTGTGATGGCATCGCTCTCTAAACAAATTACCGCAACGCTAGTGTTGCAGGCACTTGATACGGGGAAACTCGATTTAAATCAAACGCTAAATCATTACCTTTTTGGCGATCTTGACGTGGAAGCTAGGGGGCTAAAAGCCACTGAAGCGGCCACAAATACGAGTGTTTTGAACCCCAGTCGTTATGACACGCGGATTACGCTGCATCAACTGCTGACTCATACATCGGGTGTCGATAAACTGGGTAAGGCCAATCGCTTTGAGCCCGGAAGCCAATTTGAATACTCTAATTTGGGTTATTCACTGCTTGGGCAAGTGCTTGAGAAGATAAATCAACAATCCTTTGCCAAGCAAGTAGCGCAGTTTGCAACGCGATACCAGCTTAATGGCCTGAGTGCTGAGCTTGGCAGTATTGAGGCGATTCACGCCAAAGTGCCTTCACTCGCCGTAGGTTTACAGGAAAGTGAGGTAATTGCCCCTGCTGACTTAGTGATTGATGAAACTTTATTGCCCGCAGGGGGATTGATTACCTCAGCGCCCACCTATGCCGCCTTTCAGCATCTATTACATTCTGGCAAGTTGCTGAGTACAGAGAGTTATCAACGTATGACTACGGCGTATACCGGGATCCAATTTTTATGGCCGAATATGCGCTATGGCTATGGGGTGAGGATCAATAAGGACGATGGCCTAGTCGAATACAGTCATACGGGTTATGTTTCTGGCTATATGTCGATGACGCTGCATTATCCTGAATTTAATTTGGATCTGGTGATGCTGGAAAACCTATCGCTAAACCTTAACGATCGTAACCGAGTATTTGAACTGCATAATCAGATTCGCCAAGTCATCCGTAGCCAGTTACTGCGTGCTAAAGCCTCTGATGTTTAAGCCTCTGATATTTAAACCTTAGCTTTCGCCATTATGCTGGCTGATAGGCCGCTAAGTCTGCCTATATCCGTATCCAAAGCGTCACTTTTTGTTAGCGTTAACCTCGAAAGAGTAAAGCCCCAAAATTGGGGCTTTACTCTTGGTTCTCGTTGGCAGTTAAGGTGCTAACCGCTACCCAAAGTAGGTGCTAATCGTTACCAGAAGCGCTTTCTCAGTGCGGTTTCAATTTCGATATCAACCCTAAAGTACTGCAAAATCGTCCAGACTGAATCGACTAAAGCTTCGGTTAGGGCGGGATAATCATCCTCGATTAACTTGTTTATCTCATCGACCGTATCATCGATATATTCCTGCACGCTTTCTTCAAACTCCGCTTGGGTGGCCTGATTGCGGAAAAAGCTAAAATCATTCAGTTTTTCAATCAGCAGATCGAGCTGTTCTTCTATGCCTTTAAATTGGGCGACAGTGATATCGGGATCCTTTGCGATAAGTTTAAAGAAGCTCTGCACTTTGGTTTTGAGATCAAACAGCGTTGGGATTTGGTTTTTATCTGAAGCCGCATTACTTATCTCTAATTTGGCCTTTTTAGACACTATATCTGGTTGGCCAGCAGGAGCGTTATCATCTGCCGTCTCGGTTGTCTGCATATTTGATATAGGTTTAGTTTCAGTCTGCGCCTGAACTTGAGTCGGCTGTTGCATTGTTTCGCCATTAATATGTTGTAGCAGGCGACGGCTGAAATAGCTTTCTGGCTCCGCGACTTCGAGTGCTCGCTTAAGCTGAGTTTCACTGTAGGAGGCTATTTGCAGCAGCGCTTCGAAAATCTCTTTATATTCATGCTCAATAGCCGCTATCAGCGGGCTATTGCCGCGGCAGTTCTCAGTTGTTAAGTTGGCGCCATATTGTTGCAATCGTCTTAAGATCCGCACCGCCGTTGATTCAAAGCGGGGGAACTCGATTGAACTGCCACCTATCACAGCGCAAAGGGCGGGGGTGGTGTCTTCGGCATTGATGGCATTAGGATTGGCGCCATGTTCGAGTAGCGCCTCTACGCAGGACTGTGCGCCGTAGTAACTGGCGCACATGAGTGGCGTAAATTGCTCATCCACTGAGAATTCTTCAATTTTAGCTCCGTGGCGCAGTAAGAGTTCCACAGTATTACGTCGCATGGGGCCAGTGATTTGATCCCACCAGTAGGTCGAAATCGCCTTGTGTAGAATGGGCGAGTTATCATGGCCGCAATGGGTAAAAATATCCCCGCCTTGGTTAATAAGCCATTCAAGTAGTTGGGTTCGACAGGAGATAGCCGCCGCAGACACATAGTTAGTGTTGTAGATATTGGTGAGGCTTAAATCCAGCCCCTTGGTGAGCAGATATTCCATCACTTGAATAAGTGTTGCTTGATCTTCTTTACCTGAACCACGCTGGCAGAGGGTGAGTAAGGTCGGTTCATCCACCGCACCAAATTTTTTATTGATATCCATGCCATATTGCAGGAACAGATCGAGGAACTCGGGCAGAAAGGTTTTGTTTTCGACCATGGGATAAATCAGTAGTCGTAAGTTCGACCAGACTAACATCTCATAGGCTTTACCCGTATTCACAAATTCGGCATTAGGATTAGCGCCATATTTGAGCAAGAGTTCAAGGGCTTGATAGATGTAATTCCGTTTGTTTACATCGGTAAATTTGGCGTGATCAAGATATTGGTTGAGCAAGGGGGAATGGTCGGCCTCGGGCGGAGCCATCCTATAGATGCGATTGATATCGACGGTGGCCTTAATTAGTTTTTCGATAATCCTAAGGTCAAATTCTGAGGTCAATGCCGCATAGACTAAACTTTTGGCGTGGGAGTCGGCTTTGAGCTGCGGATAATGGTCTAGCAGATATTCAGTATATTCTTGTGATTTAGCATAAACACAAAGCTCGAGTAAATTGGCATCGTCCCAGAAGCTACTGTCATTTGCCATAATATAACGGGACTTTTTATATTCAGGAAAGCGTTTTACTAAAGGAGCAAAGGCTTCAACCCCCCAAAATCCACTCGAAAAAATAATATTTTCAATTAGACTTAATTTACCTATTTCTAATGGGATGTCTTTATTGATGATATGCAGGAATAGATCTTTACTTCGTTCATCATATAATATTTCTAGCGGGTGGTTTACTTCACCATTGGTCCAGAAACTCACCGGTTTATTGATGTCTAACTTAGCTGCAAGTAGAAGATCTATCATATCTCTACGTTGATGATCCTGATAGATATACTGCGGATTAGGATGGAATAGATAGTTGAGCCAGCAATTATTGTATTGATTTTGAAAGTAAAGATTGGCACCAGAGTCTAGGTATAGGGTAACGAGTTCAGAGTTGTTATATTCAATAGCCGAATGCAAGGCACTGAAACCATTACATTCGATTTTAGCACCTTTGCTGAGCAAGTATTTTATAAGCACTAAATCGGACTGAGGACTGCAAGATAGTGGAACTAATATATTGCAGGGCGAAATATTGAGATCAATAAAGTTGAGATTTCCACTATCGGCAAGAAATTGATCAACTTTCTTTATTTTAGCCGAGGTCGAAAGCGTGTTATCGAGGCATATTTCCCGAAGTGTGAGTTTCTTATCACTAAAAATCCAACTGAGCATAATGTTCCCTATTTAATGCCGTTAACAAAATGGTATCAAGCACCTTTCAATTTATTAAAAATTGAGCGAGGTAAAATTGCCATATTTTAATGCAATTAAGTTAAGAAAAACTATGCCCTAAGACTGATAATTTAAATCATCTTGCTGAATAACATTTGCTGATACAAATTGATAATGCCAAACATGCTTAATCATGGCTGTTTGGCATTGTGACTTCTGTTTAAATTTTGCTGTGTATTCTATTGATTAAGTTCTAGCAGCATAGGCATTTCGCAGGCGTCGTGGCCTGTGTTCCCTAGGGGAGCCGACAGATGCACAAAGCCCAATTTCTCATAGAGTTTTACGGCTTCATTTAGTACAGCGGTGGTTTCTAAATAGCAGCTTTGATAACCCGTTTCACGGGCGAAATCGAGTGCCAGCAGCGCTAAACGTTTAGCTAAGCCTTTACCGCGGATTTCGGGCATAAAGTACATTTTTTGCAGTTCGCAGACGCCATCATTGTTAGCTAACGGCGCAATACCGGCGCCGCCTAAAATGCGCCCCTCTAATTCAATAATCCAATAGTTGGCGCCCGCTTGGGAGTAAATCTGGCTTAGGCAATCTAAGGTCGGGTCCGCCACGCTATAACCTTTATCTGCGGTTAAGCCATATTCGGCTGAGACATCGCGGATGACTTTGGCAATTGCGGCATCATCTTGGGCAGTGGCTTGGCGAATGTGGCAGCCACTTTGGTGTTTGGCGTTATGTACGGCTTGGTTATACAACATGAGCGCCTCTTCGATTTGTGAGGTTTGTGCTGGGGTCAGTTGGGCTAAGATTTCTTGAAATAATTGATTTTGTTGAGTATCTAATTTCAGGAGTAACTTCTTCCCTGCGGGTGTGAGTTGTACCACTAAACAGCGACTGTCCCGTGGGTGTATTTGACTCTGGGCAAGATTTTTATCAATCAGATGCTTAATCGCTCGGCTCGCATTGGACTTATCTATGCTGAGTTTGCAGGCCAGCTCTTTGATGGTCAGGGGCTGCTTACCTATCTCAAACAGGGCGTGGGCTTGCACGGGTGATAAGGGGAGATCCCCAAAGGCGGCGTTGAGCATGCCTAAATTTCTCACCAGATAGCGAGATAAATGCCTAAGTTGGGCGGATGAGCCTGACTCCGCCGTTTGCTTAGCGTGAGTCATAGGCATAACTGGAGTCGATGGTGCGTCTGTTTGAGCCATAGTCGAATGGATTTGGTTGCATGTCACAACTAAGTTAGCGGGCTTCAACTGCGCTTGCAACATGTTACTAACAATTCTGTACGTAAATATCGGGATTTAATAGCGGCGCCATGGCGAGAATAATCGCTTGGGTATAATTGCTTTCACGGGTGGCGTGGCCGTGGGTGAGCAGGCCTATGGCACCGCCTTTTTGTTTAATATTGATAGTATTGAACAATCTATCCATCACATGTCCGAGTTCTTCACCCGCTTCTAATGCCCGATAAACCTGCATTGGCAGAGGTAAAATTGCGCTGCGGCCAATGGCAAGCTGATCTTTATGCCCTATGGCGATATAGGCGAATGTGGCTGGGCCAAAGTCGAAACAATCGACACCGCCTTCCATCGCAAAATAGTAGTCGGCCTGAGTATCTTGTTGAACCTGCTGTTGACAATAGCGCACCCGATTAATCGCCCCTTGGCGAGTGTCTTTATCTGTCATTGGCTGCGCCGCAACACCTGAAGGCGCATCCATACCACTGGCTTCTATTATGCTGTCGGGGAACAGTTGTGCCATGGCGTTAGTTGCCGCGTTGATTTTTACCGGGTTTTGAGAACCCACTGTTATCTTGATGATGTTTTGTTGCATATAAGTTATTTAATTCGGCTTTTAATGTAGACGCTCGTTTGAATCATTGCTTAAATGGTATGAGGTGTCTAAGTGTTTGGGTTTTCTATTCTGCCACAGTCGTCGGCGAAGCTCAGTAAAAAGCCAACAGTAGGGGAGGCAATAGCCAGCCTTAGGGACTAGGAAGCGACATATGTCTATTGCTCTTTCAGTAATGGAGGCAGGGATAGGCAATTGAAGGAACCAAAACCAAGAGATAATAATAATGAAATTCAACAAACTCGTGATCGCTATGGGGATGGCCTGCGGTGTAATACTCGCCGGCTGTAACGATAGCGAAGATAGCACTACGCCCACCGAACCCGAAACTCAACTGCAAGCTTTTGCCCCCAACGGTTTACTCAAAGCCAATATTCGCCGCACCACCTACGGCGTACCACATATCCAAGCCGATAACTTAGAAAGCTTAGGTTTTGGTAGTGGTTATGCGCAGGCACAGGACAATTTATGTGTGTTAGCCGATGGCTTTATTAAGGCTAACTCGCAGCGTTCCATGTACTTTGGCCCCCATGCGTCGATTGACTTCACTACGGGCCAACCCACAGCGGAAGATAACGGCAACTTGATCTCTGACTTTGCCTACAAAGCGTTAAAGATCAGAGCACAAGCCGAAGAAAAATGGCCACAGTTTAGTGAAAACTCTCGGGCACTTATCCAAGGTTTTACCTCTGGTTATAACCAATATCTGGCCGATGTTGAAGCGGGTACACAAACGGCAGAACCTTTCTGTAGCGGTCAGCCTTGGGTGAAACCCATAGTGCCTGAGGATGTGGTAACTTATTTGTTTTCAATCGCTTTGTTACCGGGCGCCGCCAACTTCCTCGATTTGATTTTTTACGCGAACCCGGGAGATGCGCAGGAATATATGCCGCGTATCCTAGGGCCAGCGCCAAGCCAAGACCAAACGGCATTTGTGGCCGATATGCAGTCTAAGTTGATTGCCCGCGCGGCTCGCATCACCACGCCAGAGACTAACCCCCGTGGACTCGGCTCTAACGGTTGGGGTTTAGGTAAGGATAAAACCGAGAACGGGAAAGGCATGGTGCTCGGCAATCCGCATTTTCCGCATACGGGTAACCTGCGTTTTTGGCAGTCCCATATTACGATCCCTGGACATTTAGACATGATGGGCGGCTCGTTAGTGGGTATGCCCGGGCCGATTAATATCGGTTTTAACAAAGATTTAGCTTGGACTCATACCTTCTCAACCGCCGAACATTTTGTGATGTATAACTTAGAGTTAGTCTCGGGCGATCGGATGCAATATCTGTTCGATGGCAAACCTATGCCGATCACTAAAGAGACGGTATCGATTCTAGTGAATGCAGGTCCTGCGGGCATGTTAGTGGCCGAGAAGGATATTTACACCACGGCAAAAGGCCCTATGGTTGAAGCGCCACCTGCTTTAGCGCCTTTTGGTTGGGATGATGGCAGCGCCTTTATGCTCCAAGATGCCAATATGGGCAATATGGACCCCGTTGACCATTGGTTAGCGATGGACATGGCGACCAATAAAGAGGAGTTCCAACAGGCCTTTAAGGACTACGACGGCGTTATCTTCAATAACACTATGTACGCCGATAAAGAGGGCAATGCTTTCTACATCGACGACTCGACAGTCCCGGGATTGTCTGAATCGGCAGTGGTGTTGTTAAAAACCTCGCCGGATATTAAAGCGGCTAAGGCGCAGGCCGGATTTACGATTTTACCCGGTAACACATCGTTGTTTAGTTTTGATGGTCCAACACCCTATGCCCGCGCGCCCAAGCTTGAGCGCAGCGACTTTGTGCAAAACTCCAATGACTCATTCTGGTCGACTAACTTGAATGAACCGCTGACTTACTTCTCGCCTATGTATGGTCCAGAAGCTGGGCAGTTGTCGCTGCGAACGCGTATGGGCTTGAGCTTAATGCAAGATGCGGCTGGGGCAGATGGCAAGTTTAGCTTAGAAGAACTCGAAGCGGCTGTGTTGTCCAATCGCAGTTATCTTGCTGAGTTAGTGCTGCCAGATTTGATTGCCCAGTGTGAGGCTCAAGGCAACACGCCTGTGGTAGTGTCGGCGAGTTTATCTAAGGATGTCACTTCGGCGTGCGCGGCGTTAAAAGCGTGGAATGGTAAGCAAGATAACGACAGCAAAGGCGGCGCTTTACTGCGTGAGTTTGCCCACCAATTCAGCCAAACGACCATGTTGACCCAAGGATTCGATCCCGCCAATGCGGCGACGACACCTAAAAGCTTGACCACAGATGGCAGCGCCTTAGTGGCCTTAGCCCACAGCGCACTGAATCTTGAGGCGGCGGGGTTTGCCTTAGATGCGCCATTGGATGAGGTGCAATTTGTGGAGAAATCGCTGCCTGACGGGACGCCAAGCGGGTCGCGTTTACCTTGGCCGGGTAGCCACAATGCCGAGGGTGGATTCAACGTGTTCTCGACCAGTCTGTCGGGTGACGACACTTTAATCCCGCAGCACAAGTACGCACCTGTGATGGACGTGGTTACTGGCAAGGCGATGAGTTCTGGCTTAACGGCGAAGGGATATCAAGTGCGTTACGGTTCGAGCTGGATGATGGCGGTGAACTTTACTGACGAAGGGCCTGTGGCACGGGGAATTTTAACTTACTCTGAGTCGAGTAATATCCTAACGCCAGCGTTTGCCGATCAAAGCATCTTGTACTCAAGCGAGAAAAGTTTCCGTCCGTTATTGTTCAAAGAGGCTGATATAGCGCCAGCCGTGGTGTCGACCACTGAGCTTATGCTACAGAAACCTTAAGTCTGATTTTGCGTTAATCGTTAACGGCTCACTTCGAAGTTGAATTCGGATGAGCCGTTTTTTTATGGCGTTTGCGACTGATAGCGATTTGTAAAAATTTAACATTAGCGGATGTGATCTTGATCGACTTTAGCTATCGATATGCGGCATTGGATCTCGTTTTGTGGCTTTTTGTGATCTAGATCCAATTCGGTGTTTTTCTCGGCGCTTATGCTATGTCGCTGCTTTTGGTTTAAGGTGAAAGTATTGTGTCTTTAAGCGGTTTTTTATGTGTGTTTTTTGCTGCTGTATTGAAAACTTATTACATTAAATCAGCGATCTAGATCTCAATATCAGTTTATTATGAAATTCCCTTACATAAAGCCGTGTCAGATCAACTTTTATGGGCTTTTTTTGGTTATCCTTAGCGCGAATTTATTATGCTAGTCACACCGTAAGGTAACTTTTATATGCAAAAAGATGCGACCAGTGTTCTTGGAACACCTCAAAGCACACAGAATCTAGATTCAACGAAACACTTACCTTGGACTCGCCAAGACACGACTTGGATGTTGAGTTTGTTCGGCACTGCCGTTGGCGCTGGAATTTTATTTTTACCTATCAATGCGGGCATGGGCGGCTTTTGGCCTTTGGTATTAATGGCGGCAATTATCGGTCCTATGACCTATCTTGCTCACCGAGGTTTATCTCGTTTTGTTTGTTCATCAAGCATTCCCGGTAGCGACATTACCCAAGTCGTAGAAGAGCATTTTGGTGTTGGCGCAGGTAAGGCCATTACCGTACTGTATTTCTTTGCTATCTACCCGATTGTATTAATTTACGGTGTGGGTATTACCAACACAGTCGATAGCTTTATCGTCAATCAGTTGGGCATGGCATCGCCACCACGCTTTATTTTATCGGGTGTATTGATCCTCGGTATGATGGCTGTGATGGTTGCGGGCGAGAAGTTTATGCTGAAAGTGACACAATTGCTGGTGTATCCGCTGGTGGGTATTTTGGCCTTTATGTCTATCTACCTGATCCCTGAGTGGAAAATGGATGCCTTACAAGTTGTGCCAGAAGCGGGTGCATTTTTAGGGACTGTGTGGTTAACGATTCCTGTGCTCGTGTTCGCCTTTAACCATTCTCCTGCGATTTCACAGTTCTCTGTGTCACTAAAACGTGATCATGGCGCCAATGCTTCTCGTAAAGCCGACGTGATTTTACGTAACACTTCGATGATGTTAGTGGGCTTTGTGATGTTGTTTGTGTTCTCTTGTGTGCTGTCGTTATCGCCAGCCCAATTGGCAGAAGCGAAAGCGCAGAACTTACCGATTCTGTCTTACCTAGCTAACGTGCATTCAAGTGGTTTTGTGAGCTACTTTGGTCCGTTAATCGCCTTTATCGCGATTGTGTCCTCTTTCTTCGGCCATTACATGGGCGCGACAGAAGGCATGAAAGGCGTGATCGTTAAGCAGTTGCGCTCAAGCGGCAAATCAGTCACAGACGCTAAGATCAACAAGTTCATCCTAGGCTTTATGTTTGTCACTATCTGGGCTGTGGCTGTGATCAACCCAAGTATCTTAGGCATGATTGAAGCCTTAGGTGGCCCAATTATCGCGGCTATCCTGTACTTGATGCCTATGTATGCCGTGTATAAAGTGCCAGCGTTAAAAGCCTATCGCGGCCGTATCAGCAATATCTTCGTGATCATTGCAGGTTTACTGGCGATGACGGCGATTCTGTTTGGTTTCTTCCGTTAAGTTTTACGAGTGCAGTGAAGCTTAACGAGGAGTTAGCGTTAGGCTTTTAATCTGAATCGTGACTCGTAAAAAAAGGATCGTGCCATTGGCCCGATCCTTTTTTATTGTGAATAAGCTATTGAAGGATTTATTTTTCTTCGTACATTAAGTAGTAACTCTGCTTCATCCCTAAGGCTTGATAGGTCTGCTGGGCGGCGAGGTTTTCTTGCTCAACATATAAACGGAAGCTGGCAGCGCCACCATTGGCTTCGGCCAGTTGTTTGACTTCACTGTAGAGCTTGCCATAAATGCCTTGGCGACGATTTTGCGGGCGAATATATACACTCTGGATCCAGTAATAATCCTTGGCGCGCCAATCGCTCCATTCAAATGTCACCATAAGCGAGCCGACTATCTCACCTTCAATTTCGGCGACGAGGTAAAAGCCTTTTTGCGGACTTTCAAGTAGCGTGCCCACGCCGCGGGTTAGTGTCACTTCATCTAAGGCTAAGCCTTCGGTTTCTTGGGCCATCGCCTGATTAAATTGGACTAAGGCACTGAGGTCCTGAGCCTTAGCTTTACGGATCAACATACAACAACTCCTAGGCGGTTATTGAGTAATACCGCTCTTGTTTAGTGAACAACCATTTTGTGGCTCACTTTAGCATGGAACATTGTGGGATAACGAGTTCGGCAGTGGCAGGTTTGGCACTGATATTATTTGTTGTTGCGGATTTTTGTACGACTAAAGTCTTATCTGCTAGGCTTATCTCTAGTACCCTTTTTGAACTAAGTGAGCTAATGATGGGATTCGTTAAGTCGACACGCCGCTATAAGCTTAAGGTTTTACCTGCCTTTGAGCTTGGTGCTGATGAGAAAATTAATCATCGTTTACACTTTGTATTCACTTTATTGAGCTTTGGTTTATGGGGATTAGTTTGGTGGTGGTTGATCTTGAAAGCTAAGGGTAAGTCTGACTTTATTTTCAGTGGTTTTGATGACGATTACTGGAGTTATTTGATTGAACGTGAGCAACCGCCTGCAGCGCTTTATCGTCAGCAAATTGCACCTGTTATGGTGACAGTCTATTTTGATGCTTAATATAAAGGTTAAGTATGCAGTCGCGTTGGTCGATGTCGTTGGCATATTTGGCTGGTTTTACGGCGGTTGGCATCAACGTGATACAGATCATCCTTAGATTTTTGCCCGTTATGCTAGACTCTGCGCTCAGCTAATTTGGGGAATAAATTAGTGCCAGCCAAGGATAGGCATTCGCCCGTTCTTCATTTCAAATTCAAGGTTATTAACATGTCAAAACAAACGTCATCAATGTTAGGCCGTACATGGTCCTACTGGATGTCAGTGCCTCTGTGGCTACAAATTCTAGTCGGTATGGTGCTCGGAATTACGGTTGGCGTAGTATTAGGTGAGCAAGCGACGGTGTTAAAACCGATTGGAACCTTATTCGTCAATATTATTAAGATGTTGATTGTGCCGTTAGTGTTTTGTTCACTGATCGTGGGTGTGACTTCGATGGAAGACACTGCCAAGATGGGCCGGATTGGTTTTAAGTCCTTTACTTTCTATCTTTGTACTACGGCAATTGCTATCAGTATTGGATTGGCCGTTGGATATGTTATCCAGCCAGGTGCGGGTCTTGATTTACCCTTACCCTCAGGTGTTTCTGATGTAGCGAAGGAAGTGCCTTCGGTAATGCAGACTCTGATTGATATAGTCCCAACCAACCCTATCGCGGCGTTAGCTAACGGTCAGATCTTGCAAGTTATCGTTTTTGCGGTTGCCTTAGGGATTGCCTTAGTGTTGATCGGTGACCATGGAAAACCAGCGATTAAAGTGTTCGAGAGTCTTGCTGAAGCCATGTACAAGTTAACCGATATGGTGATGAAGCTGGCGCCCTATGGTGTATTTGGATTGATGGCTTGGGTGGCGGGAGCATACGGGATTGAAATGTTACTCCCTCTGCTTAAGGTTATTGTTGCCGTCTACGTTGGCTGCATTATTCACGTATTAGGCTTCTACAGTATTGTTTTGAGTATGTTTTCTAAACTGAATCCTTTACATTTTTTCAAGGGGATCAGTAATGCAATGGCTGTGGCATTTACTACCTCTAGTTCAGCGGGTACCTTACCTGCGAGCATGAAATGCGCCAGCGAATACTTAGGTGTGAACAAGAAAATTTCCAGTTTTGTATTGCCGCTGGGTACAACCATTAACATGGATGGCACCGCTTTATATCAAGGTGTGACGGCTCTTTTTGTCGCCCAAGCTTTTGGTATTGACTTAACTTGGGTAGATTACCTCACCATCATTTTAACGGCGACTTTAGCCTCAATTGGTACGGCTGGCGTACCAGGCGCGGGTTTGGTGATGTTAACGTTAGTATTATCGACAGTCGGTTTACCCTTGGAAGGCGTGGCGTTAATTGCTGGGATTGACCGGATTTTGGATATGGCACGCACGGTAGTTAACGTATCCGGTGATTTAGTGGCGACAACTGTGATTGCTAAATCTGAGGATGAATTGGATATGGAGCACTACAATGCCGATATGGTGCAAAGTGCCGTGCTAGCCGAGCAGAATATCGCCCTCGAAACCGCGGCTGAGCAAAGCGCTAAAGTCTAGTCGTCTTCGGTTGCTGGTTGTAGAACGAAAAAACCGCCAATGGCGGTTTTTTTATGCGAGTCAATTGTACTTTGCTGAAGCTTATCTCGTTGAGTTTACTTCAGTTAGCTTACTTCACAGGGCTTACTTCAATTGACTTAAGACTAGCACTGGCTTGCCGTCGCTGTTAAGTAGCGTCAGGCGACCTTGCACTAACTTAGCTTTGGCCACTAATGGCATTGCTTGCATGACTTTGTGCTCTTGCTGCATTAGCGCATCGACACAGGCTTTCATTGTGCTACCAGCAGGAGATAGCTTAAGCTCTTGGCCTTGCTGGGTATATTGACCGAAAAAGTTATTACAGCTGTTGTTGCCGTGTAATTTGCCTTCGGCCTCAAAGGTGATTTGCGCTGGGCTGTAATCGATAGTCGGTTGGCCTTGAACCATCTCAATGTGCCAGCTGCCCTCTAATGGAATGGTCTCATTTTGGGCTATATCGGTACTTTGGCAGGCGGTGAGTCCCAACAGTAGCGCACCTAAGATGAATCTTTGTTTTAACATCGTTACGGTTCCTTTTTCCATGGTTATGGCCATAGTGTGACAAGTTTTATCAAAGATCTAAAGAGGTTTATATGTCGGACACATTTAAAAGTACTATGAATTTGTTGAAGTTTTTACATTGGTTAGGCGTATTGATGCTAGTTTGTGGACTTGGGTTCTATATGTTGACGCAATGGAGTCTAGAGATAAGCGGCATGTTACTGATCTCAAGCCTGATTGGCTTAGGATTGGTCCTGATGTCACCCTATCCCGTGGTGCTGTTTATCCAATGGGCGAAGCGCCAGGATGAGCAATCTAAGTGATTTTGTACTGCCTCAAATTAAACCCAAAACTCGTTAAATCGCCATTTCGTTAAATCAAAGCTCGGTTAACCTATCGCTTCGCTAACTCACAGTTTTTCGTTAAATCACTGCTTCATTAACTTAAAGCGCCGCCGAATCTGCGGCGGGATTATCGTATAAGCTTGAGTCTATAGCGGGCTTAACTGGCGTGTCTTCAACCTCAGGCTTTGGTGGTTGCATTGAATCGAGTTTACCCCGCGCGAGTTCCATCATGGGCGCGAGTTTGGCGCTGGATTCCGGGGTGAAAAAACTGTAGCTCGCATCGAGTCTAAGTAGATGATTTTGCTGTTCAAGCAGTTTTTCAACCCGCTTCATAATATGTTGAATATCCCGTTCACCATCGACAAAGGCCAGTACCACAAATTGCGTGGTGTTGTAGTGGGCGGCTACGTCTGCGGTCCGTATCGTATCTTGAATTAACTTACCCAACAGCCTGTGATGATTATCCTCAAGCGGGACTGGCGCGTTATCCG
The DNA here is from genome assembly GCF_031931965.1 of Shewanella sp. SP2S2-6. Lineage (NCBI taxonomy): Bacteria > Pseudomonadati > Pseudomonadota > Gammaproteobacteria > Alteromonadales > Shewanellaceae > Shewanella > Shewanella sp. SP2S2-6. The sequence goes on along the minus strand of NZ_JAUOEQ010000015.1, from coordinate 4,223 downwards.
GACTCAATAATTCAAAGAAGATGATGCCTGCATGGGCACCAAAGCGGCGACCTAAATTGAGCTGTCTTGGCGCCATCATCAAAAAACCATAATGATTGAGCATGCCGGTTTCTTGATCGCGCATCGAAAGGGATTCAATGCGATGGTTCTGGCACAGCAGAGACAATTCCTGTTGCAGCAATATCTGAAACGGTTCGAGCATAGCGGCATTGGCTAGCGGCTCTGCCATATGTGGGTTGAGTACGCACAGGGCGCCAAATTGGCTGCCATCGGGCCAAGCGATTGGGCGCGAGAGAATGTGCTGAATGCCATCAAAATCCCGTGGTAAATCATCCAACATAAAACTGCCAAGGTTGTGATATAAGCCATCGGGTTGGCTATTTTGGATTTGTTGGAAAAGTTCGAACTCAGCGGGGTACAAAGTACCCGCGGTAAATTGTGTTGTTTCAGTGATTGCACTGACAATGATCTCAAATCCGGCGCTGGTCTTTTGGAATATAAAAACCGTGTTAGCGTTGTAATAGCTGTTGATTAGCTCACATTGGTGCATCCAGCGAGTGAGATTCACTTGCTGATTGTCGCTATCAAGTAAACTCAGGTTGGGATTGATGGTCTCGGGCAACATACAAACGCCTAACTAGGGCTAGATATCCATTAAGTTTGGGAAATAAAAGGGGATTTAGCAAATCAAGGCACTAAATAGCACCTTGTTCTAGCTGTGCCTACTAAGCCAACCGAGTATACTGACGGCCTTAAATTGTGGGCCTAAAGCCAACATTATGCCGTGAGAACACTGTGAAGATTAGATTAGCCTTACCCCAAGATGTTGATTTATTAGCGATGCTAGAGAAAAAACATCTCAATGACGAATTAGCTTCCGCCAATATGGGACTGCAAGGGCAAGCTTTTTCCCACAGTGAATTGAGCGAATTAGTGCAGCATCATTGGGTCGTAGTGGCGCAGGTTGAGCTGCAGATCGTCGGTTATGTGATTGCCGGCCGGTGGGGATTTTTCGAACATTGGCCCATTTATCGCACTTTGTTGAATCGTTTGCCGCAACTCGATTGGGATGGGCCTAAATTAACTAAGACTAACTCTTGCCAATACGGGCCGATTTGGGTGCAGCAAGCCTACCGTGGACAAGGGATTTTTGAGGCATTAGTCAGTGAAATTCGTCGCCAAGTTGCTCCGCATTTTAGCTATATGTTGACCTTTATTGCCGAAGATAATGAACGTTCCTTTGCCGCCCACTCGGGAAAAGCGCACATGCAGGTGGTGGATTTTTTCACTGTGTCAGCGCGGGATTACTATTTAATGGCGGCAAAGACCCAAGCTTAGTTGTTCGATGATAGACATTAAGGATTCAATCTCTACTGCGTAAATAACCCGAGTTCAGGTTAAATAACGGAGATAAATACATGAATGTACAATTTGTTGAGTCACTATTAACGGCCTATGCCGAAGTCAATTTATCGGCTTGGGACAACTTGAGATTGGTCTTATCTGAGTGCGCCCACCATGAATGTGAGGCGAAGGGATTTGAAGTCGAGTTTGTTTCCGATTCAGGGCAAGCGCAGCATTATTGGGTCGAAGTAGGGAATATTTGGCTCGATTGTGGCCGAACCAATGCCTATTCTGCGACGATAACGCGACTGACGGATGCGCAAGTCAGCCGCGCGAATACAAAAAAGGCGCTAGAGTGCGCCATTTTATCCCAAGAGCAGATTGGTCTACTGTGCATGCAAAACGCCCATTTCGACCATTGCTGAGTGTGTTAATTCAGTCTGTTTCTCAATCGCTTTTTTGATCAATACTTCTTCATCAGAAAGATGCGCTGAGGGTTAGTGGTGACTATGCCTATGATCTCAAACCCTTGTTTTTCATAAAACACAGGTGCTTGAATTGACAAGGTATCCACTTGAGCTACCAAGCAACCCCGCTGTTTCGCCTCAGCTTCAGCAAGCGCCATGAGTTTGCACCCAAGCCCTGTGCCTCTGGTTTGGTCATCAACCCAGACCACATTGATTAAGAAGTTTTTATAGATAGTCCTGCCACCCACACCACCAATCAACTTGCCATTTTCATCACGTGCTATGACAGTCAAAGGCACTGATTTCTCAGGCCCTAATAGCCCAGCATTAAATTGCCTAACGCCGTCTACCAGCGCATCCACAATCGCGTTATTTTCTTCATGAATAACTTCAAATTTCACTTAAATTTTTTCCTTAAAAATATTTTTTTGCTTTTAAAGCATATAGCAACTATCAGTAAACTCAATATTGGACAGAAATGTGTTGGAAAGTAGTGTCGGGGGAACTGTCACTTTAGTTGTTAGCAGTTTAGCGTTTGCTGATATCCACTCACACAGGCTTGCCATGGCATTCGCTCGTCAGTCCTTGGATGCTCGACCGCCCCGTCCATGGGGCGGACGGTCGTCTCGCTATCACCATGGCTCACTTTTTTGGCATTAGCGTAACCTGTAGATTTAACAATCTACATAACATATTTTTGGGCAGAACCTAGTTAGATTTTTTACTATAATTAATTGATTTCGGATTAAAATTTCTATGGATTATTGCCCCAGCGAGCTTGCGAGCGATTTAATGCGCTTGTTAAGAGCCTTTCCACCCTCTATTTCTTAAAACATAATCTTCTTGGGTCATTTTAACCTCAGTACATTGCGGACAATAATCTTGAGTCCTAACCCTGTCGCATACGTAAGTTCGCTGCTTACAAGAAGTTACTTTTATGCCATTGATTAGCCATTGCTCACCCATAACAAGGACTTTCAAGTCAGGCTTACATAGCGATAAGATGTGCAGTAACATATCTACCTTAGTTTTTTCAGTTCTGCTTCCAAATGTCACAGACTTGATGTTAATAGGTAGAAATGTCTCATTTCCCCCAAGTAGGCAGCGACTCTCTGACTCATATTTCCAAGGCTTCTCTTTATATAAGAGGATTTTTTCTGCCTTTTCCCTATTAATATGGCGCTCAGTTAAGATTGGCTTTTTGAGATATGAGACTTTATGCACTTGCTGGTCATCAATTAACTGAAACTCAATGACACATCCTCTAGCTCCATTTGCATAGTGGGACCACATTAGGGGATGATCTTTATCCCGACTAAAACAGACTATGCGAAAAGTTTTAATCAGTTCATCCCATTCTTGTTCTTTATCCTTTGGGATTGTTCCGTCAATCTTAACAACGCCCTCCATTGGATCATTTAACTCATGATGTTGGGCCGCATATAATCTTTCCCTGAGAATCAAGTCGAGTAAAAATTCAAAATTATCAAGTGACTTATATTTGTAAAAAACTTGTTGTTTCACCATACGAAAATCCAGCTAAAGGCTCTTTAATTAGTGGGGTCAGAGTAAACTTTATGAAACTCACTTTTGGACATTTCCGAGTCAGACTTTTAGCTCTGATTAGTGAGTCTCGAATTAAAATTTCTATGGGTAACGATTTGCCTATGGAGATTTTAGGAGCGCTTTTCCTGCGAGTAAAATTTCCACCATGATGCGCTTGTTATGTGCTTACAAACTTTCATAGTAACTAATTAATGATTCCAGTACCGAAACGTCTTTTATGGATGCCTGATAGTTGGCTTTATGCAGGCCGCCAGAAAATACTCTGCCAAGTGCCGTTGATACATCCTTCCCGGAAATACGTTCAACGTTCTCCACTCCAGCCAAAACTGGAGGTTCGCGATCAATCCGGATAAACAGGCCAGTTTTGGTATTAGGGTCAAAGGCAAATTCCGTTTTTTTAGCTGATTTTATTTTGTAACTCCAAAACTTATCAGTGTTATCTTTTTTGAACAGTGAAACTCTATCTTCGATAGTAGATAGAAAAACAACGGCCTCTTTTCCAGTAATACTCATGCTTTATAAATTACTCCGATTTCAAATTGGCACATAACGTCTTAGTATTTATGCGCTGCGCTGTTTGCAGGGCATAAATCGCTTGTTGGACTAAATCTCAAATATGGCCGCTGCCACATCCGTGTAAATGGGTATAAATGATGCTATAGGAATTTACTTTTTTGCGGTAGCTGTTTTTTATACAGCTTTGACTCTAATCACTTGATATCGTTTTAGCTTTCTCATTTTTCGCGCTTATTTTTTGCTGATGAATCGCTATCTAACGACTCAAAACTCCAAGGAATACACCTCCCCTCGGAGTTGCCGCAGGGCGAATAGACAAATTGCGTGAGT
>NZ_JAUOEQ010000014.1:0-115882 GCF_031931965.1 Shewanella sp. SP2S2-6 | reverse complement strand
TTGTACTGAGTGAATTGTCATTGTTTCCCCTGTGACACGCCATAAACTCATTCATGAGGGCTCGACGTCGGCATCCATGCCGCCAACGGTCACAGTTGCAACAATGCCAATCTTAACGACTATTGAACTGCTCATCCGGCTAAAAGCTTTTTGCCCCAAAACGTGTTTCGCAGTTCAAAAGGTAAATAGGATGAGTAAAGCTTTGTCCATAGAAAAGCTAATCTGAAAGAGTGTGATAATCTAAAAAGGATATGCCAGTCCTATCTTTCGCCATGCACAACAAATCATATCTAGTCATCAGTTTGTACATTCATTTTAGTGATACCCAAAAGTAACTAAGTTAAGATGGCAATAAACTATTAATCGGAATTCAGGGTACAACCATTTCTGGTGCAGACGTACCAAAACCGACGATTACCATACCAATAAGTAGTGAGGGCATTCCTGCATGCTTAGCGGTTACCGCAGCTCCTTCAACAAAGCGATCTGCGCTCCAAACTAATAAAACAAAGCCACCTAATATGGCCAATATAGCAAGTGTCATAACGTTACCTTAAGTTAAAAAAATGAAATAAATCAATGCAGCCAAAATTATTCTATATATCACATACGGCCACATACCAAAGCGATTAAGCCACTTCAGGAAAAAGTGAATTGCAGTTAAAGCCATGATGAAAGAAGTGACTCCGCCTACTAAAAAGGCAAGCGAATCGATATGAGTGTCACTTGCACCAACCTCAAGTAATTTGGCACTCGCAGCCAATGAAGTAATAGGGATAGCAAGTAAAATGAAAAACGTGAAGCGGCTTCTCGGCTTAAACCTAGCAATGCCACTGTAGATGAAAAACGCGGACTTATTTATCGCATGCGCCTAAATATGAAACAAAGCACCATCATGGTTGAAGGTAAAGAGATAAAACTGATACCTGGAATGGCGGTAACCGCCGAAGTGCAAACGGGCAAGCGACGTATTATCGAGTTTTTTATTGCACCGTTATTGAGGTACAGACAAGAGAGTATTAGAGAGCGTTGATCACGACGTTGAATAATTAGAGGCCATAAGATTATGTTTTTTTTATTAGTTTTGATTTTGCCGATTATTTTATTTTTTTCCAAATGGTGTACTCACTATATTCAACCCGGCATGACGAAATTACTGAGCTTCATCGGGGTGCTGTTCACCTGTTACATGATACTGATTGGTGATGAGGTCTTAGGGGGAATTCAGTTTGGTTACCTGTGTTATTTATCTCCAAGACTAGAGGTGTTAACGGATGAGCTTGAAGGTAGAAAGATTAGATCTACATCCAGTATAACGGAAGTAAAGCTATCACCTGTAAAAATCAAAGAAGAGCTGGTGGTTATGAAAGATGTGGACACAGGACAACCTATTTTTAAATATTCATATTATCGTTTTTACGGTGGTTGGTTGGCACATTGGATCAATTTTAATGGCTTTAAAGGACCCTATTTTTATTCTAACACCTGTAATCAAGGTTCAGGTAGTAAGCTATTAATTATTAATAATAATATAGTAGTGGAAGAATAACGTTTTAAAAATTAAATACTTGATTTTAGATAAGGGATTATAAGATGACAGATATTAGAGAAGCGTATATCAATGCACTGTTAGCGGATGCAACATATGCCGTTAACAAAGTGATAGAAAATGATGACAAGACTCCACAAGAAAAATTATTGGATGATCTTTCCGACCGACTAGGTGAAAGCTTAGCCCATTATGTTGTCGCTAACTTCGAACTCGATTTTGATTCCATCATTAATACCAGTGAAGAGTGGCTCTGCTTGAGTGCGCTGATTAGCGTAAATTGTTCATCGAGTCTGACATCAAGAGAGCGGTAGCCTTTTTTAGGATAAGATTGTGCTCCTCAAGACGAGCTATTTGCTTCTTCAGCTCACGGATTTCAATTTGTTCAGTAGTAATCGGAGATGCTTTTGGTATGCCACCCTGGCGTTCTAGTTTTAACTGTCTCACCTATTTATCCATAGTGGACTTACCTACGTTCATCGCCTTTGCAGCTTCGATGATGTTATGGTTTTTATCGAGGACTAATTGGGCTGCTTCAAGTTTGAATTCAGCACTAAATGTTTTTCTGGTTGTCGATCTCATGTGTTCACCTAAAGTCATCTACGAGGTAATAATATCACCTCTATTTAGGTGGCCAAAATTAGTGTGCCACTATAATCCATAGAAATCTTAATCCGAAACTAACTGATTAGAGTAAAAATCTAACGCGTTTTTGTCCAGAACCTTACTAGCGGGGCCCGTCAATAGAAAGGGTAGTTATTATGCAACAACTTAAATTCGGTAAGATCAAAAACTACAAAGACGATCGTGGCTTCGGTTTCATCTTCTCGGAATGTAAATTCATTCACCATGCAATCATGGGTTCTAAAGAAGTGTTCTTTCACATCAAACAGGCTAAGAAGTTTGAATCCACACTGAAATCAGCTACACCTCAAGAAGACCTATGCTTCTGGCTTACTACAGAAACTACTCGTAAAGGCGAGGCCGTTAAGCAGATGTGGATCAAGCTATCCGACATCCCTCAAGATATTCGCGAAGGTAACGCCGAGTTCATTAAACAAGTAGCAGAGAATATTAAGATCTATGAAGCAGCTAAAGCAGAGAAACGTGCTCGTGAAGCTGAGGAGCGTATTCAGCAAGAGGCTCTTCGTAAAGCACGTGAAGTTCGTGATTCTGAACTCAATGCCCTGATTGTAGCTGCACGTAGCCAAGGGTTCTCAACTAGTGGACAATTGTCAGCATGGATTCGGGCTAATAAGCTGTGGACTAAATATCCGACACTAACAGGCGACTTGACTATGCACGATGGCGAGGTGTCATGGAACTTTGGGGCAGCTATTGACCCTCAGTACTACAGGCAGGTTTGCCAAGCTTTAGGTCTACATAACGCGGGTTCTAACGCAAGAGCTGGAGCTTTCCGTTCGTATGCAAGTATGGAGCGTTAATGTAAGGAGGTGTAGTGGTTAACAAATAATGGTCACTGGACTGGAGGTTTTGCCATACTTCTGATAATTCGCCGTAAGCTAAATTAGCAAAATAGGTGGCACGCTTTTGTCCAAAAACGAGTCACATATCTTTTTTAAAATAAACAGGCTACACCGATGTTAAACAGGAGAGCCATGGTGATTAGCGAGACGACCGTCCGCCCCATGGATGGGGCGGTCGAGCATCCACGGATGGACTCGCTGCGTGTCGTCGAGCAAATACCATGGATCGCCCTTCTATATTTAACGTTCTTCTATCCCAAAATGAATTGCATGGGTATCCAGCCAAGGTTGTACTACATAATCAAAACTGCCCGTTCGGGTATAAATGAGTCGGCTTAATGAGATGGTGCGACAGGCGTCATCTCTATCCCACGAAACAGCTGATAGCGGTCGATATCATCATCGAGATATTGGATATTCTGCGTCCATTGCCATCCCCCCGCTTGATTTTGAGCCTGAGTTTGAGTTTGAGTTTGAACCTGAGCCTGAGCCTGAGCATCAAAGAGTAACTGGATCAACGCGGGTCTCGCATTGACAACCCCTTCCCCTAGCAGGGAATAATCCCCATTTTGTCGATATAAACTAAAGACTTGCTGTTTATCTTCCGCCACACCGTCGTAATAGGTCAGTAATACTTGATCGCCCTGCTCCCTAAACCACCAAGTTTCGCTAAAGGGCGCCTTCGTGCCGATACTCACAGATAAAATCAACTGGCGCTGATCGTGGGAGCAAAAGCCCGTAACGGCCACTTTTTTCGGAATTTCCCCCGCCTTGGCAGCATCACCCGCCCATTGCCCCACCAATTGTGGACAAAATTCCTTGAAACTGACCTTAGCGGCCATGACTGAGAAGGACGAAAACACGCTCAGTACAATGGCAAGACCCAGCATAAGGTTCAAACGGTCGATTTTAAGCGGCATATCTCTAGCACCTATCCGAAACAGATCAATACATTAGCGTTAAAAGCATCAATCGACAAATCCCCTAACGCAAACGACTCTTTTAACTACGGAATGAGCGCTTTTGTATTGCCGTCAGCCTGATTTTTTAGCGCCGATATCAACCTCCTTTGAGCTGAGATACCCAACAAAGATTCACAGTTGCTTACATAACAGCTTATTCAGGCATGGCGGGTTTTCATGCTAACTTGCCACTTAGCAAAAATACGCAACATCATAATCCTAGTAACTGTTTGTATCACAAGGAGACTCATAGTGAAGAAGACAGGCATTTTATTACTCTGTTTACTGATGCCCTTTAGCTCGGCATTTGCAGAACAGGGCAAACCACTCTCAGCGGAATTACTTTGGCAACTCAAGCGTATCGGTAGCCCGATTGTATCCCCAACGGGCGAACACATCATAGCGCCAGTCACAGAGTACGATCTCAAAGCTGATAAAGGCTCGACCCAGCTGTGGCGTTTCGATGGCAAGCATAACCGAGCGATCACAGCCAAAAGTTTAAGGGTGAGCGAGCCCGTGTTTTCCCCCGACGGCAAAACCTTGGCATTTGTGAGTCAGCGCAATGAAGACGAGGCGAGCCAAATTTACCTGCTGCCGATGGACGGTCCGGGTGAAGCGCAGCGCTTAACCGATATTCCCACTGGCGTTAACAGCATTAAGTGGGTTGGCAAGCATCTGTATTTCATCAGCAATATCTTCCCTAATCAAAGCTGGGAAGAAATGAAAACCCAGCTCGCCACAGATACAGACAATAAGGTTTCCGCCCATCAATGGAACGCCTTGCCCTATTCCCAATTTGATCACTGGTTAGATGAACGTCGCCAAGCCCACGTATTTAGAATTCCGGCCAAAGGCGGTAATGTCGAAAACATCACCCAGCCTGTGGGCCATGAATTACCACGCTCAGACCAAAGCAGTGCAAGCTATGATGTTTCCCCCAATGAACGCTGGATTGCCTTCAATGCCTACGGCTCAGAGAATAAAGTCGATCCTAAAATTGATATATTTCTCGCCACGATTGGAGATAACAAGGCCGAAAATCTCACCGCAGATAATCAAGCGCCAGATCTGAATCCTAGCTTTAGCCCTAATGGTAAAACGCTCGCCTTTACCCGCCAAAAAATCCCCGGTTTCTACTCCGATACCTCAAGACTGATGCTGCTGGATATCGACAGCCGTAAACTCACAACACTCACTGCTGACTGGGACCGTTCAGTCTCTCAATTCAGTTGGACACCCGACAATAAGGGCTTTTATGCCACAGTGGAGGACGCCGCCACAAACCGCATTTACTCTATCGATGCCAAGAACGGCAAAGTAAAAGCGATCACAGAGGCAACCGATTTTAGCCAACCCGCCATAGGCAAAGACGGCGAACTGATTGCCACCAATCAGAGCTTTTTGTATCCCGCTCGCTTGGTCAGCATCAATCCTCGCAATGGTAAGATTGAACGCCTAGAAAACTTTAACGACGATATTCTCAAAGATGTCGACCTAGGTACCTATGAATCAGTGACCTACAAAGGCTATCAAGGTAAAGATATTCAAATGTGGGTTCACTATCCCGCAGGGTTTGATCGCAGCAAAAAATACCCACTGTTTATGCTCGTCCACGGCGGGCCACACAATGCCATTACCGACGGTTTCCATTACCGTTGGAACGCGCAAACCTTTGCCTCTTGGGGTTATGTCACAGCGTGGCCAAACTTCCACGGTTCGAGCGGCTTTGGTCAGGAATTTGCCGATTCCATTAATCCCGATTGGAAGACAAAACCCCTCGAGGATGTGCTCAAAGCGGCAGACTGGTTTAAACAACAAAGCTGGATAGACAGTGATCGCATGGTGGCGGGTGGTGCAAGTTATGGTGGTTACCTGACCTCGATTATTTTAGGTCAGCCGCATCCCTTTAAAGCGCTATTGATCCATGCTGCGGTTTACGACATGTATGCACAAATGGCATCGGACTTTGCCGTACATAGCACCCGATTTGGCAACTATTGGGATAATCCAGAACTGTATAAAGCCATTTCGCCCCATTACTTTGCGGCTAACTTCAACACTCCAACCTTAGTCAGTCATGGTCAACTCGATTACTTAGTGCCGGCGACCCAAGGTTTCGAGCTGTTTCACACCCTGCAAAGTCGACATGTTGAATCGCGGATGATTTATTTCCCCGATGAAAATCACTGGATTATGAAGCCTAATAACTCAGTCTACTGGTATAACGAAGTGAAGAAGTGGATGACCCACTTTGCCGAACCTGGCGCGCGTTAAACGCGATTCATAGATACAAAAAAGGTCTGCAATGCAGACCTTTTTAATGGGTTTACTTAAACTAAAGCGTAGGCTAACGCTTTAGTTTGAAATGACTTAGCTTGAAATGACTGAGCTTATTGGCCAAAGCCCGTGGCTTTAATATCCACGGTTTGCACTTTGCCATACTTAGCGGCGATAGGTGCAATTTTAGCCGCGTTGCCAATCAGCACAAATTGCAGATCTTTTTGCGGGAAGTAAGTTTTCACGAGCCTTTGAGTTTCTTCTAAGGTCAAACCATCCACCTTAGCTTGGAACTCATTGATAAACTTATCATCGAAGCCGTATAGATACATGCCAGACAATAATCCCGCCAGTTGGCCTGAGGTTTCAAACTTAGGTGGGAACTGACCTTTCACATAGGCTTTAGCCGAATCTAAGGTGGTTTGATCTACGCCTTTCTCCCATAAACGAGCATAGGTTTTCAGTGCGAGATCAATCGCTTCTTGAGTGGTTTCCGTCTTAGTGAAAGTGCTAATAGTAAACACACCCGAATCGGTATAAGGACTAAAACCTGAGCGTGCGCCATAGGTTAAGCCAGCGTTTACCCGCAGTTCGTCGTTAAGCCAAGAGGTAAAACGACCACCTAAAATAGTATTCACTACCGTTAAACCGACATAGTCTGGGTTGTCACGACTAATGCCTAAACCGCCGATAACAAAGGTGGTTTCGATTGCATCGGGTTTATCCACCAGCAAAACTTTCGCCGCAGTTAACTGAGGCAAGCCTTGATTTAAGTCAGGCTGCACCAGCTTTTCGCTGCCTTTCCACTGACCAAAGGTTTGTGTCAGCTTGGCCTTCATCGCAGCAACATCAAAGTCACCCACGACGGTAATCGCAGTATTGACCGGTTGGTAGTAACTCTTATGGAAAGCACGCAGTTGCGACACAGTCACTTGTTCAAGCGAATCGCTGTTACCCGAAGCCGCATTACCATAAGGATGGGCACCAAATACCAGCTTATCGAAGTAACGACCAATCACCGCCCGTGGGCTTTCTTTATCTTGCTGCAATCCCGCAATCGCGCGTTGCTTGAGTTTATCGAACTCGGCGGCGTCAAAGTCTGGCGTTAACATCGCCGCGCTAAATAAGCCCAGCATGGCATCAGTGTCTTTCGCCATAAAATCGGCGCTGAGATAGCTGCCTTCTTTATCCGCTTCCGCGCCTAAACTTGCACCGAGAAAATCCACTTGCTGCTCGATATCCGCCTTAGATTTACCCGCCGCCCCTAACAACAAACCTTCTGCCGTCATTTGCGCCACGCCTGCAGTGGTGTCATTGACAGCACCCGCACGTACCACGGCATTTAAGGTCACTAAAGGCACTTCGCGCTGCGGCATTAAATACACAGTTAAGCCGTTATCCAGTACGAACTTGTCGTAACTTGGCATCACAAAGCTGCCAGTTTCAACGCGTTTTGGCGCCGATGTCGTAGCACAACCCGCTAAGGCTAAACTTGTGCCTAGGGCTAATGCGGCCATTAACTTAGAAGGTTTCCCGATTGATGCCATCTTAAGTGATTTCATTGCTGTCGATTTCATTGCCATCGATTTCGCTGCCGTTGATTTCATTGAGAGATCTCCTCGTTTGCCGCCAGCACAGCTACAGTGCGATTCGATTTACGTAAATAGGTTTGGGCAACACGTTGAATATCCGCTGGCGTCACCTTGTTATAGGCTTCTGGCGCATTAAATAGCTTGTCGTAACTGCCAAAATACATCTCATAGGTGCCTATGGTATTAGCCTTACCATTAATGGTTTCCATCGAACGATAAAAATCCATCAACTTGATATTTTTAACTTTATCCAGCTCTTGCTGAGTAACACCCGTTGTCGCAATCGCATCGATTTGTTCAATCAGCGCCTGCTCCAGCGTCGAGGCTTTCACCTCAGGTGTGGCAACACCCATCACATAGAAGAGGTTCGGGTCGACCGACATAGGCATATAGGTTTGCGCCTCTAAGGCCACTTGTTTATCAACCAGTGATTGATATAAACGCGAGCTATTACCTTGGCTTAAAATCGAGCTTAATAAATCCAACGCATAAAAATCTGCGTGAGTCGCAGCCGGAATATGGTATGCCAGCATCACATTCGGTGTGCTCACCGATGCCTTTTGCACAAAGGTACGACGCTCACCCTTTTGCTCAGGTTCTACGGTGCGAATCGCTTTAGGCGGAGTTTGTGCCGGAATAGGCGCAAAATACTTGTCGGCCAAGGCTTTAACTTGGGCAACCTTTACATCACCGGCAATCACGACCACGGCATTGTTCGGCGCGTAATAGGTTTTGTGGTACTGCACGAGATCTTCCAGCGTCCAAGCGGCAATATCCGACTCATGGCCGATCACCGACCACGAATAAGGGTGAGCTAAAAATGCCACGCCTTTGATCTCACCTTCAAGGGCATTCCAGTTAGAGTTTTCTAAGCCAGTGGAGCGCTCCGACTGCACTACGCCACGTTCGCTATCGACCATAGTTTGGTTGATATCTAAGTTAGCGATACGGTCGGCTTCGAGATCGAACATAGTTTCAAGCGCATTGGCAGGGAACCAATCGGTATAAACCGTCATATCTTCAGTGGTATACGCATTGTTCGCGCCACCTGCGGCTTCCATAGTGCGGTCGAACATTTTCGGGCCGTACTTTTTTGAACCGTTGAACATCATGTGTTCGAAAAAGTGCGAAATACCGGTAATGCCGGGCACTTCGTTACGTGAACCGACTTTCCAAAACAAATACATGTTGGCATTGGGAATTGAGGCATCTTCTAGCACCATGATTTTCATGCCGTTATCTAGCGTGAAACTCTTAATGTCTTCTGCCGTGGTGGCCTGTGCTTGGCTTAGGGGATTCAAAAGTCCCATGGCCAACACAAGAGCCGATAGCGTGCGCTTCATCTTGTTCGCTCCTTGCTGTAAATATCCACATATAGAGGTAAATTGTTTAACAAATCAAGCGCAGAAAGCGTATCCCGCGCCGGTTTTTTGTAAGCTCAAGTTATACCGAAGAGCTTACGGAATAACGTCTGTCCGACTTATTGCGCATTTAGCGCAGTCAACGCCACTTTAGTCATGGCCTCAACCCCGACTTTTAGCGCACTTTCATCCACATAAAATGCCGGAGAATGATTGCTGGCCGCGGTTTCTGGGTCAGTTCCCTTTGGCGTCACCCCGAGGAAGAAAAACATCCCCGGCGCTTCTAAGGCGTAATAAGAAAAGTCTTCGGCACCTGTGATTAATCCAGGTTCAATCAGCATCTTATCGCCCACCACACTGGCAAGCACAGGACGCATGCTAGCGACTAACTCGGGATTATTGACCACAACAGGATAACCAGGGTGGATCTCTGTGGTCGCGCTCGCACCAAGCGTTTTCGCCGATAACTCGGCCATTTCAGCTAAACGCACTTTGATATCGGCGCGCATGGGCTGGTCGAAGGTGCGAATCGTACCAATCAGCTCGACTTCATCGGGAATAATGTTAGAGCGAATGCCACCATTAACCGCACCAAAACTCACCACAGCAGGGGCTTTAGTGATATCCACCTGACGGCTGACAATCGTTTGCACATTGGTAATAATTTGCGCCGCGGCGACAATAGGATCGACCCCATTCCAAGGACGCGAACCGTGGGTTTGGCGGCCTTTCACTTTGATAGTAAAGGAATCTTCACTCGCCATCGCTGGACCACTGCGCACACCAATCATGCCACTCGGCATACTCGAGGTAACATGCATACCAAACACTTGGTCAGGTTTACGCTTAGCAAACAGCCCTTCTTTTAGCATCAATTCTGCGCCGCCTTCTTCCCCGTCTGGCGCGCCTTCTTCGGCAGGTTGGAAGATAAACATCACATCACCCGCGAGGCTGTCTTTCACTTTCACGAGGTTTTCAGCCACGCCCATCAACATGGCCACATGGGTATCGTGCCCACAGGCATGCATCACCCCCACCTTTTGATCACGATAGGTATCGGTCGCTTTAGAAGCAAAGGGCAAATCGACCACCTCAGTAACAGGTAAAGCATCCATATCCGCCCGAATCGCAATCAACGGACCAGACTTGCCACCTTTCAGCTTTCCGCCTTTTAAGATTGCCACCACGCCAGTATGCGCCACACCCGTTTGAACTTCTAAACCTAATGATTTCAGATGCTTTTCAATAATCTTGCTGGTGCGAAACTCACGATTAGACAACTCAGGATGTTGATGTAAATCGCGGCGCCAGTCGATCACCTTTTGCTCCACACCCGCCGCCAACTTAGCCGCATCCGGCATAGCACTGGTCGCCGCTTGCGCCGAACTCAAACCCGCGCCCATAAAGCTCAAGGCTAAGGCCGAAGCGAGTAAGGTCTTGGAAAAAATGGCTTTGTTTGCTGAGGATTTAGAGCCAAATGCCTTCGGGATTGCTGATTTTGAGATTGCAGATTGTGATACAGAGGGTAAAGTCATAGCGATAACCTATTGTTGTTTTTATAAGCTACCTAAACTACACGGACATTGAGGAATTGTTAACAGATTTAATGATGAAGGTAAAAGAGACAGTGCTTTATTGGAGACGGTCTCTAGTCGTCATTCCCGCAATACTTCTGAGCGGGAATCCAATTTAAACCATCATTCCCGCAATACTTGTGGGCGGAAATCCAACGTTGAGTAGAGCCAGCCCAAGGAAAAAGGTAAAACAGATTAGCTACTTGTCGCTCAACAGACTCAGCATTTATCTATACTTTCACCATCAACCCAGCTTTGAATGAGTTTAGTGGTATCAGACCAACTGTCTGACATACCATAAGCTTCGACAAAGGATGGACAAGTACTGAGTGCGCTGATATCAACACGCATTTGATAGAAGCGATTCCAGTTGGCATGTACTACCGAGGCTAGTGTGACTGTATTCTTTCCAGTATCTTGTTTCTCAATAAATGTATTACTTGTTCCACCAACAATTTCTTGTACTCCATGAGCAAAACAGCGATTCAATTGTTGTTCTATAATTGCAACGGTTTCTTGATGGCTTTTGCCAGAACAAAACGAATGCTTAGCCTTTCCAGCCGCTTTAATTTCATCAACAGACTTAGGGACTGATACACATCCCGCTAAGGTCATGACCAAACATATAGTCAAACACTTTCCCATGATATCTCCGTAACGTATTAATTTTTTTATTGTAAAATGTATTCTCAAAGACAAGTTAAACAACGTAACATTAACAATTTACATTGCCTACAAAAATCAATGTGATCTCAACAACTAGAAAAATAAATCAGGGCATGCATTAAAATACCCATCCCATACCTGTTCATCAAGAATAGGGCTGATAGCTCTATGCTAAAGAAGAACATGCGATATTACTTCTTTATAATCTCAGCGATTAAGCACTGCCATTACAATGACACGCAGCCAGTCCATCAATGGATAAATGACTATAACTTTAGGCGCAAATTTGCATGACCATAGGCTGATATGCATTCTCTATGTCTCGCATTGAATCAGTTCTCTAGAGATTTGATTCATCTTAAGGGAAAAAACCGCCCCAGAATAGCCGCAAACTGGGCAATAGGACGGGGTTTAGCGGCTGACGTGAATCAGTCTGGTGTAGAGTGATTCACGGGCGAGTTTTTGACGCTCAAAGCAGCTGGGCGGTACGCGTAGGCAGCCTTTGCTTATTAAATGCTGGACGCTACTGAGGAATTTTAATATTAGCCAGCTCCATTTGCTCTTTCGGGTTCCAGTTTGGCGGAATCAACTTTTTATTGCCCCACCATTTACAGTTATCTTGTTTAACCCACTTGCGACGGATCTTAGCAAGATGCTCGGGTGTAGAGTGCAGATCAAATTCTACACCTGACTCAGAGCCACAACACGCGCAGATTTCAAATGTGGTGCAGCTGAAATCATCTAGAACCGTTATATCTGCATAACCGCAGATTGGACACCCTTGCTTGTTCATACTCATGGCATTTAACGCCCTGTTAAGGGGGGGTAATGCATGGCTATAATCGTGAGGAACGAACGTCAGCCATGCGTTAGATGTCCATGCCTTAAACAGCTTGTATGGTTTTAGTAACTTACAGCCCAGATAAATATAGCTATTTGACAACAACTTACAGTGAATATTACTTTACCGACTTTTGAATAAGTTACAATCAATTGCTTACCTAAATAGGCACCCAATATAGAAAAAGGTAAAGCATAAAATGAAAAGTAAGCCACTAAAATCAACGCTTCATGCCTAAGGGAGTGTTCGGGATTTACATAAAAGCTATATACCCAAAAACCTTGAAGGGATAATACTGTGATTAAACCAAGCGCGATTATAAGTGCAATTATTAAAGAGTAATTCCGCATTCGTCCTTCTTAGTATTTATGCGCTGCGCGTTTATTACATTAGACCTATTAAAACGCGCAAGCTAATCAGTTTAAAAACACTCAAAAGCATCTACATTTAAATACGACTCTATATCCATGCATTGTAAGTCACTTTACGATAGAGCCAAACATTAGGCACATAGATGAGATTTTGTCGGGCAACTCGTTCGTCAGTTTTCGATTCACTCAACAAGTGCTAGCAAAAAATTGGTTATCCCGCAACTGCGAAAAATGATCGTGTGCAGGGCGTGAATCAGACTAGGTAAGTTTGATTCACGGATTTTAACGACCATGTATTTAAACCTCGTCCTAAAGACATTTAATAAAACCTTCAGGTCATACATTTTCATTGATAAATGCCTTGAAAACATCGGACTGGCCACCCTCTGCTAAACAAGGCCAAGTCGCTATGCATCATTGGTAAGATAGACCAATTTAGATTGTCTATTTTGTCACAATGCCATAGTCAGCACGAAAGGATTTTAACCCTCGGCTTGAAAATTGTAGGGCACGGGTGTCGAGGACTTTCTCTGCCCAGCCTTTAGCCAAAATATCCTTAAGAACCCATTGACCTAGAACACCCGCAAGATGACTGCGACGCTCGCTCCAATCGAGGCATGACTTACATAAAGGACGGCGAGATTGACGACTTTTCGGTACATCGAATACATCATCTGGTGCACCCAGCAACGAGTGTTCTACGCCACGTTTGGCAAAAAAGGTCATCCCTGCCGCGGTGATTTTTGTTTCGCCCCCTTCATGGGCGATCAAATCCTGCCGACTTAAGCTGTCGTAAAGTGCAACCCCCAATTCACCCGCGAGATGGTCATAACAAACACGAGCCAGTCTCAATCTAGGGTCCGCAGGTCCATGGATTACCTTAGGGCTTGCAATGGCCGCGCTCATGTTGAGCAGACTTTCCAACAGTTCGGCCACTTGGCGGCTCTGCAGCTGAAAATACTTATGCCTCCCCTGCTTACGCACGAGCAATAGTTCACCTTCAACCAACTTAGTTAAATGGCTGCTGGCAGTCTGCGGTGTGATATCTGCTTCAAGAGCCAGTTCTGTCGCCGTCAATGCCTCTCCGCCCATTAAAGCTATCAACATACGTGAGCGGGCGGCGTCGCCAATCAAGTTGGCAATAAAAGCGATGTTAGGTTCCATGCTTGTAATCTCATTTGGGGACAGTTCGATAACCATCGAAGCATTAAGTTTTCAGGTAATTACAATGCAACTAAAACCTTTACCACACAAGTCAATGGCGCCAAACACTATGAAAATTACCTGTTTTATCGAATACAAAATAGACCCCTTCAAATTGGAACAATTTGCCCAATATGCTGAAAACTGGGGCGATATCATTCCAGCCTACGGCGGCGAACTCCTTGGCTACTTTCTGCCACACGAAGGCACCAACGACACTGCATTTGGTCTCATTAGCTTCGATAGTCTGGCCCACTATGAACGCTATAGAGACAAACTGAAGACAGAAGCCGCAGGCAAGGCAAATTTTCAGTTGGCCAAGCAAGGAGAATTCATTTTGAGTGAAAAACGCAGTTTCCTAAAGCCGATTGCAAAGACCTATCAAAGAGCTGCGGAGACAAAACTATGATGGTAGTTATTTTTGAAGTCGTGCCGAATCCCGGCTGCCAAGAAAGGTATTTAGAGATAGCCGCCGACCTGAAATCGAGCCTGAGTGAGATTGCAGGATTTATTTCAATCGAACGGTTTCAGAGCATGGTCAATCCCGAACGCTTATTATCGCTGTCATTCTGGGAGAATGAGGCTGCGGTACAAGCTTGGCGACAACAGATATATCACCGCGAGGCGCAAACTCAAGGACGCGAACAATTATTCGCCGATTATCGTCTGCGGGTTGCCGAAGTTGTTCGTGACTATGGCATGTTCGACCGTGCTCAGGCACCAAGGAGCAACTGATATGCTGCTACTTGAGTATCTGAACGCCAATTTTTATACTCGGCAACAACTGCTCGAAGTGACAGGGCAGACAGAAGCTAGGTTGATTAACTACCAAACTCAAGGCGTTATGCCTGCATGCTCCTATCGACTGCAGCTCAGCATAGTTTGCGATTCTGTCTTTGGCACACATAATGAACAGCTGGCAATTGAATACTATGCCAAAGGCTATGGCGCTTGGTTAACTATGCTGCATCAACTCGATACAGACACAGACATTTATCCCATCTTTCAGCGGCGCTATCTTGAAGCCATTGAAAAATTAACCGCCCCAGAAGGCAACGGCCTCGAGCGGATTCCAGACACCAATCTAGAGCAACATATACAGCAGGAATGGGAGCATTTCCTAGCGGGCACCTATGGCTTATGTACTCAATCTGGATTACCGGAAGATATTGCCGCCAAAGAACTCGCCATAATCACAATTAACGCTTTAACCAGCAAAGACGAGCTGAGTCATAAAGAGCTGCTCAAACTGACAACGGCAGTCACGCTGCTAGATGAGGTCAGCGCTGCATTTGCGCCGCACGAAAAATCCCGAAGTTCCCGCTATCGTCTAGTGGATGAAATACGTCGGCGTTATCGACTAGCGGATCACGCCAACACATAGCCTTAGCTGCAAAGGACATGATTTCAGTTAAACAACTACGACTGCATTAATTTACTTTATGCATCTCTTTATATAAAAACACTACGTCTTTATCGATGATTTCGAGTCGCCAGCCATAGTGCTGCGCGAGCCATTCGAAGGTCGCTTCGGCGTAAAAATTGATATGGGTAGGGTCATTTTTATAGTGCCAGGTGGCAAAGGCGGTTTGATTTTGCACGCGCTTGGTCATCACAGCCAAAATACCCTTGGGTTTTAATAACCTATCAAGTTGGGCAAGCAAACCTGCGGCATCGCTCACATGCTCTATGACTTCAGTTAACGTTATAAACTCGTATTGGCGAGCCAAGGCTTCAGGATTGTTGGCGTAATAAAGGTCGTAATTATCGATTTGATAACCCCGCGCCTTTGCCATCAAGCTCAAGGCTTTGCCTTCGCCGCAGCCAAAATCGAGCCCTTGTGCCGCAGTGCTAACACGGCTAAGTAGTGGCTCGAGTGTGCGGTTTAAAAAGGTTTGATAGCCAAAGTCATTGGCATGATTCTCGTGCTTATCGTACTCGGCTTTTTCTGCCTCGGCCGAGAGATAAAACTCAGGAGGCACGCTCACCAGTTGGCAGGTTTGGCATTGATGGTAGTCGCGCTTTTTATCTTGATGATAAGCGAGCAATTCAGTGCCATGGCATAAGGGGCAGATATTCAACAACAATTCCTAGGATAGTAAGGTGCATAGTAATGAGAATAGTCGCAATGCCAACAAATAATGCTCGCACAGCCTGGCTGAAATCGACTGTGTCGATGGCATGATTATGGCTTAGGGATTTTACGCTCTTTTGCCGCGGCTTCTTTTGCTTCCCGTAAATATTTTTGCTCGCGACTTTCCCTCTCGTCGAACTGTTTCTGTGCCTTGAGTTTTTGCTGAGCCTCCCAATCATTGGTTTGGGACTGCTGTTTGATTTTATCTTCTCGCTCTGCCCTCTCTTTGGCCGCTTGGCGCGCCTTTTCTAATTGGGCCTGCTCTAATCGCTGGGAGTCTATGCGTGCTTTATCGGCTCTTTGCTCTAGGGTTAATTTTGGCTTGGGGGCATCGGCGGCATCGGCTACAGCAAAATGAACACTGGAAATCAGTATGAACGACATCAACATTTTTGAGATAAGCACCTTAGATAAATGCGCCATTTCCGGCCTCCTTTATTTGGTCATCAGATGGATGAACGATAACAGCCAACTCAAACACGATGCGAAAAACATAGCATAAAATCTGTCAAAGTTTGAAATATGCAGCAGGTGTTCTTAAAAAATATGCTTAAATACAAGTCTTAAACTACACTTTTTGAGTTTCTATTTGAGTGAAACAACAATTAGGTTTATTTTTAACCCCATTGGAATGATGTACTATTGGGCAACTTCGTATCAACGAAGACCTAAAAAATAGGATGTGACCTTATATGTGTCACAAGGGAGTATCCTAAATGATCAGATGGCAACACTTACTTAAGAAACTCAGTACGGATGATCCAGTACTGCAAGAAAAGCTGTCGCTCTGGCAAGCACATCCCCACAAAACTCCCCTAGCCTTAATTCAAGGCTTCAGCTTTATTAGCGCCAACCAAGCGACACTCGGTTATTTTGAGACTGAGTATGACGCCTTTGTGAATGCGACGCCCTATGACTTTTCTCCGAGAATTCAATCATCCGGCCGCAACAGTGTTGAATATGCGAGGGAAATGATCCTTGAAGCCATTGCAGGAAATAATGTTGAATTCAACTGGCTACACTTGAGTCAACTCGGCAATGAACTGCCAACTCGAGTAAACCTTTATCGCTGCTATCTGCAGCAACAGCCCGTTGTGCTCGTGGAATTTCAAGCGCTCAATCGCCGTAATCAAATGCGCGAAATTATTACCGATGGCTTTGCCCATATTCCTAAAGAGATTTTGTCGACGACGCTCGAGGAAAGTGCCGAAGCTGTGTATATCACAGACTCAGATGATCAGATTTTGGCCGTTAATAAAGCTATGTGCCGTATTTGCGGTTATAGCGCCGAGCAGCTTATTAGTAAAACCCCTGAATTTTTAGAGCTAAGAAGCCATCATTTAGGAGAAGAAACCGAATGCCAAATTGCACTAAAACAAAGGGGCTTTTGGCAGGGTGAAACGTGGAAAAGACGTTCAGATGGTAGTAATTTCCCTGCTTGGCAAAGTAGTCGAAAAATCATTACCGAAGATGGCGCTCACTATAATGTGAATATTTTCAGTGACATTAGTACCAAAAAGTTGTTAGAAACTCAGCTGACGACCCGTGCTATGTACGATACCTTGACTGGATTGCCAAACCGGTTCCACCTTAAGCAGATCCTCAATAGTGCCCTCGAAAAACTTAAAACCGATCCCTTAGCATTAGGTGCGCTGATGTTTTTAGATCTCAATGGGTTTAAAAATATCAATGACAGCTTCGGCCACTCCATGGGCGATAGAGTATTACAACTCGTCGCAGCCAGACTCGAAGCCGGTTGTATCGAAAAAGCAGACATAGCCAGGATGGGTGGAGATGAATTTACCTTAGTGCTGCAAGACTGTAGCTGCAAGGATGAAATCCAACTGTTTGCAGAACTGATACTCAGCTTATTTGAGAGCCCCTTTGAAATTGAAGGACAAAAGTTTTTCTTAGGCACAAGTATCGGCATTGCACTATTTCCGACCCACAGTGATAAGGCGGGACAACTGATAAGTCTTGCAGATACGGCTATGTACTGTGCTAAAAAGAGCTTACCGCACCTCGTATTTTACGATAAGGCTATGAGCCAGGCCGCAGAGTTAAAGCTGCAGTTAATCAATAGTCTAAGACATGCTCACAGCTTAAAACAGTTCACTCTCGCCTATCAGGCCATAGTGGATTTACACACAAATCAAACGATTGCAGCCGAAGCATTACTGCGCTGGCAAAAATCACCTACCGAGTATTATGACGCTGCCGACTTTGTACCATTGCTGGAAGAAACAGGGTTAATTGTCAGTATTGGTCAATGGGTATTAGAACAAGCTTGTGTGCAAGCGGCACTATGGCGGGCACATAATCAGGCAGACTTTAGAATTTCAGTCAATGTGTCACCACTGCAATTGGAACACTTAGACTTTATCGACCAAGTAATTAACGCCTTGGACATGGCTAATTTACCTGCTGAAGCACTGATTTTAGAAATCACCGAATCGGCACTGTTACGCCAACCTGAGCAAGCACGACTCACACTCAATCGCATCAAAGCTTTAGGTGTCAGCATTGCTATTGATGATTTTGGGACTGGGTTATCTTCACTCAGTCGCTTAGGCACTTTGCCCATAGACAGTGTAAAAATTGATGCCGAGTTTGCCTTGCGTTTAAACGAAGTGTCAGGACAAAAGCTCTGCAATGCCATAGTGCAGCTCGCACAGGCACTGGATATTCACTTCGTCGCCGAAGGCATAGAGACTCAACAACAAAGAGACATAATGACAGACATGGGCCAAGGTTTTGCCCAAGGATTTCTTTTTGGTTATCCGAGTTCAGTCGATAACTTCACCCAAACCTTTCTTGCGGAAAAACATATAGCTTAAAGCTCGATAGCCCTGCCAGCACGCCATCAACTAATTGTGATTAACAATGGAATCACTCCCCTGCAAAGCCAATTATTGACTGGCAAAGCACTTTCAACATTCGCACCGAACAATGAACACCTATGCAACTGTTTTCTAGGAAGAGTTTGATTAGAATTAGAGAAGAAACAGAGGCGTTACAGAAGTATTCTTGCGGAAAAACATATAGCTTAAAACTCGATAGCCCTGCCAGCACGCCATCAACTAATTGTAATTAACAATGGAATCATTCCCCTGCAAAGCCAATTATTGACTGGCAAAGCACTCTCACTATGATTAACAAAAACATATAGCTAAAGCTCGATAGCCCTGCCAGCACGCCATTAACTAATTGTGATTAACAATGGAATCACTCCCCTGCAAAGCAATTGGCTGGCAAAGCTATCTCATCATTTGCTGCGCAAATGAATCCTTATTATTAAACCGTATTTCACACTAAGTTAGCGTGATCTGAATAAGATTTTGACTATTTTAATTCGTACGCAGTATCAAAACTCAATAACTTAAAAGCACTGATTCAGACCTAAAACCTCTAAGACTAAATAATATCAAACCAATCACTTGACCTCGCCGTTAGGTTTGTTTGAGTTTTGATAACGCGCCTGCACAGTGCTCGGCATCGCCTTAATCCGCAGTTCAACCATAGCATCAAATGCCGTCATTAACGGCTGAACATCAAGCCTAGGCTCAAGAGCGCTTAGCATATAAGCACAAGCTTCTAAGGTCGATAAACTGTCGCTACGACTCGACTTACGGATCCGGTAGCGCGACTCATAACCTTCAGCCAAATGCACCGCAGGATACTGGGTTAACCAAGGATTCAACTGCAACATCTTAAATGCCTTACGCCAAGTACCGTCGAGTAAGAGCAATACACAATCTGGATTGATAGGCTGCTGTTCAACACTCACACTTTGCTCAGAAGGATAGACGAGATAAATCGGCTTATTACACGCCGCTAAATGTTCCCGTAAACCATTGAAGTCGGCCTCGCTTTCGCCCACATAAACTTGCGTTTCAGCAACAACAAGACTCAATACCCGCACACTATTTTTTTTATGTTCGACTTCACTCGGGTGCTGTAAAACCACCAACTGAGTCATTGGAGAGATAGGCTGAACACTCGCGCACAGACAAGCATTCTGGGGATAACGACAAATAGCACAATATTGACGGGACAAGCATTACCCTCGGTTTGAGTAAGTTATTTTACGAGTATACCAAAGGATAAAGGGGTGTTAGGCACAATAAAAATACCCACAGTTCGCGGTCAAACAAACTGTGGGTAAAGGGTGTACTCTGTGATTAACAACTTTGTAATTAACCTGTGCCGCGAACTAATGCTCGCCAGCTAACTGCTCTTGATGCCAGTGGTCAAATCGACTCAGCGCCATCATCAACAATAAACCGATAGGAAATACGCCCATCACTAAGGCCACTGCGTAAGGTGCGGTTAAACTCGTTTGTTGTACGAGTCCAGCAAGCACGGATGCGCCGCTCATCTGAATAAAACCTAACATAGCCGCCGCCGTTCCAGCTCGTTCACCGAAGGCCGACAGGGCCATACTGGTTGCAGGGCCAAGTAAGAAGGAAAATCCCACGCCTAACATCAACATAGGCAACATAAAGGCAAACGCTGCCATCATTCCAGTGCTCGGACCGAATTGCTGACCCGCCACAGTGATAGCGGCAGACAGAACGAGTATGGACAGCGCCAAAATCGTTGTCGGACGATTACCGAGTTTGCGAATGACCAGCGGCGCCGTAAAACAGGCCACGATATTAAACACAGCATTGAAACCGAATAGACCACTGAACATGAGCTCAGAAAGCCCTAAATGCCCAATCAGCCACACAGGCGCATACGACACGTAACACAAAATCGCCGCCATCGCCGACATACAAGCAAAGGCATAAAACAAAAAGTGAGTGTTACCCAGTACAGGCTTGTATCGACCCCAACGGTAAAGCGGCCCTGTGGTAACCGTATTGGCAGGTCGAGTCTCGGGTAAGCGATAACCGACAACGAGCAACATCAACATGGCATATAACGTCATGAAAACGAAGGTTGAACGCCAACCAAATTGCATTGCCAATAAACCGCCTAAGGTCGGCGCTAATGCAGGAATAACGCAAATGGCACCATTTAAGTAACTGTAAATCTTAGCGCCTTCCTTTTGATCGTAGCAGTCACGCACCGCGCTAAACACCACGATAGAAGTCGAACAGGCAGCTAAACCTTGCAGCAAACGGGCAATCTGTAACCAATGGAACTCGATAGCCGCAGCGGCTAAAAGGCTGCTCGCACCGTAGAGTAAGACTCCAAAGATTGCCACAGGACGGCGGCCATAACGGTCGGCTAATGGCCCGATCAACACTTGGCCTAAGCCCATGGCGAATAAAAATAATACGATCGTAGATTGCACATCACTGGCAGATACGGCGAATTCTGCCGCCATAGTTGGCATTGAAGGTAAGTAAATATCGATTGCCAATGGGCTGAGAAGCACCATTGACATCAGGATAGGTAATAGATTGCGCCGCATAAATAATCTCAGTTGATCAGGAAAAGGTATTTCAGTGGGCGCTATTTTAATTAACTCAAGGTATGAACAGAAATGGTATAATTTCCAAAGTAAATTTCCTCTGAGGAATATCTGTGAATATCGACAACTTAGCCAGAATCGATCTTAACTTGCTGGTCATACTCAAAGTTCTGCTAGAAGAGCAAAGCGTGACTCGCGCCGCCAGCCGATTACATATCAGCCAGTCAGCCCTCAGTAAGAGCTTAAATCGGCTCAGAGAAACCTTAGATGATCCCCTATTTCAGCGCACGGCCCACGGCTTAAAACCGACGGCGCACGCCCTAATTCTTGGGCAAAAACTGCCGAATATTTTGCAAGACTTATATCAACTCACCCAGCCTCCGACCTTCAATCCCGCCAGTAGCAATCGACAATTCTCCTTTGCCATGGTGGAAAGCGCCTATGAAACCTTAATCCCATATTTTATCGGCCCTATGCTGACCACGGCGCCTAATGTAAAACTTGACTCCTATGTCTGGACCGAAAAATCGATGCAGGATTTACAACAAGGGCAAATTGACTTTGGTATTTCAGGGCGGGACTTGCATCCATTGTCCGATTTTCAGGTGGATCGCCTGCCCGAAGGGATTGCCTATCAAACACTGTTTACCGATCAACAAGTGTGTTTAGTGCGTGAAGACCACCCGCTGATGGCGGCGCTCACTTCAGAACAATGGAAGCTCCCACTCTACCTCGACATGGCCCATGTGCAGGTTCGCTGTGAAGGCAGCGATTGGTGGGCACTGGATTACTTTCTTGCCGATCTCGGCCATCGACGCCGGCTCAGTACGACAGTACCCGATTTTTATGGTGCCGCCAGTGTATGCGCTCACAGCGACTTAATCTTCACTCTGCCCTCGAGCTTTGCAAGGCACGCCTGCCAGCTCTATCCGCTTAAACTACTGCCCTTACCCTTCGAATTTATGCCCATGGCCTATGTGCTGTTATGGCATCAAAGAAATGATGAAGATCAAGGGCATAAATGGATTAGAGAAACGATTTGTCAGAGTGTCGCTAAGTTATTTACTCCCGCAGAAATGCTTTAACACACCAAATCACCATCAATAAAAAAGCCCGATAAAGCAAAGGCGTTATCGGGCTCTTATCAAAGTGAAGCTCTACAAATAGTGGCTACAGAATAAAGGTCGCGACCTGTGCATTAAGATCATTAGCGCGGGCTTTTAAGTCTCGCGCCTGTGCCAAATCAGCCATGGCCGAGGCGGTAATCTCATCGGTCACATCTTTAATCGCAACCGTATTTTGGGTGATTTCACCCGTCACTTGAGTCTGCTCTTCCGCTGCAGTCGCAATTTGGCCTGCCATATCTGAAATCACGTTGACCGCTTGTGTAATCTCTTCAAGGGCTTTTGCCGCCGCATTCGCATCATCAACACTGTGACCCGCTAATGCTTGGCTGCTTTCCATCAAGCTGACGGCTCTAGCAGTCGTACGTTGCAGCGTTTCAATCGTGGTGTGCACTTCTTGGGTCGAATCCTGAGTACGGCGTGACAGTACACGCACTTCATCGGCGACCACGGCAAAGCCACGGCCCTGTTCACCAGCACGAGCCGCTTCAATAGCCGCGTTAAGCGCTAATAAGTTGGTTTGCTCTGCAATCCCTTGAATCGTTGCTAGAATGCTTGAAATTGATTGAGCATGACGGCTCAAATCCCCAATGACATCGGTCGCTTGAGTGACTTCATCGGCCAACGAATTAATCGAGTTACGGGTTTTATTGACTAACTCTTTACCCTGTAAACTGCTGGCTGCAGATTGTTGAGCGGCCGTCGCCGTGTTTTCAGCATTGGCCGCAATCTCATTGGTCGCACTTGCCATTTCAGTTACCGCAGTCGCGACCATAGCGACTTCCTGTTGCTGACGTTGCAGTTCAGCCACCGAGGTTTGCGTGGTGGTAAGACTACGTTCAGCATCAGCATCTAACTCATTCGCTAACTGACGGATATGGCTGATCAACTGATGTTGACTACCGACAAAACGGTTAAAGCTGTCGGCAAGTACGCCCACTTCATCTTGAGTATCGACAGAAATACGCTGAGTTAAATCACCGTTACCATCGGCGATACGCGCCAGTGCCTGCGATACTCGGCTCAACGGGCCCAGTAACATGCCAACTAACCAAGAAATCGCTAACACACTCAAGAGCAATACAAGTGCCGATAGCCCCAGCTGAGTAAGTAACAGGCTCGTGAGTGGCGCTTCTAGCGTTTCCTTATCAAGCACTAACACTAATTCCCAATCTGTATTAGGAATATCAACGCTCCAAACTAACTTGTCGCGTCCTTCATTTTCAAAATACATAGGTAACAGAGTGCCAGATGCACGGCTCTGTTCAGGCAAGTTACGATTCAGCTCATTATCGATATCACCTATAGGTTTCATCGTCTTAGCTTGATCTTTATAAGCGATAACCGTGCCGTCTTTGTGCATCATGATGGCATAACCGTTGGCCGGTAACTTCATCCGATTAACACCGTCCACTAGGCTGGCGATAGATAAGTCACCACCCACAACACCTTGTGCGGTAGGCTGCGCCATAGTCACAACCAGAATGTTATAAGCCACATCCACGTATGGTTTTGTCAAAATAAGACCGCGCTCACTGGTGGCTTGTTGATACCAAGGGCGGCTACGGGGATCATAGCCCGTTCGGTCTATACTCGGATCAGAATCCAGCATTTGCCCCGCTTGGCTCCCAAAATAAGTTAACTGGAAACGGCCCGACGCTTGTGCTTGTTGTAATGTATTTAGGCTATCACCCTCAACTTTACTCGCCAGTGCCCCCATAATATCTTGGCGGCCAGCCAACCATTCTTGAATACGCTCTGCCTGCTGCTCACCTAAGCGTTGCACTTGTTCTAGGCTGTTTTGTAACAGCTGGGACTTTTGGCTGGAATAACTTTGCCATGACAACAAACCAATCACGAGTGAAAGGGCTACCACGACGGAGAACAGAATTTTTTGCTTGAGCGAATATGAGTTCATGTTGGCGTCTAATTTATTAACAAAGCAGTGAAATAAGAGGGTGTCTGAGCGAGTTGAACAAACATTTACATCCAATGTAATAAGGCGGCTAACTGAGTTAAAACTGCAGCTTAATCTGAACTGAATTTTCTCATACTCTGTACAGTTCGCAAAGAAGTTGCTCAGATTTACATCAAAAAGATTCGCGTTAAAACATATAATTAACCGACTGTTATTCGATGAACAACATGAGCGACCTCGAGATCACATCTCAAGATGATACGTAACAGCTAAATAGCCTTAGAGGTAAAATAAAGTAAATTAATCAAGATTAACGTGACCTAGACACACTCGCTATTGCACACTAAATGTCCACTGCCTATCGAGGAGTTCTTATGATTTATCACCAGTTCCAACAGAGCCCGCTGCAGACCCGAATTTCTGGCCCACGGGCTTGGTTAGCCATGGCGCTTAGCGTTAGCCTGATCTGTTTATCGCTATTTTTATTGCCCTTCGTGCTTTTATTTGGAGCTATTGCGCTCGGTTGTTTAGTCCTGTTTAGCCGTTTTTACATGGCACGTCAGTTGGCTAAATTTAACCAAGCACAGGCAAACGCCAAGCAACATGCCCATGCAGCAGAAGAGCCACAGAGCCAAGTTTATGGTTCAGAAACAATTGTTAGGGAAACGAATGCAACGCGCTATCAAGGGCGAACTTTTGAGCATAAAGAGGATGAACACTAGTTCAATCGAAGCAAAACTGCGCTTAAGCGAGTAAGGTCTGTGCGCGATTAAGGCTATGAATTTCCGCGGGATCTTGAGTGACTTTAAGTACATTTTCAATCTGTAATGCAAGAGAACGCCAAAGAGGCTCGATAATATCAGCCTCTTTTTTATTGGCATTTTGTCGCGCCAGCTTCAGCAAAGCGGCGGCTCCCACAACATCAACTCGCCCTAAGATACCGTCGGCCAGCGCCATACTCAGCTCGATCATCGCGGGCACACTGTGGCCATATTTAATCACTTGGCGCAGATAATCCTCAGCCTGAGTCAAGTCACTACCAAAGGCATTATCATCATTAAGCATATGCTGTGCCCGCGTCAGCATGGCATCGAGTTGTCCTTGCTCGGCAGCTTCTGCCATCCAATACTCGCTGGCAATCATATCTCGAGTACAACCGTCACCATTGGCGAGCATTAATGCCAAATGATACTGAGCGTGGGGATAACCCGCTTGTGCGGCTTTACTTATAAAATGATAGGCTTGGGTTATATTTTTTTGCTGATAATGCAGCACCCCCAAGTTCGCCATCGCTTCGGTTTGCTCACCCTCCGCTGCGCGCTGTAAGTATTGCTGCGCTAACTTGCTATCGGGTTGAAACGACTCACTGCCGACAAGATAAAAATATCCCAATAACGCCATCGCATTGACGACCCCAGCCTCGGCCGCCGTCGCAATAAGTTGCTCACCTTTCGCCACCTCTGGCACACCTTGATAACCGTGGATCAAGGCCACACCGTGCTCATGTAAGGCTTCCATATGCTTAGGCGCCGCAAGGGCAAACCAATAGGCGGCACGGGCAAAACGGTCAGCGGCGCTGATGTGGGAAGTAAGAGGTAAAACGCCAGAAGGTTCTGGATTAGAAGTAGCTTCAGCTGAAGTGGCAAACTCTTGATCTTGTTGCTGCTCTTGCTCTTTCAGTATCAGAGCCTTGGTCTTAAAGGATATCCCCACTAGATATTGGGCTTCGGCGTCATCTTCCATCACAGCGCGGTAGCATAAATCCTTCGCCGTCAGAGTATCAGATGCTTCATAACGATAATCAGGTGCGACTTGGCCTTTAACCTTGGGATACAAGTGTTCGACTAGCGCCAAAACATCTTTAATAGATTTTTGCGCCAGCGCGAACAATTGCGCTTGGGTCAGGTGATATTTTTCAGGATGAGCGCCGCGGTTACCGTCGGCCCGCAATCGATGCAGGGCGCGGGTCGTCTTAACATCAATAACACGCTGCTGATTTAGTTGCTCGATCCTGTCGTATAGATTCGGACTCGAGAACGCGATTTGCTTATCTTGTCCCAGTAACTCAGTAAGCTTGTGGGTAAAGCTGCGAATGTGCAGTAGCGACTGAGTCGGCACATCCTGCACATAGCTTTTCGCTTTGAGATAGTCATCACTCAAGGAAGCCGAAAAATCTTGGATAAACTCACTATCCTTAATGACTGTTTTCGTCCCCATGAGTGATTCCCTGCAGGCTGAATTGAGTTTACATTACTCGACGCTTGGTTTTTTCGACACCATATATAAGCGGAACAAAGCCACGTTAACGAATAAACCAATGAAAGACATAAAGGTATCCGATAGCATTTGCAGCGGCAATCCGCCCATAGCGGCGGCACCTGACAGCAGATTACCCACCACAGAAAGAGGCAGATATAGCATTAATAGTGCAATAGTTTTCAGCACGATAGGGCCACTAAAGCTAAAACTGCCCTTGATGGCTTCCAGCGGTGTTAAACGCTCAACCACGACCATAAAGTTCACATAGGCCAAACGGGCGAAGAGATAGAAGCTAATAACCAACCCCACCAGCCACACAGGACCAAAGGCAGCAAACAGCATCACTGGCGCTAAAATCGCTAAACCAGAAAACACCCCAGCTAATAATAGTGGTGGAACAAAAGGTAAACTGGCCTTCAGCACCATGCCAGCAGAAGGACTATGCCCTTGAGAACGCAGTTCTAAAAACAGTGTCAGGGCGGCGATTAATACCGAAAAAGTGAGCAGTAACAGCATCATGGCGACCATGTGTGGTGCGCCAAACTGTGGATTTTCAAGATCGACTTTACTCATCTCTACGCCAAGCCACAACTGGATCCCCACTTGGATCAAAAGTAATGGAATCGTCAGCATAGCGAGTTGCGCCAGATGATTACGGAAGAAGTTATAGGCTTCTGACAAAATTGCGGACAGTGACATGCGACTTTCCAAATAATTGAAATGAATTAACACTTAGAATTGCCGCTAAGGATACCGAAAATCCCGAAGCAATGCACAGCAGAAATCACCAGTGTGAATCGTAAATCACAGAAAACTACTGCAACAAAAGTTGCAAACCCGCTAAACTGTCCTGCGAACACGTGCGCAAACCATCAAAGGACGCTTCCATATGAAACACACTCTTACCCTCTCGATCTTCCTCGGCACTTGTATTTTAGCGGCGCCAGCCAGTGCAGGATGGTTAGATAACTTGGCCGGAACTCAAGCCAAAACGGAAAAAGCGGCCACGACGGCGGCAGCGACTCAGTCAAATGATTTGGTTGGCAACGTCATGTCACAATTGGGTTTAAACCAAACTCAAGCCGAAGGTGGCTTAGGCAGTTTATTAGGCTTAGCACAATCTAGCCTAGGGACAACCGACTATTCAAAACTGGCTGCCAGCATTCCTAATGCCGATAGCTTGTTAGCGGCAGCACCTAAATTGGACTCAACATCAGGCGTTTCTGGCTTGTTATCCAAGGCGGGTAATTTAGGCTCATCACTGCAAGGCAGTGCTATGGTGTTAGACGCCTTTGAAAAATTGGGTATTTCTAAAGATCTGGCGATGCCAATGATCAACATTGCTAAGTCTTACTTAGAAACCAATGGCACTGAAGGCACCTCTGACTTACTGATGAAAGGTCTGAACTCGCTACTGTAATCCCGTTTTATCTCACCCTAAGCAACTCAGTGCTTAGGGTGAACTTTCGCCCCTCAATCGACTCTACCTTATATTGCCCCCAACATGAGAACCGCCAAATATGATTGCGAAGTTAAGACGATTCTTTGAAGCACATACGCAAGCAGTCTCACCTGAAGACAAGGCGCATCAACTTAAACTCGCCGCAGCGAGCATGTTACTTGAAGTGGTGTTTGCCGATGATACCTTAACGGCAGAGGAAGAAGCCTTATTGCCCAAGTTACTGACAGATACACTATCAATGTCAGAAACTGACGCTAAGATACTGATTGATGAAGCCAAAAGCGTGCAAGGTAGCGCGACCTCACTGTTTGAATTTACCTCAGCCATTAACGCTGAATTTAGCCTAGCGCAAAAGCAGCAATTATTGCTCGCGATGTGGCAACTGGCCTATGCCGATGGACAGTTATCCCAATATGAAGACCAAATCATTCGTCGCACCGCTGATTTGCTGTACCTCAAACACAGCGAGTTAATTCAAATGCGCAATCTTGCCATCGCCGCCAATCGACATATAGATCAGGCGCCTCAGTGATTCAACGGTTGAATCAAAGTACTAATCGATTAATCCGCCGCATAAAAAAGCGTGAATGCGAAACGCTATCTCGTTTCACATTCACGCTATAGTCTCAAGACTCTATTGATATCGCCTTTGACTAAAAATGATTTGTCCTGCCGCGCGATTGACTTAAACCCAACTCACCTAAACCCTAAGCTAGGGCTCTACCGATTTCGAACCCTGAGCCGCGTAACTCAGTCAACTTAGTCCGCAATCCCCCCATCTCCATCCTTAATCCTTTCTTGGTGGCTAACTGAGATAACCAACTGGTTTTCTCATCATCCTCAATCGTGTCCCACTCATCCAACACTTTGTAAGATAGGCATAATAATGCGGCAAGTTTTGAAAATGGGTCCGAATCCTTAGGGTGATCTTGATATAAAATACCTTCCACTAACGCTGTGGTGAATTTCCAATTTTTAGCCAGCAATGCGCCAATATCGGGTGAATCATATCCAAGCAACTCACGTTCAAACTCATGCTTATCTTTGCCCTGAGCCACGGCTTCAGCAATTTTCGCCGCATCTTTAGGTGACACAGCCGCAATGAGTAAGTCGCCAATACGGTGCAAGATACCGCAGGTAAATGCTTCTTCAGGCATAGCACCACAACGTTTCGCCATTTCTTGGCTATAAAGGGCAATCTCAAAGGTTTGTCCCCAAAATTGGGCTAAGTCGATTCCTTCACACTTAGGAACCGCGCCAATGACGGCCGATGCAAGCACTAAGGTACGCAGGGTTTGCATCCCAAGACGCACCACGGCTTCGTCGATCGTGCCCACCTCTCGACTGCGTCCGTAGTGAGCACAGTTGGCAAGGCGTAATACCCTAGCGCTGATTAAGGGATCGTGTGCAACCTTAGTGGCAATACTTTTTACTGTCGCATTGTCGTCATTGACTGCGTCTAATAGCTCACTGATCGCCTTGGGTAACCTGGGTAATTCATCCACTCGATTGAGTAACGCAGCTGAATCCATTTTTATGCTCCTTCTATATGAATGATCAAAATATAGAACACAAGTTATCGCCTCGCTCACCGAGATACATTAAATATCAGTAATGTGCGGTCCTTCGGCAACAAAGCATGGTGGTCATCAGACTTAAGGTTTACCTCTCGATTTAACTTAATTTAATCACACGCGATTCTATCCTGCTCCGAGATCAACAAAGCGCTACGCAGGCTGACGTTAAGCTAAAGCGGAGTTGAACCCTTAACGCTAAAGGAGCAACCTTAGTTAAATTGTAAATAAATATTTCAAAAATTCAGTAAAGAGTGATATTGATAAAAGGCTATTAACTCACTGTAAGGAAGCAATATGAGCCAAAACGCACTCGTTAGCCGCACTGGTCTTATCTTAGCTAGTGCTTTAATCACCTTAGGGCTGTTCGTCTTTATGGCGCAGCTCATCAACAATCCACAAACTGTCACAGGACAGGCCTCGGATGCGCCGCAAATCAATATACTGATGGCAGAACGCACGCCGATACCGCCAAAAGAAAAAACTAAGCCCGAACCACCCAAGCCCATTCCTGCACGGGAGCGTGTGAGTGTTCCCGGTGAAACCAGCGAGTCGTTAACTTTTACCCCTGAGACATTCATGCCCGAAATGCCAACGCAAACCACCCTCTATACGCAATCTGCGATGACAGCCGAAGCTCTGCCAGTTGTGCAAGTGTCGCCTCGTTATCCCATAGATGCGGCGCAAAGTGGTAAAGAAGGTTATGTCGTTGTGGGGTTTGATATTACGGCCGATGGCACTGTGAGTAATGTGCGGGTATTGGATGCGAACCCTAAGCGTGTTTTCGATAAGGCGGCGTTATCAGCGGTGCAGAATTGGAAGTACAAGCCGAAATTTGATGCAGGCAAAGCCGTTGCGCAACTCAATCAGCAAGTGCAGTTAGACTTTAAATTAGATCAAAAGATTTAATCCACAGACGAATCAAAACGCACAAAAAAGCCCTGCAATCTCTTTCGAATTAAAAGAGTTCAGGGCTTTTTGATTGAACTTTTTTCAGGATTACTCAGGAATCGCTAAACCTTGTTTGCGGCTGATATGGGTCTTTTGCCACCAGAGAAATGGCGCCACCACTAATATCAACACCAACACATAGGACATGCTCGTACCTAGGGCAAAACCTAATGCCAAGCAAAACGCACAACCCAGCGCTACTAGTGGCCAATTATGGCGCGGTAATAACTTAGCGGCCGCTAACATAGCCATCAAATAGATCACCACAAATACGCCGTTGCTCCATGCAATAAGGTGTTCTAACTCTTGTCCAGTAAGATAAGTCAGCACTATCACGCTCGCCATCACAGATAACAGTGCAGCCAGCGCGCGAATAGGTACGCCGTGGGCATTCTTCACCGCAAAAAAGCGCGGCAAAATGCCTTCACAACTAAAGCTCCACACTAAACGTGCCGCACTGGCCGAATACACGTTCACGGTTGCCAATCCACTTGCAATCCCCAACACGCCAATCACTTGCGCGCCGTAACCACCAAGCAACTGATCAAACACGCCGATCATAGCGACGCTTTTATCCGTCGGCACTAACAGTAGTAATAGTGTACAAGCCACATAAATGACGCCCACCAGCACAGTGCCCATCATCATAGCGGGGATCATATCCTGCTGCGGACGGCGAAAATCATCGGCCAGATGGGTCATAGCTTCTATGCCCAAAAAACTCCAAAAAGCGATGCCAGCGGCAATCATCACGGTTGGCATTTCAGGCATACCATGGCTCGCGAGTGTTGTCAGATGACCAGGCTGAAAACTGCTTGCGCCAAATAAGAGGACAACGACGGCCACTATGCACAGCGTTAAGCCAAATTGCAGCTTGGCCGACACTTGAATGCCCCTTAAATTAATCAGGAACAGGCCAAAAATCACTAATACTTCAACACCGACCTTGGACCAACCCGATATTGGCATTAAGGCATTCACAAACTGAAAGGTCATCAAAATCGCGGCGGGGGCGCCCATGGGCACAACCAGTAAAAAGATCAGTCCAATTGTTCGACCAGCGGTGCGACCAAAGGCTTTTTCGACAAAGTAAGCGGGGCCAGCGGCATGGGGAAATACACTCGCTAAACGGCCAAAGACCAGCGCAACAGGAATAATGGCTAAGGTGAGCAATATCCATGCGACTAGCGCGCCAGATTGCGCTTTTTCAATTGTCATCTGAGGCAAAATAAACACCCCAGTACCGAGCAAAGTGGTCGCCATTAGACCCGCACCTTGCCAACGACCTATAGTTCCGCTATTTGAATTCATCTGTTAATATTCTGTGGTATTTGAGCTGTCAGTATAGTGAGATTTTGCCCCACAATCTGCCGTTAATTTCAGTGTTCTCCACGCCCCATACCGGCAAAATCACGGCAAATAGCGTTATTTCCGTCAAAATGACGGCCAGCTTAAGGTGTGGTGAAATTATAAGCTCAAATACTCAGTAAATTCTGTTGCCATTCAAACCAATGGCAAAATTGCACACAGATCCAATATAGCCATTTTCACTGGAGTCACCCTTGGATAAATTCGATACCGCCATCATTCATAGTTTGCGTCAGGATGCACGCCAGAGCGTGTCGAATATTGCCGAACAAGTGAACCTTTCCCGCAGCGCGGTAGCCGAGCGGATTAAAAAACTCGAACAGACTGGGGTGATCCGTGGCTATCAAGTACTCTTGAGTGAGTCGCAAAAAGAAGGGGTGTCGGCTTATTTCGAAATCCAGCATCAATGTCCACGTTGCGCCGACGTAGTACACGTATTCCAAGCGATCCCAGAAGTGATCACTTGCCGTGGTATTTCCGGTGATATGGATTTACTCGTGTACGTGCATGCACCCTCAATGCGCCGCCTGCATGAGATCCGTGAATATATCGACACGCACACAGATATCATCAAGATCAAAACCCATGTGGTGATGAGTGAGTGGATTAATAATTTAGGCGAGTAAAGGAAAATCGAGTGGCCCTAAAGCAAGAAACGCCACCCTAAGGAATAGAGGTGGCGAGGCCCATTTGGAGGCAGGGCAAAATATTGAAGTGTAAAATATGGCATCCTTGCCCAGCGACCTCCCTGTTACACAACCAACCGCGACTAGACTTACCCCTTGAGAGCTCAGCCAGCGCCGCAAGGGCCTCATCTACAATGTTTTCCTTTGACATTGTTTCCGCGATCCGTCGATTTCCTTGATTCTTATCATCTTGTTCGGCTTGAATGAAGCGTTCGCACCTTAAGCGATCGTCATTTGTCCTGTGTACAGTATGAAGTTACGTAGCAATAACACCCCGATTAAGCTCAGGCAAGCCGTCCCTGCTACATAAGCCCATTTGCGTTTCGACGTCGTGGTCATAAACAGGTTCATCGCTAACGGGCCTGATAAACCGAGTCCGATAATCCCTACCCAGAAAATCCAGCCCCAGAAGCCATAACCTAAGGCATTAAAGGCGGCAATTTTACTCTGTCCTCCGGTGAGCAATAAGCCAACGAAGAAGGTAAACAGCAGCACAATCTCAACTAAGATCAGCGGGATTTCAACCTTGTGGATAAAGTGCACCTCTTTGTCATTCGGTTTGCCATTCATCAACACGCCACCGAGTAAAGAAGATGCCGCACCGGAAGACAGCCCAGATGCCAAGAACAGTAAAGGCAGCACAGGATTTTTCAGCATGGGATAACCAGGTAATGCCGATAACAAGAAGCCGGTATACGCGCCCAATGCTAAGGATAGAATCACCAGTAATCCCGTGATCGTCGCCTCAAACCGAGCTAGCAAAGCCGTCAGTTTAAGGACGATAGGAAAGCGCGATTCACACCAAGCATCGACTGGTTTGCGAAAGATCAACCCAATCCACATAAACATAAACACTTGGTAAATCAACAGAATCAGTACACCCATCGACATCACAGATTTAGGGTTGTAAAACACCAAAATCTTCCAGAAATCGAGGGGTTTAGTTAAATCTGCGACCAATATGCCTAAGCCCGCCATTACGGCGACTGGGGCGACAATACAGGCGGCACGTATAAAACCAGACTGATAGGCGTTTTGCTTCAAAACAAAATGTTTCAACAGTACGGCGAAGAACATAGCCCCTGCTGATACACCCGCTAAAAACAGGTAAATTGCAATCGGCCAATGCCAGACTAAGGTATCAAAATGTAGGGCACTCATAGTATCACCTCCCCGGATTTTGCCAGGATACGGAACAACTTAGGTCGCGTTCCGAGGGCGACTTTCGCGCGTTGAGTTGGGTTAGCGCGCAGCACTTGTACTAACTCAGACGTTGGATCTTTTAAATTACCAAACACTAACGCCTTAGTCGGACAAGCCTCAACGCAGGCAGGCTGTTTACCTTGCGCAAGATTCGTCTCACGGCAGAAATCACACTTATCCGCCGCGTGGGTGACTGGATTAATAAAACGAATTTTGTAAGGGCAAGCCGCAATACAATATTGGCAGCCGACACATTTCCACGCATTGACTGACACTATGCCGGTTTCTTTATCAATGAAGGCAGCCCCCGTTGGGCAGACGTTGACACAAGGTGCATCTTCACAATGCTGGCAAGAAACACGGCTAAAGTGATAATACTCATTCGGATACTCACCGAACGGTCCTGTTTGCTCAATCCTGACCCGTGAAACCCCTTCTGGCACTTGATTGGTTTCACGACATGCCACTTCACATGCGCGGCAACCAATACACTTAGCTTCATCATGAATCATCGCATATTTAATATCTGACTCTGCTTTAACACTATCCGATGCATTCACTGTGGCGAGCAGTGATGCGCCCGTAGCGCCAGCAAATAAGGCACATGTGCCTTTTAGAAATCTTCTTTTAGAATTTTCCATAACCTACCCCTACTGGCCACTATGGCAATTGCGGCACAGCTCACTGCGAACTTTTGGCGTCATATCCGCCATAGGTTCGGTTGGGCTATGTAATTTATGACAGGCGGCACAGGGCACTTTTTGTGCATGCACATTATGCGTCCACTCGGTTTCACCCAGTTTTCGCTGTGTATGGCACTTGTGACAAACGGCGAGCTGAGTATCAAGCTCCGAGCCATCTTTCAGACCAAACACCACGATATCATTCGGCTTTTTAGGGTGGTCGCCTTTTTCGCCATGACAGGTTGAACAGGTCATTTTCATCGCATCTTGGCCGTGATGCCCTAACATTTGACCGTTACGTTTGTGACACTTCATACAACTCATGTCACTGTTAATTTGAAGGGCCGACTCGGCACTTGTCGCACCAAAGCTTAAAAGCAATGCAATTGCACCCAAGCGAATCGACCACAGCCATTGTCTTTTGGACATAGGGAGTCCTCACATTTATTTGGGGAAGGAAGAAGAGGAGTGTCAGGGTTCGGAGTTACCCGAACCCGACGGTCGGATCAGACGGCTAACGCTTGCTTTAGGCTTTGTGTATCCCACTGTTTATGTTGGTTCATTTCAATAAAGTTGATATTGAACTTACTAAACAGCTTTTTCATTGGCGAGTTGTGTTCTTTACCAAAATCACTGATCACCATTTTCACTTCAGATGAGTCATGATCTATTA
Organism: Shewanella sp. SP2S2-6; assembly: GCF_031931965.1. NCBI lineage: Bacteria > Pseudomonadati > Pseudomonadota > Gammaproteobacteria > Alteromonadales > Shewanellaceae > Shewanella > Shewanella sp. SP2S2-6. The sequence continues at coordinate 80,542 of NZ_JAUOEQ010000014.1, read as the reverse complement.
ACACATAGTCTAGTCGGCACTCGTGATTTAAATCAGCATCATGCTGGTCCATTTCAAATACAGTGTCTAGCGGGACATTACAACAAACATCGTATTTGCCTTCCACTACGGTTTTTAAAGATTTAAAAAAGTTAAAACTTTGTTTATCGAACAGTACTGGTTTAAGTTTCATTTCATGATGTTCTGCCTCATCTGGGCCCGCTTTAAAAAACTTAATGCAGGTCATGACGAACATGACAAAAACAAATGGCACTGCTACAAACAGCACGAAATACATAAACGCATAGCTGAGAATGACTGAAGTATTCATAACGCCTCCAATAACCTATTTATTTTTTGTTATCTCTTTTAAAGCAACTTTAGTATTAACGTGAAGCGTTTTATTTTTTTTGACCAAGATCACATTTAACAATGGCAATTTAATAATAAACAACAAGTTAAGAATTCGATCTCATTTCCATTTAGCGCAAATCTTGAATGTAAAAATAGATAATTGATAATCGCCAATGTGAAATTCAATTAAATGAATTTCACCTTTTAAAATTCCAAATTTATCTTTATCACATTTTTAAATATAAAAAACATTAAATCTAAAAACGACACTAGCAGACTGCGATATTATAGTTTTGAAGTTGAGATATGTTTCACATTAAATTTATTTAATGACGCCATAATTAATCGTTCTTTAAAGTATTTGCTCGATAAAAGGGATATAAAAAATGCACATTAGTAACATGGATGGCCTGGATATTCTGAGTTTGAAAATACTCGTTTCATTATATGAGAACAAGTCTGCAACTTATGTATCTAAGGCTCTTGATATTCCGGCTCCTAAAATAAGTCGTAGCCTTAAAAATCTACGGGAAATTTTTGGTGATGAACTTTTCATTCGTCGTAAATACGGACTATTCCCCAATGAGTTTGCGACCCATTTATATCCAATCGCGAAAGAAGCCATTGAATGTACTGATAAGTTTCATAAGGCAAGAGCCGCAAATGCTAACTTAGTGAAAACGCATATCGAGATTGCTGCTCCCGGCTTGATTGCTTACGCTTTTCCGAAAGCGTTAATGCAGGCCATTAAAGATGAACAGAAGCTGATGCACATTAATATCACGCCTTGGTCTATGCATACGACCCAAGACATTATTAACGGTGATACTACGCTGGGCATTTGCTGCAATAAAAGCACGGCTGATGTGGCCGCCTTTGGCGATAAACTCCTGACGACCACTTTGCAACGCATGGATAAGGTTTACCTTATTGCGAGCCGTAATCATCCTATTTTCAAACGAGAAATTACTTTAGAGACGATTGCAGAATATCCCTACGTCAATACCGACCTCGGTAATCCCAGTTCTAAGCTCAGTCCTTACCAAGAGTTTTGTCTGAAGAGCAACATTAAACTCAATACTGAAATTACCATTACCAGTATTTCAAGTTTGTTTGAATACTTAGGAGAGAGTCAGGCACTGTCGTTATTGCCCTATCGCGTGGTTTACGAGATGGTGGGTGATGTGGCTGAGCTGCACACATGCCAGCTGTCGCAACTCGAAGCCGAACGTTTATATGCTCACGCCGAAGCGCCAACCATTTTCTTAGTGCAAAAAAATCAGCCAAACAAAGTGAATGATGATTTAGTGTGGCTAAGTGGACAGATTAAAAAGATTGTTGACCATATTATTTAGCCCAAAGCAGCTTGCACAACCCATAGACTAGCCACTGTACAGAGGTGATAGGCATCCCTTGCCTTAGCTTAGGCTCCACCTCAGCCCCCATACAAACCCGCCGAGAATTGTTAAGCCAAGCATACATCTTGGGGCATAAACACGTTACACTAAGCCCATCTTTATCCTAATAGATTCAGCTATGCGGACCGAAAATACAGCCACTCTTAATCTTATTTGGGGCGCCCTTATTCTTGAGGAGTTAGCACGTCTTGGCGTGCAACATGTGTGTATGGCACCGGGCTCGCGCTCGACGCCGTTAACCCTCGCCGCCGCCCAGCAAACTAAACTCCAGCGTCACCTGCATTTTGACGAACGTGGACTCGGCTTTATGGCCTTAGGTCTGGCAAAAGCCAGCCGCGCACCGGTCGCTATCATTACCACCTCGGGCACTGCGGTCGCTAACTTGTATCCTGCGATTGTTGAAGCTTGGCTAACCCACGTGCCTTTGATCGTCTTAAGCGGCGATCGTCCACCCGAATTACTCGGCTGCGGCGCCAATCAAGCCATAGTCCAACCGGGGATTTTTGCGAATTACGCTACCCAAGTGAATTTGCCAACGCCGGATGCGCATATCGCACCGCAGGCGTTGCTCACCACAGTGGATGAAGCGGTGGCGAATCAAACTCGTCCAGTGCACATCAACTGCATGTACCGTGAGCCCTTATATCCGAGTGAACTCAGTGGCGTGATTCTCGATACCGAATCGCCTTACCTCAAACCACTGCAAACTTGGCTGCAGCTCGCCCGCCCGTATACCCAATACGGCAAGTGCAAACAATTGAGCAGCCCCAGTGACGATGCCATCATGCGGTTCGTCCACGGTAAAGGCGTGATCGTTGTCGGCACACTCACGCCCGAACAAGATCCACAGCAACTTATCGCCCTGTCGCAAAAAATCGGTTGGCCGTTACTTACCGATGCCCAGTCGCAATTGCGCCAACATCCCGCGGCAATAGGCAACATAGACCAACTGCTGCAACATCCAAGGGCACGCAATCTATTACAAGAAGCCGATCGTGTACTCGTGTTCGGCGGGCGTTTATTGTCAAAACGGGTGATAGGTTATCTTGCCGAGCAGAATTGGCATAGCTACTGGCAAGTGTTACCCGAGCAAGACAGGCTAGATCCAAGCCACAATGCGAAGCACATTTGGCATGCCAATGCAGAGCAGTTTGCGGCCTTGAACTGGTATCGCTCATCCTCGGCAAACTGGGCGAATACCTTAATCACCTATAACGATGAATTGCATAACTTATTTGTGCGTAATATCGATCAAGGGGAATTTGGTGAAGCGCAAGTCATACGCGCCATCGCTAACACTCGCCCCTTAGAACAGCAGCTTTTTATCGGCAACAGCCTCCCTGTAAGACTATACGACATGTATGCCCCTGTCAGTTGCTGCACAGCGACCACTTATACCAACCGTGGCGCTTCGGGTATTGACGGCTTACTCGCCACCGCCTGCGGCATTGCGGCCCACAAAGGCAAACCTACCAGTTTGATCATCGGTGATTTATCGCAACTGCACGATCTTAACTCGCTGGCCATCGCCAAAGGCTTAAGCAGCCCGCTGGTGATCGTGATCCTCAATAACGATGGTGGCAATATCTTTAACTTATTGCCGGTTCCCAATGAACAAGTCCGCAGTGATTATTATCGACTCAGCCACGGCTTAGAATTTGGCTACGCCGCAGCCATGTTTAATCTGCCCTATAATCAAGTGGATAATTTAGCCGATTTTCAAGATAGTTATAATGAAGCGCTGGATTTTCAGGGGGCTTCGATCATTGAAGTCAATGTGAGCCAAAACCAAGCCAGCGACCAAATCGCCGCGCTCAACCTTTGGGTGAAACAAAGCTAATGCCAACCATGGCCCGTTACGGCGATCCTTCACTACCGACCTTAGTGCTACTACATGGCTTTTTAGGCACTAAGGCCGACTGGTTGCCGTTAATGCCTACGCTAAGCCTGCACTTTCATTGTATTTGCTTGGATCTGCCGGGCCATGGGGATAATCAAGCTGAAGGGTCGACTGAAGCTAAGCTCGATTTTGACTTTTGCGTCGAAAACATAGTGACGCGGCTCAATAGCCTTAATCCAAGTCCCGACCAATTTCATCTCTACGGTTATTCCTTAGGCGGGCGTATTGCCTTGCACCTTGCAAAAGCCTATCCGCAGCGCTTGTTAAGTCTGAACCTCGAATCCTGCCATCCGGGGCTCGCAGACCCGCAAGAAAAAACGGCCAGAACCAAGAATGATGCCCAATGGGCCGAGCGTTTATTGCATCTGACCAGCAAAGATTTTTTAAGCCTGTGGTATCAGCAGCCCGTGTTTGCTGACATGACTGTGGCCAAACGTAAAGCCTTAATCGAGCATCGTTCTGCAGCATTAGATCTGCATCCTAAACAGCTGCTTAAAGAGGTATTCTTAGCCACTTCACTTGCGCGCCAAGCATCGATGTGGGATGTGCCTTCGCAACTTGCCTGTGAGTGCCATTTCTTTGTGGGCAGCCAAGATACCAAGTTCCACGCCCTCGCCCAAGAATGGCAATTACACGCGCCCATCCTCGTCCATAGTATTCACGGCGCCGGCCACAACATACACCAAGCAGCTCCCGAGGCATTAATCGCAACAATAGTTAAGCTGCTAGGGTAAATAACAGCATTTAAATGTAGGAAATATATGATCTTAACTTCGCTTAACCTGTATCAATATCGACTACCGCTCGACGTATTATTGCCCGTCGGCAAGCAACGCATCGATCACAGGGCTGGATTAGTATTGCAAGCCTGCGCCAGAGCCGAGGGCGAGCACAGACAAGTCGAAGTTGAAATTGCCCCACTCTCAAGCATAGATGTCGATGAACAAGTCTTAGTGGGATTTAGCCGCGAAACACTGGCTCAAGTGCAAACGGCGTTAACTGAGTTATTACCCCAACTCGACGGTCAGCATATCGATACCCTGCTGGATTACGCCGAGCAAAGCCCTTACCCTTCCTTGGCCTTTGGTTTAAGTCTGTTGCATGCCAAGTTAATGGGTAAGCTCGATGCTATCCGCCCACAAACTGCCACAGTCCCTTTGATTTATCATCCAACAGATGCGGGCAAAGACTTGCTCGATAACAAGATTGCGGCGCTCGGCATGCATGTTCATTCGGTGAAAGTTAAAGTCGCGCAGACCTCAATCGAAGACGAACTGAGCCTGATTTATGGCATTTTACGCACCCGCCACGATCTCAAGCTACGTTTAGACGCAAACCGAGGGTTTACACTGGAACAAGCGATCGAATTTGCCGCTTGTTTGCCCCTAGACACCATCGAATACATTGAGGAACCTTGCCTGAATCCTCATGATAATCATGAATTTTATCAAGCGATTGGTATACCCTACGCCCTCGATGAATCGCTCAATGATCCAGAATACCAGTTTGTAATGCAAAATGGCCTGACTGCGCTTGTCATCAAGCCTATGCTGCTCGGCAGTATCGAAAAGCTAGCTAATTTAATCGATACGGCGCAAAGCTATGGCGTACGTTGCATTATCAGTTCGAGTCTTGAAAGCAGTTTAGGCATTAGCGATCTGGCCCATTTAGCCGCGATTCTCACACCCGATGAAATCCCAGGACTCGATACCCTCAGCGCCTTTAGCCAAGATTTAATCGTGTCATCGGGTAAAAAACACTGCCTTACTCTGGCGCAACTTGAGCCCGTTGCACAACACGCCATTGATTCAACGCCGCAAAGTGATTTGGCTGCAGCCAAGCGTGAGGAAAACTAGTTTGTCTGACACCCGTCTATCAAAGTCGCTAGCATTGTCACCCCTGCACCAAGGCGCACTGGCGTTTCCACAACAGGCGGCCATCAAGTTGGCAAGGCAAGACATTCGTTACTCTGAGCTTAGCCAGCGCGTTATCGCTCTAGGTCAGCAGCTAAGAGCAGCAGGTCTTACAGAGGGTGAGCCACTCGCCTGTATTGCAGTGAATAATCTCCAGATGATTTGCCTCTATTGGGCCTGCATCGATATCGGGGCGATCTTTTTTCCTATCTCACCCCGTTTTCCTCTCGCGCAGATCCAAGGTTTAATCGATGAACATCAGATCCGCTATGTTTGGCGTGCTGAGATTTCTGATCTGCAGAATTGCAGCCAATTAGCCTTAGATTTTAATCGCCGCAGCAACGAGCTTGCTCAGCCTGTCGATGTTACCCGACCCGCCAATGTGATTTTAACGTCGGGGTCTAGCGGCTTTCCCAAAGCGGCGGTGCATTGCTTAGCCAATCATATTGCCAATGCCGAAGGTGCCCGCAGCTTAATCCCGCTCGAGCAAGGTGATGCTTGGCTGCTCTCATTGCCCTTATTTCATATCGGCGGCCTAGCGATATTAAACCGCTGTGCCTTAGTCGGTGCCAGTGTTGTTATGCCAGACCAAGCGCTAAGTCTGAGTCAGCAAATTGACCAAGATAAGCTGACCCACCTCTCTCTGGTGCCTGCACAACTAAGTAAATTACTGGCCGATACAAGTAGTAAGCTTAAAAGTATCAAAGCGCTATTGCTAGGCGGCGGTGCAGTCTCATTAGACTTACTCGTCGAGCTTAAGCAACGCAATATCGCCAGCTATACGAGTTACGGCATGACAGAAATGGGCTCGCAGATCACCACTGGCCCCGCGTTAAGCGATGGTAGCAGTGGCAAATTACTGCCCAAGCGTGAGCTTAAAATCGAAGACGGTGTGATTTGGGTGCACGGCGAATGCCTGTTTATGGGTTATCTCACCGCGGATGGAATACAAAAGTGCGTTGAACAAGACGGCTGGTTTTACACCAAAGACATGGGCGAATGGGACGAAAATGGTAATCTGCGCATTCATGGCCGCGTCGATAATATGTTTATCTGCGGCGGCGAAAACATCCAGCCAGAAGAAATCGAAGCCGCGCTTAAACTGCACCCACAAATAGACGATGCAATCGTTTTCGCCATACCAGATGTACAATTTGGCAATCTCCCTGCCGCCATCATTCGCGGCAGTTTAACCCACCACCCAGAGTCGATTGCAAATACGCTCGAACTGTTCCTTGCCAACAAAATCGCCCGCTTCAAACGTCCAAGACAATATTATTCATGGCCAGAAAATAATGAACAAATAGGACTGAAAGTGAACCGAAAATCCTTGATCCGTGAGCTAACAAAAACAAGTTAGTCCACTAAAACTCAAGGCTAAGCTCCTGTAGTTCTTTAAGCTGTAAACTCGCAGGAAAAAAACGTTGGATAAATGTTTGCTCATCAATAGGACGAGAAAAACAAAAACCCTGTCCAATCGTACAGCCAAGCTGTTGCAACAATACTAATTGGGAATTTGTTTCAATACCTTCTATCACTAACTCCATATTAAGTGCTTGTGATAACGCTATCACACTGGATATTGCGGCTTGGCACCTAGGCTCAACACTAAGTTCACGCACAAAACAACCATCTAATTTAATTTGTGAGAAAGGCAATTCGCATAAACGTGCCAATGAAGAATGTGCAGCACCAAAATCATCAATCGCTAATTCAAATCCTTGCATTCGCAAGCGGATTAAATTCTCCATATTCACTGCTGGCGCAGCCAACAAACCCGTCTCAGTAATTTCGAGGGTAATGCATTGAGGAAGAATGTTAAATTTCTTTACCATATCGACAATCTGATACACTAATTTAGTCGAATTAAGTTGAGAGATATCGAGATTATAGGCGAGAGAAATTAGGCTTTCATGTTGTTGTAAACGCTGTTGTAAAGCGCAGCCTTGCTCGAATAACTGTAAGAATAAATCGTCAAGTAAGCCATGTGAAATTAACCGGTCAATAAAAGTACTGGGATTTAACAATCCAAAATCAGGATGATGCCAGCGTGCGAGCATTTCTGCCCCTTTCAAGCTAAAACCTGCAACATCAAACTTAGGCTGATAAAACCCCACGAACTGCCTTTGCTTCAATGCTTGTTCAAAATCCTCAAATACAAAATTTTCGGGGCACCTAGCAGCGATAAAACCCGAAGAAATTTGACACCTTTGAATGCGACTGTTGGTAAATCTATCTAACATACGCTGCAAATTATCCACTGATGGACACTTACTTAAATCACCAAGATATTCAAAATTAAGCATTTTAATCATCTGCGATACAGACCGCCTGAGTTCCTTATCAATACAACTAAATAATGCAACTGAAGCTATATCGTATTTTGCTTTTGCTTTGCGCAAAAACGATAGACCATCAATACCTGCCATCATGAGATCGCATATCACTATGTCCGCACTATGATGCTCATCGAGCCAAACAAGCGCATCTTGTGCTGCCCCAAAAGCAAACACCTCAACGTTGGTAAGAGATGCAAGATTATGCTCAAGTACTGCACGTTGAAAGGGGTGGTCTTCTAAGACAATCACTCTAACCTTACCCATTGAATACCCTTTAAAATTAAAATACTAATAGACAAATGCCTGTTACGCCCTTGCCGCAAAAAAGCTGCAACACCGAGATATAGATAGTCAGCTATAATTTAAATCACTAGAGGATCAAAACTCGAGATACAAATATATACAGATGTGTATGAATTAAAAACAATGAGAATGCCTATGATTAAATTCATCTGCCTTCAAATATTTTACGACTATTATTTAAAAGAAATTGCTGAAAAATATGTAGGAAAAATCTTAATCACATAGTTTTATTTCACTGTAGCGACTTACAAAGGATAAAATCTGTACTCAATAGTTACGGAGTTACATGAATGAAAAGAAAAATATTAATAGTAGATGATCATCCAGTTGTTGTTTTAGCACTAAAAATCATTTTAGAACAAAGTGGCTTTGAAGTGATAGCAGAAACCAATAATGGTGTTGATGCATTAAAACTTATTAAAGAACTCTCACCCGATGCTGTTATTCTCGATATTGGCATCCCCCAATTAGATGGATTAGAAGTGATAGAAAGGTCAAGAAAACTCGTAAAGAGCACGCCAATTTTAGTCTTGACGGCACAACCATCTGATCACTTTGTTTCCCGTTGTATTCAAGCCGGAGCTTCAGGTTTTGTCTCTAAACAAAAGGACATGAATGAAGTCACTGGCGCGCTTAGAGCAATTCTCACAGGCCACTCCTATTTTCCGATTATAAGCAATAACAACATGATTGCTAAATCGAGTCAGGACGAGGCTGAACTCGTAAAAAAGCTTTCAACTCGCGAAATGGTGGTGTTGCAGCAGCTAGCAGTCGGCTTATCTAATAAAGAAATAGCCGAGCGTATGCTGTTAAGTAACAAAACCATTAGCACATATAAAACTAGACTACTTGATAAACTAAATGCAAAAAATTTGGTAGATATAATTGAAATAGCAAAGAGGCAAAACTTAATATGAGAAATGTTATTTTCATTCTTATATTGAGTCTAAATTCAATTTATTCACTAGCACATGAAAGTAAATTTACCCATTATCATTTGGTCGGCTATCAAGAGAAGGCTGCATTGCCTATCCAGCTATCATTAGAAGAGATTGATACACTTAAAAAATATAGATTGCTGAATATTGGCATATCGTCACCTGACTATCCACCATTTGACATGACAGTAAATGGTGAACAAGAATTTTATAAAGGAATTAGTGCTGACTATATACATATTATTGCTAATATGCTCAACATTGAAGTCAATATAAAACGTTATGCATCTCGGGAAAAAACAATTACCGCAGCGCTCAATGGAGAAGTAGATCTAATTACTACAGCAAATAAATTTGAACAAATGCACGGTCTGCTACTAAGTACACCTTATACTGTTGATAAGCCCTCTATATTCAGAAATGCTAACTTAGGTGATAATGAACAAATCAAGTCAATGTCTATGGCCTATGAGTACTTACCAGATGAAGCGATAACAGATATTTATCCAAATAGAAAATTACTCAAATTTTCCTCTAGACAGGCGGCCGTTGCTGCAGCTGCATTTCGGCAAGTTGATGCTGTGATAGTCGACCAAGTTTCCGCCAACTATTTAATAAACAACAACTTCTCAGGAAAACTTAAATTAGACACTCACTTGTCTCTAAACTCCTATGGCAGCGCCTTTGCTACAACAGAACAAAATAAGGCCTTAATAGATATAATTAACAAATCTATTAATAATATTTCACTCGAACAAAGAAAGCTTATAAGAAAACGCTGGAGTGGCGGTGGAAGCACCATTCCTTTTGCCTCAGAACTCCCCAGTTTTACAGCAGATGAGACGGCTTGGCTACAAAAAAATCCTAAAATAACAGTGGCAATTAATAAGTATGCGGCACCGCTAACATACCTTGATGATACACATAACGCTGAAGGGTTTGGCATTGAGGTTTTGGAACTAATACAAATGTATTCAGGGCTAAAGTTTGACTATATTGTTAACAATAGGTTTTCTGAACAGATTAGTTCCGTCCTCAATCATAAAGCTATGATGACAATATTTTCACCAAGTGAAGATCTTAATAAAAATATTATTTTTACTAAAGAATTTTCAAATTCACCTTATGTTTTTGTAACACAGAAAAATGCACAAGACCTAGATATTAACGCTATAGTTGTTCCCGATGGTACTTTTAATGATAACATGCTCAGAAAAATAAATCCTAATGCAGACATTATAATCGCTGACAATTATCTTGAGGCATTGAATAATATAGCGACTGGTGCAACAAATACCACTATTGTGCCACTGGCTTTAGCCGACTTCTATGTAAATAGTTATTTCAGCGATACTTTAGAAGTAAGTAAGATCATAGATGAATTGCCAAGAGCGTCTGTGGCATTCGGAATGGCGAGTTCAAATAAACTACTTAAGAGTATACTTAATAAAACATTAACTGTTATTCCTCCTGATGAATTACAAATCGCAGAAAATCGCTGGCGCCGCAATGCCCTACCTGCACGCCAAAGCTGGAAGGATTATAAGTACACTATTTATACTATTGTGATTGCCTCAACGATCATGATTTTAGTCTCAATTATTTGGGCTCTTTACACTCGAACTAATTATCGCAAGCGGCTATTAGCCAAAAAAGAACTTAATCAACAACTGCAATTTATGCAGTCCATTGTTGATGCCATACCTCATCCTATTTATGTAAGAAATAAGCGGCGTGAACTGACTATGTGTAACGAGAGTTACCTTAATGCTTTCAACGCCTCACGCGAAGATTTGCTATATAAGACCACAATGGAAGGAGCCAGTCGCTCTAAAGAGGCTCCTATTGTAGATAAAGAATATGTACAAGCCTTAGAGGATGGTATTGCCGTATTTAAGGATAGAGAACTTCATATAAATGGACATAAATATAATATTTATCATTGGTTTAAATCCTATGGCGATGAAGCCGGCAATATTGAAGGGATTATTGGTGGTTGGATAGATGTCAGCGATAGAGTCAAGCTTTTTGAAGAATTAGAATATGCTAAGGAAGCTGCGGACAGTGCAAGCCAAGCAAAGAGTACTTTCTTAGCAACTATGAGTCATGAAATCCGTACGCCAATGAATGCCATCATAGGAATGTTAGAACTGGTACTAAAACGTACAAATTCACAACAGTTTGATTTAAATTCAATTAAAGTTGCCTATGATTCCGCTAATGATTTACTTGAACTTATTGGTGATATTTTAGATATTGCTCGTATTGAAGCGGGTCAGCTGTCACTTTCGCCCATGAGAACCAATCTTAAGACAATTGCAACCTCTGTCGTGAGAGTGTTTGATGGACTAGCAAGGCAAAAAGGAATCACTTTACAGTTGGATTTCGATCCTGTTATTGCGAATGATGTACTCGTTGACCCTATGAGGATTAAGCAAATACTGTCAAATTTAATTGGTAACGCCATTAAATTTACTGATAGCGGTGGAGTAAAAGTGAAAATTCAATCAGAAAGTTTCACCAATACAACCCACACGATTCTATTTACTGTCACGGATACAGGAATTGGCATTTCGGGGGACGACCAACAGAAACTATTTACCCCTTTCAGCCAAGCGCAAGGAACCCACACAACCCATGGTGGTACAGGGCTTGGGCTCATGATTAGCCGCTCTCTGTGCGAAATGATGGGTGGGAGTTTAACCCTTGAAAGTAAATTGCATAAAGGAACTCAGATCAGCATGCAATTAACCCTCACCCAGCTTGAAGCCGAAGCAATCCATAACCCTTCACAACCCATTCCAGAATCGCATGTGAGTAATCCCCTCGATATCTTAATTGTTGACGATCACCCTGCGAATCGCTTGCTATTAGCCCAGCAGCTTAAATATTTAGGCCATAGTGTTGTTGAAGCAGAAAATGGCTTAATTGCCTTAAACATGTTCGAAAGTAAACAGTACCCTGTGGTGATCACCGATTGTAATATGCCAGAAATGAACGGTTATGAACTCTGTCAGAAAATTCGCCAACTCGAACACAAACGTCACACGCATGCTATCGTCATCGGCTATACCGCTAATGCCCAAAAAGAAGCCAAGGATGCCTGTTTAACTGCAGGGATGGATGACTGTTTATTCAAACCCATCAGCCTAATGGAGCTAGAAAGTATGATTAAACGGTTTACCCCAGAGAAAATCACCATAACCGCCACACATTTTGCCGCTGACGCAGTAGAAAAACTCACAGGAAATAATGCAGAGTTAGTCGATAAATTGCTTAAAGAACTCCTTAAAAGCAATCAAAGCGACTTGCAGTCCCTGTATGTAGCCCTCGAAAATAATGATTTGAGTACCATCAAAGAACTCGCCCATAAGATCAAAGGTGCTGCGAGAATTATCGATGCACAGAAGCTTATGTCTGCCTGTGAAATGCTGGAAAATGCGAGCCATCAGCAGTTGAATACTTATGTTGAAGCCGTATCTCAGGCTATTGCTTCACTCGAGGCAGAAGTGATCTCTTATACCCAAACAGCCTCAAAATAATGCCCAAGCCCATAGCTTCAAGTCACGCTGTATAAATGCATATACATAAGGCCCTGTTGTAAACAGAGCCTTATGTTCAATTCACTGTCAAAGCAAGCGGCTGAGCATTCCCCTCATCGTCTATGTACTCGGCCTTTAGGATAAGCCCAAGCTGATCGATTAACTCGCTCTCAGTGATAGTCACAGTTTCTGCAGAGTAAGGGGCTAGCATTCCTTGAAAAATAGCATAATCCCTCCCTTTAAAACTCAAACTGAGGTTCTGATAGGTCACATAGTAAGGTGACTTATTCTCTATTGATAACATATTGTCTTTCAATATAAATGACTGCCACTTTGCTAAGTCTAAAACATCAATAGCGAGCTTATTGGGCCGCACAAAAACCTTCATTTGAGTACGTAAAGCGACAATCAATAGTTGCCCCTCAGTTTCATTAATATTTTTGGCGGGGGTGGGTGGAACTTCGTATACATTCAGCCAGTATAACTGTTCTTGTTTTTCAGGTTCCTGCTCCGCAATATTAAGCAGATTTATGTGCTTGCGCTCCTTTGGGGCAATTTGCAACAAGCCAGGATAGGGCAAAATTGGCGCATTTGCCGTTTCAGGGCCAGAGTCTGGATCGCCGTCATCCACCCACAGTTGCACCATCACAGGGTAGTCATTAATATTCACCAGTGACAACCCTTGCTCCCGATCGGAAGCCGCAAAAATAATTCGACTACGATCGGCGACTACGCCAGCCAGAGCGGTTTGCAACATTAGGAGCCATAAAACTAAACTACTGAACCCGAATAAGCACTTCCGCTTTTGCATAAAATTTTCCTGCCGTTGGACTCATTCCTGGCAACTTACCAAAAACAACTCTGTAATTATCCATATATTGATAACTCGTACCGACAATACCAGTCCGATTCCCCTGTAATGGCCGCCAACCGTCTTTCCATGCATTATATTGTGAGTCTAAGCTGGTTCTATTATCAAAATTTAAAAAGGGTTGAATTACACCATCATTGCGTTGTAGCTTTACCCCCACACCATTAGCAACCGTATTAGTACCATAGCCGTTACTGACTAGATATGTCACAGCATCCTGGGTAGCAAACCCCAACTGTCTCGCTATCTGGTAATTATTACTCTCAATCTTAAAGGCGATAGCATTCGCATTAACTGCGGGGCCATTAATATTGGCTTTCTGTTGGCAACGATAATTAATCTGGATGTCAGCTTCTCGGGTAACGCCGCTGTTTAATTCCGCGATAGTCACAGTGGGGAACAACACATAAGGTGTGACATTCATTACCGCACAACCTCCAGCCCTTCGCGTATACAACTGTTGATATAAGCTGATATTCCCAGGCCAATTCGCATACCAGCCTGGATAATGACTAATATGGTCAACCCCTTCAGTAGGATAGGCAAGGCCAGGCCCACCAAAAGCAATATAAGCTGCAGGTTGATTATAACTGTATGCGATAGACTCAGTCACACCTCTGATATTGCCAATCTGGAACAGCTCTATCGTGACATCAGTAAAGTTTTTCGCCTTCACTAATATTCTTCCCTGAGCATCACGGTCTAACCCCCGCAGCGGTCGATATTGCCATAAGCGCGAAAAATACTGACCGGTGGCATTATTCTTAACCCTGAGCACAACATTTCGATGGTAAGTGGCATAACCTTTGTTAATACCATAAGCAACGCCATCTTCGTACATGCCGCCATAAGCATTATCTGCGTTTACTGAATAGATCTCATTTAGTAGGTGCTCATCCGCCGCATCGCAACGAAAAAGTACCTGATCAGGATCATACCCGCCAGTCTGTCCATAGGTACTGAAGGGCGCAACACTCGATCCCAATAACGTGCCATTGGGTTGAAAACTTTCATCGGTAACATTGATGATAGGCAGATTAAGTATGCCCCTATTAGCATCGTAACCACCAGACCATATAGCTGTTTTACCATACGCAGGTGCGACATAATAAAAATTTGCCGGATCTGTTGTAGTCGTCGATATACGGTAGCAAGTCGCCATAGCTTGACCACTAACTAAAGTGGCAAACACAAAAGATACCACTGCCAACAGCCGACCTAGGTTGAACTCAATCATAGTTTTTATCTCAATTAACCCGCTCACATAGCGCAGGCATTCTTAATAAAGTGTTATCACGACTGCTTTCGAGGGTATAGTCAAAGTGACATTGCTGATCGGGTTTATTTCCCCAATTAACGGTCAACTGACCACTCGGTTTAGAAGCTCTGACATAAGCCATACCAGCCTGTCCAACCATGCCCAATACTAGGCCATCTTCGTCCACGACTTCGGCGCCAATAGGAATAACGCCGCCGTTGGCTTGCTGAGTCATGAAGACGACGGCTATCCCGTGTCTAGTCTCGAATTTCATCTTAACGATAGAGCCGGCATAGGGCGCAACTTGCTGTTGTGTCTCGATAAGTTCTGTACCACTTAACATAGATCCCGTATCAAGCGTGACACTATTTGTGCGATAAGGCGTCAAAGATGGGATAATTGCATATCCCAAGTCATCAATCTCAGTACCCCAATTATTAGTCACTTTTGCGCCAGAAGCTCCCTCAGCTTGAACAATCGCAAAAGTATCACTGAGGTTTTGGCTTAATGTTACGCCGCCAGAATGCACCACTGCTGCACCACTCAACCCAGCGCCAACCTGCTGATAAGTATCAGAAATCGAATAGTTACCCGATAAAGTCGCTTGGCTAAAACGCTTTTGCGTATTGACGCTGACACTTTCACTCGAACTATCCTGCCGCTGCAGTGAAGCATTCAGGCCATATGTCCAAGTATTATCATCGTCCACAGTGCCTGCGAGTCCTAGATTATACTGTTCATTACCCCTAGATGAGTGACTAAACCCACTGCTAAGCATGTTTGACTGGCGACTACCAAATGGAATGGACACGGTGAGACTCACAAGATCTTCCTTCACCCTATCAGAGGAATAACCGCTCATTTCAGTTAATAGCTGACCACCAAACCCATTCTGTAGCGGAACTTGACTGGTATATTGACGTGAAAAAGTGAGTCCTATATTCACACGACCAATACCCACCGTATAACCGAACTGTAGTTGATCGTCATCATCGCGCCCATCACGGTATTGACGTTTAGAACCACTCAAATACACAAAGCCAAAGTCATCTAAACTCTGATTCACACTTAAACTCATTTCAGACCGCTGACTGTAGGTCTCAGATTCAAAAATATTCCCACTCTCCAATGCCCTCCTCAAACCTAAAACATCATTCAACTCCCGAAATGACTCAGTAGAGTAGTGATATCCAGCAAGTGCCACTGATGTCCCCGAATCGAACGAATGGCTATAATTAAGTCCAACACGCCAGCCATTTTTCCACTCATTTAATACTGAAGACTGAGAAATACGAGACATAGAATGTACTGCGGTTAACCCTAGAGCCCCCCATTCTGTACCTAATACAGTCCCTAGACTCAAAGCAAAATAATCATCTCCGACACGCCCACCACTATTTAGCGTCAGTATATTACTCAAACCATATTCAGAAATTAAATCGACAAAGTACCCACCAGACTCTGCTTGATCTACTTCACCAAATGATAACCCGTACTGGAAACTTCCTTCACGCAACGAGCCAGGCACAGCACTGAATGGCACAGTAAAACTAGAGACCTTTCCATCGGCTTCACTAATTTCAACTAACAAATCCCCCTCATAGCTTGTGGGAAATAAGTCATTAATAACAAAAGGCCCCGCCGCTACTGTGGTTTGATAAATACTCACACCATTTTGCTTAATCACTACGCTGGCGGTTGAGTTAGCGAGTCCTCTGACGACAGGTGCATAACCACGCTGGGATTCTGGTAACATACGATTATCAGTCAGCAACTGTACGCCGGTAAAAGCTAAACTACCGAAAATATTTCCTCGAGTGTAGGCATCACCAAGCAAGAGTTCGCTCTGCATATCCGGCAAGGCTCTGGTGATATAAGTTCTAATAGAATTAAAACTTTCTTGAGTATTTTGGCCAACATCCTTGTACTGATAACTCGATTGATTTCTCAGGCGCCATAATCCTAAATTGACACCTGAATTAAGGCCCGTATAAATGGCACGCATATCGCTACCAGCACTGCGGCTATTAGTTTGATAGTAGTTACTGTTGTAACTGATAAATCCAGCATTCTCTCCCTCACTCCAAGATGAAGGATCAACATAGCCACGCGGAATCTGCCGTAAATAAGCTTGTGGGATCGCAATCTCTAATCTTAATTTCTCGGCATCAAATTGCGTCGATACCCCCTTGACCACAGTATCAGGGGCCGCACATTCAGCCTGCAATAATGCATCTTCGTTTATGTATATTGCAGTCACATTCGACTTGTTCCAGAAATTAAGGTCGAGACAAGGCACAACTCCTTGGGAGCCAACCTTAACAAAATTAATAATTTCCCTATTTAAGTAAGTACCATTTATATAAATATCAACTTGGTATTGACCTGGAATAGTTTCTGCAATCGAGTTAAAGCGAGAAAGATAACTATCGCCATAACCACCACCAAGTAATAGGCTGTCATCAAATGTGAAATCCTGTAAGTCATCAGCCCTCAACGATGAAGACATGCAAAAGATCACACCAATCAATAGCAGCAAAGAGTAAATTTGGCTCATCAAACGCATGGATTTTTTCATAACCAATCTTATCAATGATGTGCAGATGCAATAACATATTCACTTTTTACAAATCCGCCGTAATCATTGACTAAAGTGAATTCAATCGTCATTGGATATGTGATGACAAACTGCTGATTCTGAATGTCTATCAACTGATTAGACTTAGGTTCAAGCATAGTAATAGGGATGATTAGCTCTTGTTTTCCCGACTTAATTTTTGCCTCAACAAAAGAGGCAAAAAAAGCAGCATTATTTTTCACATCAAGGTGAATTCCAGCATCAGCATACTGAACATCAAAGGCAATCTCTTTTGCCACATCATCTGGATTAGATTCAATCTCTACAGGCCGATAAAATATTTTCACTCTATTTTTTAGCATAACCAACATTTGGTTCTCACCCGCGTTATCTTTAGATAATGGGGGGATTTGTAGAAAGTTAAGATAAAATAAGCTTTCCCTATCTTTAGGTAATTCTCCACCACTGTATATTAAGCGGAACAACTGTCCTCGATTAGGCTCTATTCTGAAGATCGCTGGCAAAGCTACAAATGGACCATCTGCATTTTCAGGAGTAGACTCAGAATTATTAATGTCTGTCCAAACCTGAACTACGTTTGGAAAACTATCATTATTTTTTAACTGAACACTACGCTCTTTAGCATCACTGGGATAAATTACTCGAGTATTGGTCATCACAACACTTGCACTCGATGGGAAAACAATAATTAGCAATGAAATTAGAACTGATAAGCGCACAGATAAAGGAAGAATTGACATATTATTTCCACAAAACCGGAGTGCTCACTCAGAGATCTGAGTGAGCAAGAGCAGAATTTGGCTTTAATTACAGGTAAGAAATCGCGTATTGAACAGAGCTAACTACAGTACCTGCTGTTGCTGCACCTTCAGCATAATATTGAACAGCAAAGTCATGTGATGCAGTGCTATCACCAGCGGCTACATTCAAGCCATCAACTGTTGCAACACCAGTCAAATCAACAGCATTACCACCAACAGCATCTAAAATTTGTAGCGATACGTTTGTTGCAGTACCTGTGTTACCTAAGTTACCGGCTGCAGTAACGCTGTTACCAACGAAAACAGTTTTAATTGGAAGAGCTTGAGTAGCATTGATAGTACAACCACTTACAGACAGAGTGAATGGTGTTTCACCAGCAACAGAGCCAGCGACAGCTAAATCAGCAGTTGAAACTGTTGGTAATAATACCGTTGGATTAGCGGTTGCACCATTGATAGCAACTTCGCAAGTTTGATCAGAAACTTCACCTAAGAAAGTAATAGTATTATTTGCGTGAGCATTAGCGCCAAATAAAGCAGTTAAAACTAGTGCAGAAAGAGTTAATTTTTTCATCAGAAATTCGATCCCATAAAATTGTTAATGATACAATGGGTTTACTTACTTAAACCTGTGTATACAATAACAATAATATCCAGCAGTCCCCATAGGACTAACCTTGCACTGCTGTAGGAAATATCTGATCAACTAATATCAATAATATAGGCAGCCTTAAATATCATGGCTGCCTATAATTAAACGCAGTTTCTATTAATTATAATTAAATGAAATCATTACTTCATTTCTATCCAACCGATTAAATACCAGTGAGTTTATTTGGCTAAAATTAGTTGGAATACTTTTGGCAATGCCATCAAGAGAAGATACTTCGGAAAAATTTAAGGATATTAGTTGAGTGTCGAATTGATGTGTAGATTGATTATAACAACTGATAGAAGATAAATCAGAGTAGCAACTAGGTTCTGCCACCTCACCTCGAAATGTAAGAGTACTAAACTCTGTTGCAGCTACTACTAAATTCAAACCCACAATGAGTAGTGCAGCACTACAGAGTTTGCCCCAAAATGTTAATTTTCTCATAAAGCACCTCTTCCGGCGTTAAGGACACAAGTTAAGTATCGGCCAGAATAGAGATGTCTGAAGCTAATTTTTCAAATTAACAACAAATTATTTATTATGAATAACTGATTAATTTTTGAGATTACACACTAAAATTTAATGTAAATATGAAACTTTAAACTTTAATTTAGTATACACCCTCCATAAAATTCTGATTTATTTAATTCTATCGTGTGTTTTTTCCACTGAATATAATAGATACTTGATATATTACTCGGCAATAACCAACGAACTCTATCATCCTCCAAGAAGTATGGAATTTCATTAAAATCAAGAAATTCAACCAACTTTTGCAATGAAAATTGGCAAACAACAACGACCGATCCTATAAAGTCGCTTAGGGTAATATCTCTCATATCACAGGGCATACCTTTGCAAACTAACCAAAACAAGCTCTGCTGACATACTTCGACGCCCCCATTGACACGAAATGCAGTACCCCAACCTGATTCTGATGATAGGGCTAACTTAGTGATCATTGAGAACATAACTTCCCACCTTTGTAAGCATTAAAAAAACCGCATAATGAGTATCTATCGTAAATTGGCGGGCATCCCTTCTAACTTAAAAGCTTTCCTTGGTACATAATCCATCGCTACCCGACCAAATCTTCCGTGCTCAATATCCATATCAACTTTGCTTAAGGCGATACTCAAAATGCGGAGGAACAAGAACGTTCTGTAATAAGCATCGAAAACAACTTTTGAATTGAGGCTCAAAAGTTACAGATATATTAACTATTTATAACGGTTCTAAATGTAGGATAAATCTGATGTCTCGTGGTGAAATCAGCCATAGTTGCGTACGTTTCAATACGATTGAGCTTTATAGCTATAGCGAAATTCACTTTAAGTGTCGCGATTAAATCTATTCTTTCTCCCATAAAAAAACCTGCCGCAGCAGGTTTTTTTATGTTTAAGTTACAATCACTTTACACGTGACGTGACTTAGGCTTCCATACAAGCTTTTAGCTTGTTCATGGCATTTTTCTCAAGTTGGCGAATACGTTCGGCCGACACTTGGTAAGTCTCTGCAAGTTCTTGCAGTGTGGTTTTATCGTCATCTAACCAACGGGCGCGCAGAATATGCTGGCTGCGTTCGTCTAAGGTCTTGATGGCCGATAATAAACGACCTTGGGCATTCGATTCCCAGTTGTCGTTTTCAATGTTTTCCGCTAAATCCGATGAATGATCTTCCAAATAATGGACTGGGGCAAAATCATGCTCCTCGTCTTGATCATTGGTTAAATCAAATGCAGGATCTTGCGCAGCCATACGTGATTCCATTTCGGTCACATCGGCCTTAGATACACCTAAATTTTCAGCCACCATAGTGACTTCTGCATCGCTGAACCAACCTAAGCGTTTTTTCGCTTTACGGATGTTAAAGAACAACTTACGTTGCGCTTTAGTGGTCGCGACTTTAACTATGCGCCAGTTTTTAAGCACATATTCATGAATTTCAGCTTTGATCCAGTGCACAGCAAAAGACACTAGACGCACGCCAACATCGGGATCGAAGCGTTTAACCGCTTTCATCAAGCCTATGTTGCCTTCTTGGATCAGGTCTGCCTGTGGCAAACCATAGCCTGAATAGCCTTTAGCAACGTGCACTACAAAACGTAAGTGCGACATAATCAGTTGCTTCGCAGCTTGTAGATCACCAGTTTCCTGTAAACGCTTGGCTAACTCATACTCAGCCTCAGCGTCCAGCATGCTGATGCTAGTCACTGAATGGATATAAGCTTCTAGACTACTGGCGCCCTGTGGGACTGTCAGTGCCATTGATTGCGTTTGAAAGGTCATTCGCTCTCCTACATTTATCAGACTACTTACGAGTGCATTCTAAGGTTCAACAACAAAATACCCTAAGAATAAGCTCACGAACTATCGGCTAATTGACAGAGTATGTCAACCTCAGCTCGTTTGCAGATACCCTTTTTACCTCGCTGAAGTAGACATTGCAAGTGAACAAAAGTTCATTACTCAGCATATTTTTCATCACTTTTTTTAGTTTAATCGACTGATTATTATGAAGGTTCAATCGACCGTAAATGCTGGCGTACAGACAAATACGAACCTAACCAACCTAAAAATGAGGCAAGTCCAACCAATTGCAGCAGTTCAATAAAAGTGAGTGATTTCATCTCGAGCTGACTGCCATACAAACCTAAAAGTTCGGCAAGGGCAGAATCGAGATACCACACTAATAAGTTGATGATAAGCCAAGCCAATATGCCGCCAATGACTCCGTACCAAATCCCAGTGTAGAGAAATGGGCGCTGGATAAAGGCTTCAGTTGCTCCGACTAGCTTCATCACTTCAATTTCGCTGCGCCGATTCATAATCGCTAAGCGAATCGTATTACCTATCACTAAGACCACGGCCAGCACGAGTAACGCGGCAATCGCCATCACAGTACGTTCGAGTAGACGCACTACCGCCTGTAACCGTTCTAACCATTCGATATCTAAACGGCCAAAGCTAATCTCAGGCTCGCGCTCTAGTTTAGTTAACAGTTCACGGGCGCCCACTGGCGTTGAGTAACGCGGTGTCGGCGTGACGGTAATGACCGCTGGCAGAGGGTTTTTATCTAAATAGGCCAAGGCCTCACCAAAACCAGATAAGCGTTGAAACTCTTCTAGGGCTTGGTTTTTATCTATGTACTGCACTTTATCCACTTCGGAATAAGTGCGAATCCGCGTCAGCAGGCTCTGAATCGTTTGCTCGCTGCGATTGTCTTCGATAAACAAAGAGATCTCCGCAGCACTGTTCCAAGAGCTGGTAATGGTTTCAGCGTTTTTCACTAACACTTGCAAAGCCGCAGGCAAGCTCAGGCTCACTCCCAATACCGCCATCGTCATCACGGAAGACACTGGATTGCGCCAGAGCTCTCCCATACTCGCCATCGCTTGCTGTGCGTGACGAATAAAGAACATCACAATCCGCCCAGACAGAGGTAACTTACTGCGGGTTAATTTAGCGCTGTCGCTCATTGCCCTTCACCTCTATTGGTCGGCGCGCGCGTATGCACGCTAGGATGTAATTCCTGTGCGCCCAACATACGACCCTGTTTGAGGGTGAAAGTGCGATATTTCATCCGCGCGATTAAGCCTAAATCATGGGTCGCGATTAACACGCTGGTTCCTGCATCGTTGAAGGTTTCAAACAGACGCAAAATATCCATAGATAATTTAGGATCTAAGTTACCCGTTGGTTCATCGGCGAGCAGTAAGGGCGGCTTGTTCACAATCGCACGGGCAATGCCGACGCGTTGCTGTTCACCGCCGGACAACATAATCGGGTTATGGCGCTCTTTGCCATACAAGCCCACCATGTCGAGGGCGCCGGCCACTCGCTTACGGATTTCACCGTGGGAGAAACCTTCAATCACCAAAGGCAAGGCCACATTGTCGAACACGCTTCGGTCCATCAATAGGTGATGGTTTTGGAAAATCATGCCGATATTGCGACGCAAATAAGGCACATGCTTAGGGCTGACTTTGGCGATGTCGTGGCCATTGATGGCGACACGACCGGTCGTCGCCCGCTCGATAACCGTGATTAATTTCAACAGCGTACTTTTACCCGCACCCGAGTGGCCGGTTAAAAATGCCATTTCACCTTGTTGTAGATGAAAATTCACATCTTCCAGCGCCATTTGGCCGCCAGGATAAATCTTACTGACCTGCTGAAAATCAATCATAAATTAGCTATCCGCTTTTTCTTGAGTGAACAAGGCATCGATAAATTCTTTCGAATTAAAAGTACGCAAATCATCAATTTGCTCACCCACGCCTATGTAACGGATCGGAATATTAAACTTATCGGCAATCGCAAAGACCACGCCGCCCTTAGCCGTTCCGTCTAACTTGCTGATGGTAATACCCGTTACACCTACGGCTTCTTGGAATAATTGCGCTTGGCTAATCGCATTTTGTCCCGTGCTCGCATCGAGTGTCAGCATGACCTCATGCGGCGTATCTGGGTCGAGTTTTTTCATCACTCGCACCACTTTCTTCAATTCTTCCATCAAGTGCGCTTTGTTCTGCAAACGACCCGCAGTGTCAGCGATCAACACATCCACTTTACGTGCCTTGGCCGCTTGCAAAGCGTCAAACAGCACAGAGGCACTGTCGGCACCTGTATGTTGGGCAATCACAGTAATATCATTACGTTGACCCCAAACCTGTAGCTGCTCGACTGCGGCCGCGCGGAAAGTATCGCCCGCGGCTAACATAACTGACTTACCTTGGCTCTGATATTGTTTGGCTAATTTGCCGATAGTGGTGGTTTTACCCACACCATTAACGCCGACCATTAAGATCACAAATGGGCCATTTGCATTGTCTGGCACTAACGGAATTGCGACTGGGTCGAGCGTCTTCTGCATTTCTTCCCGCAGCAAGTCATATAAAGCTTCAGCATCTTTCAATTGCTTACGCGACGCTTGCTCAGTCAAATTCTTGATCAAACGCGTGGTTGTTTCGACGCCAACATCGGCGATTAATAACTGTTCTTCGAGTTCTTCAAACAGATCATCATCGATTTTCTTGCCGCGAAATAGACCGATAAAACCACTGCCAATATTCTCGCTGGTACGCATCAAACCGCGTTTCAAGCGAGCAAATAGCCCTTCCTTAACGGGTCTCGCCTGCGGCTCAGGCTGCAATTCAACAACAGGCTCAGCGGGTTGCTCCGCAGCTAATGCTTCAGCGGCAGCTTGTTCGGCGGCAACACGAGCACGTTCAGCTTCCTCGGCTGCCGCTTGTTCAGCAGCGAGTCGTTCAGCGGCCAACTGATCTGCAGCAAGCTGTTCGGCCTCTAACTGAGCAGCCGCCAGACGAGCAGCTTCGGCTTGCTGTTCAGCTAAACGTTGGGCTTCAATTTGTGCTTGCTCTTGAGCAACGCGCTCGGCTTCAGCCTTAGCTTGTGCTAATTGCTCAGCAGCGGCTTGCTGTTCAGCTAAACGTTGGGCTTCGATTTGTGCTTGCTCTTGAGCAACGTGCTCGGCTTGCACTTTCGCAAGTTGTTCCGCTTCTAACTGAGCAGCCGCCAGACGCGCCGCTTCGGCTTGTTGCTCGGCTAAACGCTGGGCTTCGATTACTGCTTGTTCTTGGACAATACGCTCGGCTTGCGCCTGCTCGGCAGCTAACTGTTCTGCTGCCAGCTTTTCTGCGGCCGCTTGAGCCTCTGCCTCAACAGCTAAACGTTGCGCCTCTGCGTGTTCTTGTTCTAAACGCTCTGCTGCTTCAGTGTCTTGTGTTGGAGTAACAACTGGAGTTTCAGCGACGACCTCATCTTGGGACTTATCTTTACGAAACCAGGAGAAAAAACCTTTCTTTGCCATGTGTGATTCCAGCGCTCTACTTCAGTGTTGAATTTTGAATAAGACCCTGATGTTATACCAGATTGCCTCGGCAATTACGCCCAAAAAGTCGGCAATTAGCTAAGCTCACTCAGCCTTCTCACCTTTTAGTGAGACTTTGATATAAAATAGTGGCCTTTATTAAGGTGGCATAGTCTACCACTTTCTTTCTTCAGGCAAAATCACGGGGGCACTTTGGTTAAGAATCGAACGGTCAACAATAATGTGACCAAAAGTCAAACCGCCAAAAATAAACCCGGTAGCGGCCAAGTGCGGATTATCGCGGGACAATGGCGCTCGCGTCGTTTACCTATTCAAGATCTCGAAGGTTTACGCCCGACAACAGACAGAGTGCGCGAAACCCTGTTTAACTGGCTTGCCAATGACTTAGTTAATGCGCGAGTACTCGACTGTTTCGGCGGCAGCGGCGCTCTAGCCCTCGAAGCCCTATCTCGCTATGCCAGTTTCGCCAAGATTATCGAGTTGCAACGCGGCGCAGCCATGCAATTAAAAGAAAATCTGCAAACCCTTAAATGCGATAAGGCCGAAGTGCTCAACGCCGATACCTTAGTGGTGTTGCAAAGGGGCTGCGAGCAAGGTTTCGATGTAGTGTTTATCGATCCACCCTTTCGCAAAGGATTGGCAGAAAAGACCATTCAACTGCTCGATACTCAAGCTTGGCTCAATGATGGCGCGCTGATTTATGTCGAGATCGAATCTGAATTAACCCAACTGGCCATTCCATCTAGCTGGCACGCCTTGAAAGAAAAGAATGCGGGGCAAGTGAGTTACCGCTTATATCAATATCAAGCCGACAACACTGCCGAACCTATCGAAGATGAAAGCCATGCCCTTGCTGATTAACCTAGGTAAAGCCATTACCCTCATCGCTTGGTTGATGATGGCCTACAACTTGGTTATGCCATTTGAAGGTAATGTGGCGATTATTTTGAATATCCTGTTTGGCATAACCTGCATGATGCACTGCTTCCAAGTGGCCATTTTCCACATGCTATTTAAGACCTTACTGCCATTAACAAAGCTTGATTATCTGCAAGTATTTATCTTCGGTATTTTTAGCCTGTTAGCTTATCGACAAAAAGTGATGACTCCAGCGAGTTAACCTAACATTTAGACACCATCAGGCATTCAGACAGCAAAAAGCCCTCAACAGAGGGCTTTTTAATGACTAACGATAACGCAAGTTAATCGTTAAACCTTATCCTTTAGGGTAAGGGTGAGCGACGCCTTTGTGACAGTCGATACAGGTTTTTCTGTCTTCAGGGGCTTTCTTGAAGTTATTGCTGTGCATTCTCACTGCCATTTTGCTCATATTTTCTGATTGGTTTTCATAAATACGGTTGTGACAGTTTTGACAGGTTGAAGAATCGATTGCACGTAGGTAATCACGCGCTAACTCAGCTTGTTCTTTACGGTTTTCATCTAACCATGCTTGCGTGTTAAAGCCATCGATAGTTAAGAAACCAATAACGTCCTTAGAAACGATGATCTTTTTCTTCAGGTATTGGAATGGTTCCTGTGCGATGTGACATTGCTGACACTGAACCACGATACCCACACGGTTATTGCCGTGGGCAGACGCCATCACTTCATCTTTCAATGAATGCTGGCTGTGGCAGCTCATACAGAATGCGTCTTGGCTGGTTGCATGTAAGGTTGTTTGGGTTGCGAAATAGCCCACAACACCGATAACAATACCGACGACCAGTAGCGCCAGGATTGAATATTTTGCGCTAGGTTTAAATAGTGCACGCCAGTTCATCACTCTATCTCCAAAAATTGTCAAAATTAGTTTTTATAAGACTAGTTTATGTTCTTTCATTTATTAGAAATTTGATTTTAAGCCGAAATTTGCCGATTAAATTAACCTTAAAAGCGCAAAATGAGACTTAGCTCTAACTATTAGGACGACATTTGGTAAAAACCGCTAGCTGAGCTGCAATGCACTTTAACTAAAGCTAATGCAATCATCCCATAATCGCAAGTTAGCGATTATCGCGATGAGATTTCCCCTTTGAGAATCAATAACTATTGAAATCATTTCTAGAAAATAGAAATGTGATCCGGTCGAGGTTTTGTTTAATCATTGAAGGAGGCGGAGAAATAAATCATTAAAAATTAAAATTTGAACCGTATATGAAACTTTATCGGGCTAACTAAGGTCTCTAAGGGTAAGCAATCAATTTTCCGAGTTATCATGGCTAAATTTTGGATCACCATAGCAGTGTTATTTTCGCTAATCGCCCAATCGGCGATGGTGAGTGCTATGCCAACTTCAGCCAACACCAATGGCCACAGCAGTCAAACCATGCTGATGATGGATGCAGAAATGAACTGCATCATGCCAGATTGTGCTGCATCCGATTGCTTGCAACACTGCCAAGATAGTATGACAAATCATTGTCAAACCCATTGCCTATCATCACTTTACCTTGAGCCTGCAATGCTAGAACTGGCCTTCGCCAACCCAGCAAGCAAGCGTATTGCCATCCAAGGCTGGGCGATGCAAACTGCCGATCTTGGACTCATCACCCCGCCTCCCACCTCCAATTCACTGTAACGTCTTTCGTTTTTTACAACGTAAAACCGACTAAACACCTTAGCTTGCGCCGCTGCATATTCGCACTGCAACTAGGTACAGAGAATTTTTGGAGTTTATTATGAAAACCACTTTATTGAACAAAAGCTTACTAGGCCTTACTTTCGTTATCGGCGCCTTATTAAGTAGCACCACAGTTACAGCCGCCAGCTTAAAAAGCACAGATTCGCTCAGTGTTATCAGTATCAATGGTGTGCCAGCGACGCCCTTTAAACCTATCCAACTCTCCGCCGGGAAAGTACTGCTCGAGCTAAAATATCAGGATATATTTGATTATCGCGCCGATGATAGTGGCAACTGGGTTAAATCAGCGCCGCTTTACTTAGTGCTGGATGTGAAGGCGAGTGATAGCTACCAAATCACCCAGCCCAAAATAATGACTGAAGCTGAAGCGCGCCAATTTATTAAATATCCAACGATTCAACTCAGTATTAATGGTGAGAAAGCGGGCGAATATCCACTACAAAGCCACAGCCAACTGATGGCGAAAATGTTAGTCAGCAATCCCGCTTTCTAATTTAGACGAGTTAAATATTTAATCTGAGGCATGTGCTGAAATGTGAGTTAAATCATTACAGCATAATGCCTCTATGCTAGACTCAAGCCGTTCATCATTTGGAATACTTATGCATCACACACTCGGTCGTTACTTTTTAGTCATGTTCACTTTACTCGCACTCGTCGGGCAAAGTGTTGTGTCTAATGGTCACGCCATGGTGCCACACACTATGGATATGAGTGCGATGAATCATGAAGCTTCCTCCCAAATGCACCATACTGCCATGATGCAGATGAACACTGAGAACCCTTCTGACTCACATTCAATGGCCAACGCGGATTGCTGCAACGATAAAATGCTTCCCGGCG
Source organism: Shewanella sp. SP2S2-6 (assembly GCF_031931965.1). Classification (NCBI taxonomy): domain Bacteria; kingdom Pseudomonadati; phylum Pseudomonadota; class Gammaproteobacteria; order Alteromonadales; family Shewanellaceae; genus Shewanella; species Shewanella sp. SP2S2-6. The sequence continues at coordinate 52,375 of NZ_JAUOEQ010000014.1, read as the reverse complement.
CGAAACAGCATTGCTGTGATGGCACCACATCATGTTCAAATGATTGTGGTCATTGTTTGACGATTTCAGTCGCTGGCACTCTATTCAGCCCACACCTCTGGCCAAGTGTGAGCATGAGCGATACTGCAATGGCCACTCCTATGCCTCATTTCCACTCGATCTCTTTGTCTTCGGCCTTTAAACCTCCGATAGCCTAGGCCTACTTTGCGCTTAATGGGCAAATCGCCCTTAAAGAAGCCAAGCTAAAACGACAATCCAGTTAGCCCTAAGCTAACACCCAAATTAGCCGTTTATTGTGGTGCCTTATCGTTAAATCGTGCACCCGAGTCTCGCAAAACGTTGATAACTGAGCCGAATGCCGAGCTGTGGCATTAATCCGTCTATCAAAGCGAACCGCTTTGATCTGCCGTCCTCACAGACGTTTATGCGCTCATATTCGGCCGTTAATCCGATGGAGTGAATAATATGAAAACCCTAACTAATCTCGCCTTAATTACATTCTTGCTGACCAGCACTAGCGTGTTTGCCACGGCTACGCCGCACGAACATCAACACGACAATGCAAATCCGCAGCAACAAGCACAAACCTATGTTTGCCCTATGCACCCCGAAGTGACAGGCACTAAAGGCGATTCCTGCCCTAAATGTGGTATGGATTTAGAGCCAAAAGCGACGGAAGCAAAAACAGCTGAAGGTGCGATGCACAACGCGCACGAACACCACTAAGCTAGGCTGGAGATGAGGCATATGAACCAATTTAATACCGCGAAAAAGCAGGCCCCTAAGGCCGTACTGATCTTGAGTAGCTTACTCATCAGTACGCCTTGGCTGAGCCATGCCCAACTGGCGAGCACACAAGAACCCGTTGCGACCGAAGCTGCAGTGACACAATCCGCCATTGCACCTAAAAACAACCAGTTAAATCAAGTGAAAACCTACACTTGCCCTATGCACCCCGAAGTGCTCAGCCATGAGCCCGGTCGCTGCCCTAAGTGCAATATGTTTTTGGTCGAAAAACTCGATACCGCGAGTCCTGCTGCCGAGCATGCACAGCATCAAGCCGCAGATCACCAAGCCTCTGAGCATGGGCAAACCTCTGCCGCCAAAGCTTCGAGTCAGGTATTCGATACCCCAACCCCTAAGGCCGACAGTTTAGTTAAAGCCCAAAATCATGTGACAACAATCAAGTACGTTTGCCCTATGCATGCCCACATTATCAGTGACGTACCCGGCACTTGCCCTATCTGCGGTATGAACTTAGAAAAGGTCGAAACGGGCGGTAATACCCAAGAAATCAACATCAATGTATCCGGCAGCATGCAGCAAGCGTTGGCACTCAAAGTCGCCAAGGTTGAACGCGACACACTGTGGAAATTTGTCGAAACCGTCGGTCAAATCGACTATGACGAAAGCCAAATCACCCATATCCATGCCCGCGTTACTGGCTGGATTGAAAAACTGATGATCAAATCCGTAGGTGATACCGTCAAGAAAGACCAGCTGATCTACGAGATCTACTCTCCCGATTTAATTAACGCCCAAGATGACTACCTGCTCGCCATGGACACTGCCAAAGCAAACGGCCAAGGTCGCTACAAAGATTTGGTGCGCAATGCGGGTTTACGCTTATCTTTCCTCGGTTTTAACGATAAGCAAATCAAACAATTAGCCGATTCACATCAAACCCAGTATCGCGTACCTTTCTACGCAAAAGAGGATGGCATAGTTAAAGCCCTCGACGTTCGTGATGGCATGTACATTCAGCCTTCGACCGAAGTCATGTCCCTAGTGGATCTCTCCAAAGTTTGGGTGATTGCCGACGTCTTTGAGAACGAGCAAAGCTGGATTGCCAAAGGTCAGAAGGCCGAAATTGCCGTTCCAGCCATGAATATCAGCAGCATCGAAGGCACGATCGATTATATCTACCCTGAGCTTGATCCAGTCACTCGCAGCCTGCGAGTACGAGTAGTGCTCAACAATACCGAGGTAGATTTAAGACCTAAAACCCTCGCCAAAGTCTCACTATTCGGTGGCCCGAATAAAGATGTGCTAGTGATCCCGCAGGAAGCTTTAATTCAAACGGGCAAAGAAAACCGCGTGATCGTCAAGCAAATCGACGACAGCTTTACCGCCAAGGCAGTAACCGTCGGCATGATGAGCCAAGGCAAGGCCGAGATTATTTCAGGCCTGAATGAAGGTGAACGTGTGGTGATTTCGGGGCAATTCTTACTCGACTCCGAGGCTAGCCTCAAGGGCAGTTTAATGCGTTTAAGCAGCGGTCATCAGCACTAGGAGCGCGTTATGTTGAAATATATTATCGAGGCGTCCATCAGGCAGCGATTTATGGTGTTGATTATCGCCATCATGATCACTGTTTGGGGCGTACAGGAGCTGCGAAAAACGCCGCTCGATGCGCTGCCGGATTTATCCGATGTGCAAGTGATCATTAAAACCCCTTATCCGGGTCAAGCGCCAAAATTGGTTGAAGAACAAGTGACTTATCCCTTGTCGACCGCCATGTTAGCCGTACCTGGTGCTAAAACCGTGCGTGGTTATTCCATGTTCGGCGACTCTTACGTGTATGTGATTTTTGAAGATGGCACCGACATTTACTGGGCTCGCTCACGGGTGCTTGAATACCTGAGTCAGATCAGCAGCCGTTTACCGCAAAATGTGCAACCTTCCCTCGGCCCCGATGCGTCTGGTGTCGGTTGGGTGTATGAATATGCGCTGGTCGATCGCTCCGGCAATTTAGATTTATCGCAACTCAAGAGTCTGCAGGATTGGTATCTCAAGCTAGAGCTGCAAAGCGTGGCGGGCGTGTCTGAAGTCGCCACCGTTGGTGGCATGGAGCAAACCTATCAGATAGTACTTGAACCCGATAAAATGGCGATCTATAAGCTGGATATTGCCACCATTAAACAAGCCATAGACAAAGCCAACAGCGAAGCTGGCGGCTCAGTGATCGAGATGGCCGAAGCCGAGTACATGGTGCGCGCCAAAGGCTATCGCCAGACGCTAGAGGATTTTCGTGAAATCCCCCTTGGCATCACCAGTCCTTCTGGCACAGGTTTAACGCTCAAAGATGTTGCTACTGTGCGTAAAGGCCCAGCCTCTCGCCGCGGCATAGCCGAACTCGACGGCGAAGGAGAAGTCGTTGGCGGAATTGTGGTGATGCGTTACGGCGCAAACGCCTTAGCGACAATTGATGCAGTGAAAGCAAAACTCGAAGAACTCAAAGCTGGCCTGCCCGATGGGGTTGAGATTATCCCAACCTATGACAGATCCCACTTGATCCTTAAGTCCGTCGACAACTTGTTTAGCAAGGTCGTCGAAGAAATGTTGGTGGTCGGCTTAGTCTGCTTGCTGTTTTTACTGCATGCGCGCTCCACACTCGTGGCCGTGATCACCCTGCCGCTATCTATCCTAATCGCCTTTATTGTGATGAATAAGATGGGTGTTAACGCCAATATCATGAGCCTTGGCGGCATCGCCATTGCTATCGGCGCCGTGGTGGATGGCGCGATTGTGATGATCGAAAACCTGCACAAACATTTAGAGCATTTTAAAGCGGAACATGAGCGCGAACCCGATACAAAAGAGCATTGGCGCATCGTCACCGAGGCCTCGATTGAAGTCGGCCCTGCGCTATTTTTCTCATTAATTATTATCACCTTAAGCTTTGTACCTGTGTTTGCACTCGAGGCGCAAGAAGGTCGATTATTCGCGCCACTGGCCTACACTAAAACCTTCGCCATGGCAGCGGCGGCCTTTTTATCGATCACCTTAGTGCCGATTTTGATGGGTTACTTTATTCGCGGCAAAATCCCCAGCGAACGCAGTAATCCCATCAGCCGTTTCTTGATCGCGCTTTACCAACCGTCACTCAAACTGGTACTGAAATTCCCTAAAGTCACCCTGATGTTAGCCTTAGTCGCGCTGGCCAGCGCTTGGTATCCTATGACCCGCATGGGCAGCGAGTTTATGCCCGCCCTCGAAGAAGGCGATTTGCTCTACATGCCAACGGCATTGCCAGGCATCAGTGCCAGCAAGGCCGCCGAAGTGCTGCAGCAAACCGACCGTTTAATTAAAACCGTGCCCGAAGTGGCCCGCGTGTTTGGCAAAGTAGGCCGCGCCGAAACCGCGACCGATCCCGCGCCGCTGACCATGCTTGAAACCACTATCATGCTTAAACCCCATGACGAATGGCGTGAAGGCATGACCTTAGATGGCATCATTGCCCAGCTGCAGCAAACCGTAAAAGTACCGGGACTCACCAATGCTTGGGTGCAACCTATCAAAACCCGTATCGACATGCTCTCGACGGGGATCAAAACCCCTGTCGGCATCAAGATCACTGGAGCCGATGTCAACGAACTGCAAAGCATTGGCACTAAGATTGAAGCTATCTTAAGCAAAGTGCCACACACCAAGTCGGCCTACGCCGAACGCAGTGGCGGCGGCCGTTATATCGATATCAGTCCGAAACTGGATGTGGCCGCTCGTTACGGTATGACGTTGCAGGATATTCAAGATGTGGTGCGTTATGCCATTGGCGGTATGGATATTGGTGAGTCGGTACAAGGCGCCGAACGTTATCCAATCAACCTACGTTATCCCCGTGAACTGCGCGACAACATCGAGAAACTGCGCGAGCTGCCCGTGATCACTAAGTCGGGGCATTATCTGCCGCTACGTAACTTGGCCGACATCGAAATTAACGATGGCGCGCCTATGTTAAAGAGCGAGAATGGCCGCTTAATCTCTTGGGTGTTTATCGATATCGAGGGCACCTCTATCGGTGAGTATATCGCCACCGCGAAAACGGCCTTAGACGCCGAACTCGTCGTCCCGCCCCGTTACAGCTATAGCTTTGCGGGTCAGTACGAATATATGCAAAGAGTCGATGCTAAGCTTAAACAAGTGATCCCTATGGCGTTAGCCGTGATCTTCATCCTGCTGATGATGACCTTCGGCTCCACCATTCAGGCCAGCATTATTATGCTAAGCCTCCCCTTCGCATTGGTCGGCAGCACTTGGTTGTTGTATCTGCTGGATTACAACATCTCAGTGGCCGTCGCTGTCGGTATGATTGCCTTAGCGGGTGTCGCCGCCGAGTTTGGGGTGGTGATGTTGGTGTATCTCAATAACGCCATCAAGCACAGGCAAGAAAAAGATAATTACCACAGCGTCAATGACCTGAAAGAAGCTTTGATTGAAGGCGCCGTTATGCGGATCCGCCCCAAAGCGATGACAGTGGCGACCATCTTCTTCGGCCTACTGCCCATAATGTGGGGCGCAGGTTCGGGTAACGATGTGATGCAAAAAATCGCCGCACCTATGGTCGGCGGCATGGTCACAGCGCCCATACTGTCGCTGTTTGTCCTACCCGCACTCTATCTACTGATTTACTCGCGTAAATTAAACAAAGACGCTTAGATATTTGAAATAAAACCCCTAGCGTCCTCAAAACTCTAGGGGTTTTATTATTTAGCACTACTCAGATTCATAAAATTCACCCGAGCCTTCTTCAGCAAAATAGTGCTGCATCAAAATAAATTTAGGCCGAACGCAGCTTTAACTCGTCGTAATACAGCATCCGACTCTTCACGGGCTTGTTCCGTTCCAACTTTGAGTATCGACACTAACTGAGCTTTATCAGATAAGAGTAAAGCCCGGCGCTCACGAATTGGCGCAAGCAACTCTTGTAAGCACTCCTCTAAAATAGCTTTAGTCTTACCATCACCTAAGCCGCCTTTTTGGTAATGCGATTTGAGCTCAGCCACATATTCTATGTCAGGGTGAAAAGCATCGAGATAAGTAAAAACGACATTGCCTTCGACCCGTCCCGTATCATTCACATTCAAATGCAAAGGATCGGTATACATAGCCTTAACTGCCTTTGAAATATCTTGCGCACTTGAACCTAACATTATGGAATTGCCCATAGACTTAGACATTTTACCTTTGCCATCAACACTGGGTAAGCGTGATACATTACTCAATAACGGCTTACACTCCAGTAGCACCTCATCCTGTGCTATCGAATTAAGCTTCCTAACGATTTCATTCGTCTGCTCCAACATAGGCAACTGATCATCTCCCACAGGAATAAGCGTCGCACGAAAGGCGGTAATATCAGCGGCCTGACTAATGGGGTAGGTTAAAAAACCTGCAGGAATGGCCCGACCAAAATCTTTATTGTTTATCTCACTTTTAACGGTCGGATTTCGTTCCAGTCTGGCAATAGAAACTAAGTTTGCATAGTACATAGTCAGCTCAGCCAATGCTGGAATAGCTGACTGTAAACATATAGTGGTTTTACTGGGGTCGATTCCGATAGCGAGATAATCAGCTACAACATTTAAAATATTCGATGCCACTTTCTGAGGGTTATGCCCATTGTCCGTTAGGCCTTGCATATCGGCGACAAGGATAGTTTGGTCAAATCTATGTTGTAACTCGACTCTTTGCTTGAGCGAGCCAACATAATGACCCAGATGTAAAGGCCCTGTCGCCCTATCACCAGTAAGCACTTTCTCTTGAGTATTTGAGGATAAAAGCGGTTTTGATGAACTAATTTGCATGTTATATCTCCGATAAATTAACCAACCGGAGACACAATAATGGATATTCACTAGTTGCCTTCCGGCAGCTTTTGAATATAAGAATCCTAGCGCCGCTCTATAGGAATAAGCGCCACCAAGTAGTTACGAAAGTGTATGATATGAAAGACATAGAATATTTTTTCATCATTTGACCTTAACTAAATAGCTAACTCATTGCAAATATAAAAAGCAGTAAACTAGATATACTCAGCACTTCCACTGCTTTCAAAACTGTACTGAATCCAATCAAACACGCTAACAATCCCACTGTCACTAAACCAAATCTCATTAGCGAATTCGTTGAATTACCTGCAAAATGGTTTGCCAGCAAGCGTCCGTTTAGCCTTGCTCTGATTAATTGCTAGAGAAGAAAGGATTCCATCACATGACCAAGCCATTTTGTTTGACCATCCGCCGGATATGGCCGCAAGCACTTTCCCTTAAAAGCCTATCGCGTACGTTACTTGCGGCGTTCGGTTTATGCGCTGCGTTAATCATTTCAGCAGCACCTGCCTTTGCCGCGCCCGCGACCGGTGAGTTCGTTGCCGATAAACGCTGTGAGCTATTTCAATCGAAAAATAAGCAGACGAATCCAGATCAATGGCAGAGCAATATTGGTGAGCGCTATCCGGTACTCGAAATCCTCGGCAACAGCGCCAAACCTGATTGGCTGCGAGTGCGCACCAACGCAGTGAAGTCTCCCATGCGGTGGATCAGTGGCGCTTGTGGTCAGTATCTTTCCAATGTTGCCGGCAGTAATGTATCGACACCTGCAACAGCGGTAGAACCCGCGCAAACCACCACGGCATCGAACATTAAAGCCAAAAGCCGAGATAGCCTTAAAGAGCATGGCACACCAGAGAAACGCCAAGGAGATCAATGCCAAATCGGCGGTGAATTTGACGCCAACGTGCTGGCATTAAGCTGGCAAAGCACCTTCTGCGAACTCTATGGCCGCCGCAAAGCCGAATGCCGCGCCCTCAGCCAAACGCCAGAATCGAGCCAGTGGCAACACTTCAGCCTGCACGGACTGTGGCCGAATAAACAACAATGCGGCACACGTTATGGCTATTGCAGCACAGTCAAACTGCAACCAAATGATTTCTGTACTTATCCTGAGCTTGAACTTAACCCATCGGTGCGCAAAAATTTAGAAGAAGTCATGCCAAGCGCCCAATATGGCACCTGTTTAGAACGCCACGAATGGTGGAAACACGGCACTTGCCGTAGCCAAGACCCTAACGAGTACTTTTTATTGGCAACCCAGCTGACCCAAGCGGTCAATGCCTCGGCATGGGTACAAAAATTTATTCATGAAAACATAGGTAAAAGTGTCAGTAAAAGTGAGTTAAACCAAAGTTTTGATAGCAGTTTCGGTCAAGGTGCTCACGCTAAAATGAGCCTAGAATGTGGCAAGGGATTACTGAGTGAAATCCGCATTAATTTGCCCGAGGTCATTAAAGCCTCAGACTCCTTGCCTAGCCTACTCGCCAAGGCTAACAAGGCAGGCAGAGGCTCCTGCCCTGAGACAATCATGATTGATAATGCTAATTAAACAGATGGTTAGACACATAAAAACGGCGACTGAGTGTCGCCGTTTTTAATCTTAAATGTGACTCGTCCTAAATATGGCCTTACATCTGATTAAGCTCGATCACCGCAAAGGTGGCACCTTGAGCATCAGCTATCACAGAGAATCGACCCACATCGGGGATATCACTGGGCGGAATGCACACTTGCGCGCCTAATGCTTGGGCTTTTTCTGCAAATGCATCGCAATCGGCTACGGTAAAATAAAGCAGCCAATGGGGAGAGATATCGCCCCATTCTGGCATGATGGTCATCATACCGCCGATGGATTGCCCATCAACTTGCCACTCAGAGTATTCGATGTCTGGCATATCGCTGAGCGTGTTAGTCCAAGGGAATATTTTGCAGTAAAAGGCTTCTTCAGTACGCGGCTCTTTGCAAGCCAGCTCAACCCAGCAAAGGGTATTGAGTTCACCCTGACGGCGAGCACCTATGTGGTTCTTCGCTTGCCACAGTGCAAAACGTGCGCCTTGCGGATCGCTCACCTGCGCCATCACGCCCGCATCTCCCACAATATGCGGCCCCATGTGCACTTGGCCGCCCGCAGCTTGAATAGCTGCAATGCTAGCATCCATATCATCCACGGCAAAGTAGACACGCCAATGACTGGGGATCTGCGACTCAGACTCAGGAATTTGGTACATGGCGCCTAAATCATCACCTGCTAAATTAAATAGCGAAAAATGACCTTCCTGGATTGGCATGTCTACTGAATCCCAACCAAATAACGCTTGGTAGAATGCCTTAGCAGCTTGCCAATCGTGGCTTGCGAGTTCAACCCAACATGCATGTCCTTGTGCGTACTGAGTAATTTTCATCATTTGCTCCTTCGTTTTTACAATCATTCGAGTTAAGCCTGAGTTCGGGCTTCTGTACAGTGTCGGGATAAAAAAGATCTGCAGGATTAAAACTCAATCGCTAAATACAAAAAAGCCCTCACATGGAGGGCTTAAATCATCGAAAAAATTAGGAATATTGCGGCAGTAAATTTGCCATCGCGAGCAGATGACAAGCACCCGTGACTATGCCAAATAACACCACAAGAATAATCAACGGTGTACCGCCTATCACTCTAAAACCTGTGCTCTCGGGGAATAACTGCCGCGATTTATAGGCCATCAGCGCCGGGACGATTACCGCCCACACTGTCGCCGCTAATGCCGCAAAGCCAATCGCCACCAAGAAGCCGTCGGGGAACAATAATCCTAAAATCGTCGGCGGCACAAAGGTCACTAACGCGGTTTTCATCCGGCCCGAGCGAGAATCGTCAAAACCAAACAAGTCGGCTAGATAATCGAACAAACCTAAGGTCACCCCTAAGAAAGATGAAGCCACGGCCAAGTTAGCAAACAGCGTTAACATACTGTTCAACCAGCTACTCGCCATCACCTCGGACAAAGCGCCCACCAAGACGCCCATATTGCCGCCTTTGGCAATAATATCGATAAACTGGCTGCGGGGAATATTGCCCATAGTCGCCACTAACCAACAGGCATAAATCACCAGCGCGATAAAGGTGCCGACGAAAATCGCCTTGATAATGGTGGTGGAATCTTTGCCGTAATACTTCACTAAGCTGGGAACGTTACCATGGTAGCCAAAGCTGGCAAGACCAAAGGGTAGCGCCGCCCACAGATAAGGTGAAAAGCTACTATTACCATCGGGTTCGAGCAACTTAGTCACATCGATTTCGATCAGTAAATTGCCAATAGCGAGGAAGAAGGTAATGATCATACCGCCGAGCATAATCGTGGTAATGCGATCCACGGCCTTAGTGCTGATCAACACTATGCTCGCCAATACTATGGCAAACACTAGCCCTGCCACACTTTGCGGTAACTCAATTCCCATGCCCTGCAAGCTGTGATTCACAATCGAGCCACCGCCGCTGATATAGGCATAGGTCAAAATATACAGCACGAACGCGATGGAAACGCCGTTCACTATCCGCCAAAACTGCCCTAAGGTTTGCTTGCTTAAAGTATCGAAGCTGGCACCGGGCTCGAAATGCAAATTGGTTTCGAGTAGCAATAAGCCCGACATCAACATGCAAAACCAAATGCCCAATAACATTAAAATCGAATAGCCAAACCACATACCTGCACCGACCACGGGCAGAGAAAACATCCCAGCACCTACGGTCGTGCCAGCAATAATCATGGCGCCGCCGAGCAAGGACTTACCTGCGGGCTTATGCTTAGCCGCATTCATATGATTTGCCATTAAACTGTATGCTCCGCGGTGACACTCGCCACTATCGTTTGTTTCACTGACGGACGTAATAAGCTATTGGCTTGATCTCGTATGCGATTGATATTGGACTTATCTTGGTTATCCGCCAGATATCCCAATTCTTTGAGCTTAACGCTCAAGGTGCCGTAAAGTTTCTTATCGTAGAACTCAGGCGCGGTAATGCCATGCAAAGCGCCTAAACGCTGGGCAAGTAGATGACTCTCAGACTCAAGTTCTGAGCGCTCCATCTTAGGTCTGTTCGCTAACAGGTTGAAAATAATCGCATAGCGTTGCAAGGTCTCGCTCACGGAACTGGCTAACAATAATAGTTGGCTAGTGTGCTCTGGCACGACAGCTAAGGTATCAGTCTCGACCACTAACCCTTGTTCAATGAAGAAATCCAGCACTTGATTGACATAGGCAGGTACATCTTTAATGCCCATAAAGAGTTCGGCTTTCAGCAGTGGATAAAAATCGGCAACGATTGACACCACTTGCTGACGCGGGATCTGCTCATTATGCGTTAAGCAGCTCGCAATTAATGACGGCACAATAAATAAGTGAATGATATTGTTACGATAGTAAGTCATAGACACAGCCTGACTCGCTTCGATAGACACGATTTCACCTAAAGGATCGGCACACACAACAAACTTATTCAGCTCTAAACCTTGCTGCACTAAATGCTTACCATCACCTTCGGCAACCGAAGTATAAGTAGTGTAAGGCACTTTTTTGAGTAGGGTCAGATACAGATCAAGCTGACGTTCCAGCAGACTGCGCTCTAAGGCATTTTGATCTGTGGCCAGCAACACTAAACTCGTCAAGGTCACCGAACTCGCCGCCGCCGCATCGTTGATATTTGTCATCACTCGATTCGCCAGCACGTTTACAGCTGGCGTTAACCAGCTTGGTTTTTGCTCAGGATCATCGGCCAACTCAGTACGCCAGTTTGGCGCGCGCTCATTTAAGAAGTTTTGCAGGGTTATAGGCTCGCCAAAGTTCACATAACCTTGACCGAAATTACCCAGTTTGCGGATCGCGCCAAACACTTGCCACACAGATTCTTTTTTCTTTTTCTTACCACTTAACTCTTTATGGTACGTCGCCACTTCCATCACATGGTCATAGCCTAAATACACAGGCACTAGCGTGACTGGACGCTCGATACCGCGCAGCACACTGTTCATAGTCATAGCAATCATGCCGGTTTTTGGCGCCAATAGACGACCCGTACGTGAGCGGCCGCCTTCGGAGAAATATTCCACCGAATAACCTTTAGCAAACAGTTGATCTAAATACTCACGGAATACTGCGGTATACAGCTTGTTGCCATTAAAACTACGGCGGATAAAGAAGGCACCACCGCGACGGAACATAGGTCCAGCGGGCCAGAAGTTGAGGTTAATACCTGCGGCAATGTGCGGCGGAACCATACCTTGATAGTACAAAATATACGATAACAGCAGGTAATCCATGTGGCTGCGATGACAAGGTACATAGACAATCTCGTGGCCATCGTGGTGCAGCTGACGAACTTGCTCGGCACCTTTGATGTTGATCCCGCTGTAAAGCTTGTTCCACAACCAAGTTAAGAAACGCTCGGCAATACGCACTAAGCTATCTGAGTAATCTGCAGCGATTTCATCAAGATACTCAATGGCTGTCTCGCGCGCTTGGGTCTCAGAAATCTTTTTGTTGGCCGCTTCTTCTTGAATCGCTTTACGCAAGGACTCGGATTTGAGCAGCGAATGAAACAGTGCTTGGCGATTTGGCAGCACAGGCCCTGTCATCACCTTACGTTGACGACGGAAATGCACCCGCGCTACCCGCGCTAACTTATGGGCGATCCCCATGTCAGTGCCGTGTTCGTCGGCCATGTATCGCAGAGATACCGCATTTGAAAACTGTACGAAGTTATGTCGACCTAAGAATAGAATCATCAAGCATTTGCGCAGCCAAGTCGGGTTTTCCCGCTCAAACACAGCCGCCTTCATAGTGTCGTCTTCTTTCCCTGGCGTGCGGCCCCAATACAGGCTCACGGGCACCAGTTGAATGTCTAATTCAGGGCGCTCCTTATGCACGGCCAACAAACGCATAAAGCATTCGAGGAAAGGCTCGTTACCGGCACGCTCACCAAACAGCGGCTTACGCCCTTGAAGGCAGACAACCCGAGGCGCAATCACACCATTTGCCACTAAAGGCTCATAGGGGCTCGGCAGTCCTAACTTAGCCGTAATTTCGCTCAGGGCAGCGATGTCACTCAGCGATTCCGTTTTCATCACATAAGCAAGGGGTCTGGAGGCATCCAGATTCAGATCGGCAAAGGGATCCTGAGGCACAACAATAGTGTGCACTAAGTGTTTTTGGATCCAGCGTAATGATTTCAACCAAAGAGAGTCGTGTTTAGGCATTATTCTTATGCAATTAAGTACGTTTACTAGCCCGGTAGAATACCAGACTATGGGTAATATTCGCTAATTCTCTCCAACATAGCTAAAAAGTGGTTAATACTTGCGCTGCAAATAATACTGTATATACTAACAGTAACTGTATAGAAAAACAGGAAACACCATGAGACCTTTGACGCCACGCCAAGCTGAAATTTTAGAGCTAATTAAACGAAATATTGCCGATACTGGCATGCCACCCACTCGGGCAGAAATCGCGACCCGTTTAGGTTTTAAGAGCGCCAATGCGGCTGAAGAGCATCTTAAAGCGTTGGCGAAAAAGGGCTGCATTGAGATCATGCCAGGCACATCGCGGGGCATTCGCCTACCTGCGGAAGTCGAAGATTTAACTGAAACAGGTTTACCACTTATCGGTCAAGTGGCTGCTGGCGAACCTATTCTTGCCCAAGAACATGTCGAACAGTACTACCAAGTCGACCCGAGCATGTTCCATCCCGCCGCCGATTTCTTACTGCGGGTTAAAGGCGACAGCATGAAGAATATCGGCATTCTCGAAGGAGATTTGCTGGCTGTCCATAAAGTACAACAAGCTAGAAATGGTCAAGTGGTTGTCGCTAGAGTCGACGACGATGTCACTGTTAAACGTTTCGAAAAAAAAGGCAATGTGGTCTATCTACACGCCGAAAATGAAGACTATTCCCCGATAAAAGTGGATTTAGGCTATCAAAGTTTAACAATTGAAGGACTCGCCGTCGGTGTGATCCGTAATGGAGATTGGCTATGAACAAACTACTTGGCAATGCACCCCGCCATCCGGGCTTGTGGCTCGATGAAGTCCGTGATGCCGACTATGACTGGCACCACGCACCTATCGCCTGCATGCCAACTAAGACTCAAGGCCGCCAAGAGTTAATCCATTTGAGTGCGCAACTCGCCCAGTTAAGCCAACAGGGTCGTTGGTTAGTACTCATCAACCCACCGAGCATTGGCTACAAACAAATGCTCGCCAATGCAGGCGTGCGTATGGACAGAGTCTTGCTGGTGCACGCTAAAGATGAAGTCGAAACCCTGTGGGCGATGGAAAAAGCCTTAACAAGTGGTACGTCCAGTGCGGTTATTACTTGGACCCAATCACTGGATGCACGCGATAATCGTCGCCTGCAAATCGTCGCTAAAAGTGCCCGCGCCATGGGTATAGTGCTAGAAGACGTAAACAGTCACTTACATGGCGACGTACGCATTGAGCAAGGCAATCTCTTCGGCCAACAATCTTTTTTTAGCGCTGTACATTAAATATTCATTTATTTTTTTACCTTGAAAGCCGCCTCGCCTATGAATGTGAGGCTTTTTTTTGGCAATTTTTCAGACAATTAGATAAATAAGTGATCTTGATCAATATTTAAACAGCAAGTATGGTTGATTTAGTCGGCGATGATATATCGCCGCCCGTGGCAAATAAATCGAGCCGTAATCGAGTTCAAAATGCCACTAAAAATAGAGAACAGATTTATTTCAGTCGTATGTGCCAGCGTGGCTAATACCAGCAGTAACAATACTTAATTAAAAGTAACAGCCGCCAACGCACGTTGAAGTCAAAAACGCTTTTTTGGGAACTGAAGAGTTTGCATAGAGTTGAGACTTACTGTGTTGCTCTTCTTTGTAGTTGCTATTCGCAATTGGCAGAGGAGAAGTCTTGTGAAGCAATTGTTGTATTGTTTACTCGTGGTGTTATTCGCACCACCGTTGGCCGCCGCGGACATGCGGTTCAACATGACCCCTGGCGTAACCGAGATCAGTGGCAAGGTTTATCACTTGCACATGACCATCTTGTATATCTGCTGCGCCATTGGCCTTGTGGTCTTTGGCGTGATGATTTACGCCATGATCAATCACAGAAAATCCAAAGGCGCTGTCGCGTCGCACTTTCACGAAAGCACTAAAGTTGAAATCGCTTGGACGATTCTGCCATTTATCATTTTGATCTTAATGGCGATTCCAGCGACAAAAACCTTAATTGCTATGGAAGATCCCAGCAATGCCGATCTCACCGTTAAAGTCACAGGTTCCCAATGGAAATGGCACTACAGCTATTTCGATCAAGACATTGATTTTTACAGCATACTCGCAACCCCAAGAACACAAATCGACGGTACCGAAACCAAAGGGGAAAATTACCTTTTGGAGGTCGATAAGCCGCTCGTGCTACCGATAAATCGCAAAATCCGCTTTTTAATGACCTCAGAAGACGTCATTCATTCATGGTGGGTACCTGCTTTTGCGGTGAAAAAAGATGCTAATCCTGGGTTTATCAATGAGGCCTGGACTCGCATAGACAAACCCGGCATTTACCGTGGTCAGTGCGCCGAACTTTGCGGTAAAGACCATGGTTTTATGCCGATTGTAGTGCAAGCCTTACCCGAAGCCGAGTTTGAAGCTTGGGTAGCGGAGCAAAAACAAGCTGCAGGCGCGGCGGCAGAAGCTGCTCAAGCTGCATTGTCACAGACCCTTAGCAAAGAGGAGCTGATGACCCAAGGTGAGCAAGTTTACCTCGGTCACTGCGCAGCCTGCCACCAGCCTAATGGCGAGGGGTTACAAGGCGTATTCCCACACCTCAAAGGCAGTCCGATAGCAACGGGACAGCTCAGCGGCCACCTTGAAATCGTGATCAACGGTAAAACGGGTACGGCCATGCAAGCCTTTGGTAAGCAATTGAATGCACAAGAAATTGCCGCTGTGATTACCTATGAGCGTAATGCGTGGGGTAATAATACTGGCGACGCTGTGCAGGCCAAAGATGTTAATGAGCATATGAACGGCAGTACTGGCACACAGGCACCTGCTACCGCACCAGTCAGCACGACCCCAACACCCGCACCTGCAACAGAGCCCGCAGCCGTTGTCGACTCCACAACCATAGTCGATCCAGCGAGTCTCCCTACTCTCACCCACGACGCCTTGATGGCCGAAGGTGAAACTGTTTACGCCACCACTTGTGCGGCCTGCCATCAGTTAACGGGAGCTGGCATACCACCAGCCTTCCCCGCACTCGCTGGCAGTGCTATCGCCACAGGACCCGTTGCTAATCATCTCGACATAGTAATACATGGCAAAACGGGCACGGCGATGCAGGCATTTGGCAAACAACTCAGTCCACAGCAACTCGCGGCCGTCATTACCTATGAGCGCAATGCTTGGGGCAACAATACCGGCGATACAGTGCAACCCGCTGATATCGCCAGCCATGGACAGTAGGGGATTATGATGAGCACAACGACTCAAGATCAAACCGCAGCCCATGATGACCATCATCATGGTGCGCCAAAGGGCATCATGCGCTGGGTGCTAACCACCAACCATAAAGACATTGGTACTCTGTATTTATGGTTCAGCTTCATTATGTTTTTAACCGGTGGCGCTATGGCCATGGTGATCCGCGCTGAACTGTTTCAGCCCGGATTACAATTGGTCGAGCCCAACTTCTTCAACCAAATGACCACAGTCCATGGGCTGATTATGGTGTTCGGCGCCGTGATGCCAGCCTTTACTGGGCTCGCCAACTGGCTGATCCCTATGATGATTGGGGCGCCCGATATGGCGCTGCCACGGATGAATAACTGGAGTTTTTGGATCTTACCCTTCGCCTTTACCATTTTGCTCAGCTCACTGTTTATGGAAGGCGGCGGGCCTAACTTTGGTTGGACCTTCTACGCGCCACTATCAACCACTTATAGCCCCGATAGCACGGCACTCTTCGTGTTCTCTATTCATATCATGGGGATAAGTTCAATTATGGGCGCAATCAACGTGATTGTGACCATAGTGAACTTACGTGCGCCCGGCATGACATGGATGAAGTTACCGCTATTTGTATGGACTTGGCTTATCACAGCATTCCTGCTGATCGCTGTGATGCCCGTCCTCGCGGGCGCTGTAACTATGGTGCTGACCGATAAGTTTTTCGGCACTAGCTTCTTCGACGCCGCGGGGGGTGGCGATCCTGTGATGTTCCAGCATATTTTCTGGTTCTTCGGCCACCCTGAGGTCTACATCATGATTTTGCCGTCCTTTGGCATTATCTCCGCCATAGTACCCGCCTTCAGCCGCAAACCATTATTTGGCTATGCATCAATGGTTTATGCCACTGCCAGTATTGCAATTCTGTCGTTCCTCGTGTGGGCGCACCACATGTTCACTACAGGCATGCCAGTGTTTGCCGAGCTGTTCTTCATGTATTGCACTATGTTGATTGCGGTGCCAACGGGGGTGAAAGTGTTTAACTGGGTCGCGACTATGTGGCGTGGTTCACTCAGCTTCGAAACCCCTATGTTGTTCGCCGTGGCCTTTATCATACTCTTCACCATTGGCGGGTTTTCGGGGTTAATGCTCGCCATTACGCCAGCCGACTTCCAATACCACGACACCTACTTTGTGGTGGCGCATTTCCATTATGTGCTCGTGACTGGGGCGATTTTCTCCATCATGGCGGCAGCCTATTACTGGCTCCCTAAATGGACGGGGCACATGTACAACGAGCGACTGGGGCAATGGCATTTCTGGTGTTCGGTGATTTCGGTCAACGTACTGTTTTTCCCGATGCATTTCCTTGGGCTAGCTGGTATGCCAAGGCGTATCCCCGATTACTCGATTCAATTTGCCGATGTTAATCAAATAGTCTCGATTGGTGGCTTCGCCTTTGGCTTATCGCAATTGATTTTCTTAGTGTTAGTCATCAAGTGCATCCGTGGCGGCGAGAAAGCCCCCGCTAAACCTTGGGAAGGTTCCGAGGGTTTAGAGTGGACATTGCCAAGCCCAGCGCCTTACCACTCCTTCACGACACCACCTGAGGTGAAATGAAATGACGAACCATCACCAGCCAGAAAAACCTAAGTCAAATCGAAAGCTTATCAGCATGCTCGTCATGGGCTGTATTGGTATGTTTGGTTTTGGGTTCGCGCTGGTGCCGCTATACGATGTGCTATGTGAGAAGCTGGGGATTAACGGTAAAACCTCCAATACCGCCAGTAGTTATCAAGCGATAACCATAGATACTAGCCGTATTGTCACAGTGGAATTTATCTCCCAAGTGCAAACGGGTATGCCGTGGAAATTTGAGCCGCAAACCAAGCGGCTCGAAGTTCACCCCGGCGAACTGATACACACAGCATTTTTGGCACGCAATGTGTCAGACAGGGCCACGGTCGGTCAGGCGATACCTTCAATATCACCTGGGCAAGGCGCGGCATATTTTAATAAAACGGAATGTTTTTGCTTTAATCAACAGCACTTAGCGGCTTCGACAAGCGCTGAGTTGCCGCTCATTTTCTTTGTGGATCCTCAGTTACCTGAATCCATCCACACTCTGACCCTCTCTTACACCCTCTACGACATTACCGACAAGCAGTTAGCGTCTGCCATAGAGCAAGGAGCTGCAAAATGACCACAAAACATGAAAATTACTATGTTCCCGCCCAAAGTGCTTGGCCCATCATTGGCGCTATAGGATTGTTTCTAATCGCCTTGGGTGCAGGGCACTTTGTCCATCAACTAAAATCTGGCGCATCGGGTGGCGGTTATATCCTGCTAGCGGGTATCGCCGTGATCCTCTTTATGCTGGTTGGCTGGTTTAGAACCGTGATCAACGAATCTATGACTGGACTTTATTCGCACCAAATGGATAGATCCTTTCGCCAAGGCATGAGCTGGTTTATTTTTTCAGAAGTGATGTTCTTCGGCGCATTTTTTGGTGCGTTATTTTATGCCCGAATGGTCGCAGTGCCTTGGCTCGGTGGCGCCTCCAATAATGCCATGACCCACGAAGTACTCTGGCCACAATTCGAAGCCGTTTGGCCGTTGCTCACTACGCCAGATGGCACCAAAACCGAAGCGATGCCTTGGAATGGCCTGCCGTTAATCAACACTATCGTGCTGCTGACCTCCTCAGTCACCTTACATTTTGCCCATGTCAGCCTAGAGAAAGGCAAGCGCTCGGCCATCACACTGTGGCTCGGGATCACCATACTTTTGGGTATGGGTTTCCTTGCCTTGCAGGCCGAAGAATATATGCATGCCTACCATGAGATGGGGCTCACCCTGACCTCAGGGGTTTATGGCAACACCTTCTTCCTCTTAACTGGCTTTCACGGCATGCATGTCTCGCTCGGCACTCTGTTTTTATTAGTCTTGTTTTTCAGAGTGTTGAAGGGCCACTTTAGCGCAGATAAGCATTTTGCTTTCCAAGCGGGGAGTTGGTATTGGCACTTTGTCGATGTGGTCTGGCTGTGTTTGTTTATTTTCGTCTACGTACTTTAAGGCTTTAGTAAGGCGTGGGATTGGGCCTGATTAACCCAGTCCCTAATGCCACCAGCAGCAACAGAATAACGAGTACCGAGAAAATCACCCGGCGACCAAGATAACGGCTCATAGGCACTTTGTCGTCACCTTTAACCATAATAAACAAGGCCCTACCTAGATTAAAAATGATGAACAGCAACAGCAGAACTAAGACCAATTTAAAAATGAATAGGGTATTCATGCAATATCCTTATGTTCTGCTGAATAAATTAACGGTTTTTTTACTGATATTGACTGTGGCTGTATTCGTGATGTTGGTCAAGTTGGGTCTATGGCAGTTAGCCCGTGGTGAAGATAAAACGACGCTTTTAGCCCAAATGGAAGCAAGACAAGCTTTGCTGCCATTAAGTTTTGAGCAGCTCCAACTCAAAGTCGGCAAAGAAGGCGTAACGGGTTATCGACTGCAAGTACGCGCCACTCCCGCAAGCTCACAAATCTGGCTACTGGATAATCAAATCTATCAAGGTCAAGTGGGCTATTTAGCCTTCCAACCATTGCAAGTAGAAGTTGAAAAACCTTGGTTGCTGGTCGAGTTAGGCTTTGTTGCCGCAGGCTCCCATCGGGATGAGTTGCCCCACATCACTCCCCTAAGCGGGGAATTAAATATCGAAGGCAGGCTTTATCAAAAGCAAATCAATCCCTTGAGCCAAGCTTTAATGGCTGAAATGGGGGCGAACATTCGCTTTCAAAATTTAAATATGCCCGAAATGGCTAAGGTATTAGGGCACCCAGTGTTACCTGTCGTGTTGCAACCAGAGCAATTACCTTCCCTCACATTGCCGCATCCTTGGCAACCCTTCCCACTGTCGGCGCAAAAACATTGGGGTTATGCGCTGCAGTGGTTTTCGATGGCAGCCGTGTTTGCTGGGCTCATGTTGTGGCAAGGGATTAAATATGTAAAACGCCAGAGTGCCGAAACAATCGCAAACTCAAGGAGCGAATAGGGAAATTCGTACCATACTTAGCAAGACACAAATAAAAACTAAATAAATATAAAACAATAAATTAGGGATAATTTGAATGAGAGGAGCAAGCATGAACTCCCAGAATAAATCGAAACACAAAGCATTGGGCTTGTTGTTGCTGGCGTTTATCGCGCCCGTGGTGATAGCCAAGCTAGTGCTGAGCCTGAATTTATACCACGGCGGCGCCACTAATCATGGCGAGCTGATCAATCCTGAGACCAGTTATGCCAGCCTTGGGGTTGAAAATCCCAATCCCAAAGAATGGCAACTGCTGTATTTACTGCCCGCCCAATGCGACGATGCTTGCCGCGAACGCCTGTATATTTTACGTCAAAGCCACACTGCTTTAGGGCCAGATCAGGCGCGAGTAGAACCGCTCATCCTCACTCATCCCGACAGCGATCTTAACGCCTTAAGCGCCTTTCACTTCAACACTCGTCCCGCCAATGCTGGCTTAAACCATTGGCTAGATGAACAGCAGCTGATCATAGTCGATCCCTTAGGCAGCTTAGTGCTGCGCTATCCCCAAGTGCAGGGCAAAGAAGCCCATTTAGCTCAAGGCAAGGCCTTGGTTGCGGATCTGCGTAAGTTGTTAAAACTGTCGAGGGTAGATTGATGCAGCTAACTTGGGTCCTACGCTTAACCTTAGTCTTTACCTTGTTGGTGATCTTAATGGGCGCTTACACTCGCCTATCGGACGCGGGGCTAGGCTGCCCAGATTGGCCGGGTTGCTACGGCCATATCAAGGTGCCCACCCAAGACCATGAAATCGCCCATGCACAAACCATCTTCCCCGATCATGATATCCACCCGGAGAAAGCTTGGCTGGAGATGATCCACAGATATATCGCCGGCGGACTTGGCTTACTGGTGTTATTCATCTTAGTGCTGTGTTTGAAAACGCCGGAAGCACCGAAAAAATTGCCGCTCATCATAGTGCTATTGATCCTCTTTCAAGCGGCACTCGGCATGTGGACAGTGACGATGAAACTCATGCCCATAGTGGTGATGTCGCATCTTATTGGTGGCTTCAGCCTGATTTCTCTGCTGTTACTACTCTATCTGCGAACCCGACCACGGCGGATCTTTAATAGCGAAACCCATGCCCGCAATCTGGCACCGCTGGCACTGGTGAGCCTATTCGTTCTTGTAGGACAGATTATGTTGGGCGCTTGGACATCATCTAATTATGCGGCGCTCGCCTGCACCGCGTTACCCATTTGCGAAGGCAATTGGGTGGATAATTTGGCAATAGCGGAAGCCTTTTCACCGTTTCAAGGCCAACACCACAGTTTCGAATTTGGGGTGCTCAATTACCCAGCCCGTATGACTATCCACATCGCCCACCGAATTGGCGCTATCGTTACCGCGAGTTTATTACTCGTGCTCGCCTATCGATTATTTGTTGGCGCTGCTGGGATGAGGGCCTTAAGCCTCTTATTGGTAGGGCTAGTGATCCTACAAGTGAGCTTAGGTATTTCTAACGTAGTGATGCATTTACCACTCGGCATTGCCGTGTCTCACAACGGCGGGGCGGCATTACTGCTGCTGACCTTAGTCGCAATTAACTATTTTTTATGGCGCAAAGCATAAGCGAGGGATCCAAGATGGCAAAACCACTCTCAATCACCAGTAGCCTACCCACTTTCAGCGTGACATGGCGCGCCTATTTTGAAATGACCAAACCTAAAGTGGTCGCACTGATGCTGCTCACTGTCTTAGTCGGCATGTGTCTGGCCGTGCCCCATGCGGTGCCCGTTCAACCTTTACTCGCTGGTATGCTGGGCATTGCCATGATGGCGGGCTCGGCGGCGGCGTTAAATCATCTGATCGATCGCCGTATCGATGGCTTAATGGCGCGCACCTACAATCGCCCACTACCCAAAGGGCGTATTTCGGCCACGCGCGCCTTAATTTTCGCTGCCAGCTTAGGCAGCCTTGGCTTTATCGTCTTATATTCCTTAGTGAATCCACTCACGGCTTGGCTCACCTTTGCCAGCTTGATTGGTTATGCCTTGGTTTATACTGCCTATTTGAAACGCGCGACATCACAAAATATTGTGATCGGCGGCCTTGCGGGAGCCATGCCTCCCTTGCTGGGATGGACGGCAGTGACGAACGAATTTCATGGTCATGCGCTGCTGTTAGTGATCATCATTTTTACGTGGACGCCGCCACATTTTTGGGCTCTGGCCATTCACAGACGCGCCGAATATGCCAAAGTGGATATTCCTATGCTGCCGGTTACCCACGGTGTCGAGTTTACTAAAACCTGTATTCTGCTTTACACAGTATTGCTGGCGATTGCTTGCCTATTACCTGTGCTGGTTGGCATGTGTGGGCCCGTGTATTTCGTCTGCTCTAGTTTACTCAGTAGCGGATTTATCTATAAAGCATGGCAACTTAAATATCGGGATCATGATGGCTTGGCGATGCAAGTGTTCCGCTTCTCTATCTATCATTTGATGTTGTTATTCATGGCATTACTGCTCGACCACTATTTGTGGAACTAGTGTATGCAACTCGTTTGTCGCGCTAACCTGTCGTTATGGAGCCAATAATGCAGAAAAGAATTTTAGTCATCGCCATATTATTGATCGGCCTTGGCGGCCTATTTGCGGTGAAATTTAATCCCCCGAAACCTATCGAGCTAGAGAGTGGTTTTTTGTTTCCGCAGGCCTATGAATTAGCGCCCTTTGAATTGGTTGATCAACATCAGCAGGTTTTTACCAACGCCAGCTTGCAGGGGAAATGGAGCTTATTCTTTATCGGTTTTACCTTTTGCCCCGATGTTTGCCCGACAACCTTAAATAAACTCGCGGCGGCTTATCCCGATCTAAACAAAATTGCGCCATTGCAGGTGGTGTTTTTATCCGTCGACCCCAAACGGGACACACCGGATAAACTCCTGACCTATGTTAATTTTTTCAATCCAGAATTTAAAGCGGTCACGGGCGAGCAGACACAAATCTTCCCGCTCACCCGCAGCTTAGGACTGACCTATGCCATGGTCGGTGAAGGGGAAAACTACCAAGTCGACCATAGTGCGGGTTATGTGTTGGTGTCGCCGCAGGGAACGCGAGTCGCAGTGTTTAAGCCTACGGCAGCGTTAGGCAAACCGCCGCAGGTGTTAAATGATGAAATGATTAGCGATTTTAGAAAAATAGTGGCGCAATACAAACCTAGCCGTTGATCACTCTTTGACCCAAGAGCCATCGTCCTTTGGCCTCACCCAAGGCTGAGAAAACCAATAGTAGCCATTGCGCGCCTTACTCGGCGCAGTGCAGTTGTAACGCGAACGACCCGCAGGTAAGGCTAAATCCGCTTGAACACTAAACTCGTTCTCACTCAACCAAGTCGGCTGTTTTGAACCTTGGCCTTGGATATAACACATCACTTGCTTAGCCGAGATATCGCTCATATCTAGGGTGACTTTAAGCTCTGGGCGCCAATGGCCGCCCTTTAACTCAGGATCACTAGGACTCTGCGCAATCACAGGCATATTTAAACTGTATAGCTTGGCCTTAAGGCTTTTTAAATCAGCATATTGTCCTGCAACAGGGAAACGCGGCAGCGCCGTTAATGGCGAATAGGGCCCAGCGGCACCCGATTGTTGCCCCAAGGCGACAAAGCCGTTCTCAGTTAACATATTCTGCAAGGCTTGATTGTACTCACCGTAGGGATAAGCCAGCATTTTGAAATTGTGACCTGTGGCATCCAAAATGGCTTTTTCTGTGTCTAAAACATTGGCCTTTACCCTCGCTAGCCACTGCGCCTGTGATTCATTTTCTAAGGCGCGGATCAAATGTTCGTGCGCCCAACTGTGGTTAGCAATATCGGCGCCTTCCTTGGATAGCGTTATCAGCTCATCCCAAGTCATCATCTCGGTAAACTTTTGTTTAATCGGCTCAATTGCCACAAACAAGGTGTAGGGAAATCCAAATTCCTTTAGGATAGGATGCGCCGTAGTGGCTATGCTGCGATAACCATCGTCGAAGGTAATTGCGACTGTTTTCGCAGGTAAATCTTGTTTTTGCTTTATCGCTTCAACTACCTGAGAAAGCGGGATCACCTTAAAGCCATCATCGGCTAGAAACTGCATTTGCTCACGAAATTGCGCGGGCGTCACGCTTGTGGCCGCAGGAGTGGTTTCTGACACATGGTGATATTGCAGAATGACCACGGCATGGGCAGAAAACGTCATTAGCCCTATGAGTGCCAACAGCACACGTTTAACCATAATGTGAACACCTCTGAAATTAATGAATACTGCTAAATCAACTTGGCTCGACCTAATGCTTAACGGCGCGAAAAATCGTCAATTACTGGCGCTTGCCCTGCCGATGATACTCTCCAATATCACTATCCCACTTTTGGGCTTAGTCGATACGGCTGTCATAGGTCATCTGAGTGAAGCCTATTATTTAGGGGGAGTCGCTGTCGGGTCAACGATTATCACATTAATCATTTGGTTATTGGGATTTTTGCGTATGGCGACCACAGGTTTAGTCGCGCAGGCCTATGGTGCAAATGATCTTCACGCCCAGCATAAACTCTTAGTCCAAGGCGCTATGCTAGCTGTGTTATTGGGCGCTGGCGTTATCGTGCTGCAAGTCCCGATATTAAATTTAGCGCTAGGATTATCCGAAGCGAGTAGCGAAGTCGAGCGCTATTGCCGCGAGTATTTTCAGGTACGAATTTGGTCAACGCCCTTCGCCCTACTCAACCTCGTAATGCTTGGCTGGCTATTGGGACGTCAGCAACCTAAAGCCGCCATGTGGCAGCTGATATTAGCCAACCTTGCCAATATTATTCTCGATGTGGTGTTTGTCCTCGGCTTAGGCTGGGGCGTTAAAGGCGCCGCCCTCGCCTCAGTCTTTGCCGATATCACCGCTTTCTCAGTCGCACTCACTATGGTGTTACAGCAACTCAAGCGCGAAGCCGATTTTCACTTATCCCAGCTATTACCCCATGTCACCCTGACGGGGTACGGCAAATTACTGAGGCTCAACACAGATATTTTTATCCGCAGCCTCTGCCTGCAAGCGGCCTTTGCCTTTATGACTTTTCATGGTGCGGGTCTGGGTGATAATACCGTTGCCGCCAATGCCGTGTTACTGAATTTACTGCTGTTAATCTCCTATGCACTCGATGGCATTGCCTATTATGCCGAGGCAGAGGTCGGCCGAGCCTATGGCCAAAAACAGGCGGAGCAATTACGGGAAGCAGTGATCTTAGCCTGGAGCTGGTCGGCCATTACTGCGTTAGGGTTCTGCGCTGTATTCAGTCTTTTTGGTAGCAATATTATCGCGTTATTGACCAGCATTAATGAGGTCAGAGCCACAGCACAGACCTATCTTATTTGGCTGATATTTTTACCTTTATGGTCTTTTAGCTCGTATTTATTCGACGGGGTTTATATAGGTGCCGCTAAAGGCAAAGTGATGCGCAATAGCATGATACTCGCCACCTTCGGTGCATTTTTCCCGACCTGGTATTTGCTGCAGCAACTATTATTGCCTGAGCAAGGTAACCACGCCCTTTGGGCCGCCATGAGTGCCTTTATGATCGTCAGAAGCCTGACGCTTGCCGGGCACTATTATTTCAGCAAAGACTTTTTAAATAAATAAATCTGTAAAGACAGTAGTTTACAAATCGCAAAATCACTATGATGTTGATTTTACAATTGTAACAAAGATGTGATTCTATAATGAAAAGGATTTTACCGCTGCTTTTTATGTGGCTATGCAACCATGCCGTTGCCGACACAGCGCCACAATTACCCGTTGAAGCCTTTGCCAGCATCCCAGATGTGAGCTCTGTACAGCTCTCGCCTAACGGCAAAAAACTCGCATCGGTTGTACGCGTCGACCAAGCCAAACTCAAAGGTACTGTCGTTAGTATCCAAGATATAGAAACGGGCGAAAAAAGCATTCCGCTGCACACGGATAATCAAAAATTTGTCATCCTGTCTCTGCAGTGGGCAAACGATAATATCTTACTGATCAGTGCTAAATTTCCGGCTAACCGTTACGGTACACCGACAACCGAAACCCGCCTTGTTAAGTATGATTCGACCACAAAAAAGACCTCAAGTGTCATTCCCCGCAGTGTCTTAGATCGTCTCAATTGGATCCCGCAACATCAGGGGCAAATTATCGATCTTATGGCAGATGACCCCGACAATATTTTACTGTCATTAGACGGAATGGGCGAAAACGTAGGCGAAGATAGTGTACTTAAAGTCAATTTAGCGCAGGGTAAATCCAGTTACACCCAAAATGCTAAAAAGAAGATCATCAGTTGGATTACTGACAGGCAACACAAGGTCCGTATTTCTATCTATAACGATGATACTGAGTACCGCATTTATGAACAGGCTGAGCAAAAGAGAGATTCACGTTTACTTTGGACCTTTAAAGCCTTCTCAGAGGACAGTGTTTGGCCATTAGGTTTTGATGCTGACCCCAATATTCTTTACGTTCGCGCCTATCACCAAGGTTTCGAAGCCATATTTAAAGTCAATCTGACCGATCCTAAGCTCACAAAAGAATTGGTCTACGCCAATGAAGATACTGACGTTGAAGGTAATTTACTCTATTCGAAACTGAAGAAAAAAGTGATTGGTATCAGTGAAGGTGACGGCGAAGAATACACCTTTTGGGAAAAAGAATATGTGGGCCTACAAAATGGCCTAAAAGCCGTGTTACCCAACGCACACAACTATATTACCCAGTTCAGTGCCGATGAACGCCGCTACATAGTGTATTCCACTAGCTCGACCGAGCCCGGCACTTACTATTTTGGCGATAGAGACGAAAAAACGCTTTATCCAATCGCTAACCGATACGGCAGACTCAAGAGTGAACTCCTCGCCGATACCCAATATTTAACTTATGAGGCAAGGGATAAGCTCAAAATCGATGCTTACCTAACCGTGCCAAAAGGGCTTGAAGCCAAACAACTGCCGACGATTATTTTCCCCCATGGCGGCCCCATCAGTTACGACAGCAACGACTTCGACTACTGGGCACAGTTCTTCGCTAATCGTGGTTATGCGGTATTTCGGATGAACTTCAGGGGCTCGGCAGGTTACGGCTATGAGTTTATGAAAGCTGGTCTAAAAAGCTGGGGACTCGAAATGCAAAACGACGTAGAAGACGGGACTCGCTACCTAATAGATCAAGGGATTAGCGATCCTAAACGTATTTGTATTGTCGGAGCTAGCTATGGGGGTTACGCGGCCTTAATGGGTGCAGCCATGACTCCCGATCTCTACCGCTGCGCCGTAAGTGTAGCGGGTGTCACCGATGTGGCCTATCTAGTGAAATCGAGCCGAAGATTTACTAACTACAAAGTGGTTAAAGAGCAAATAGGGGATGACTTTGATGCGCTCTATGACCGCTCCCCGATCAGTAAAGCCGATAAAATTAACATCCCAGTATTGCTGCTACATGGCGATAAGGACAGAGTGGTGAAGGTTCAACATAGCCGAGAAATGTATGACGAACTCAAATCACTGAAAAAACCAGTGGAGTATATTGAGCTGGAAAATGGCGATCATTACTTGAGCAATAACGACAACAGACTCGCGACATTTAAAGCCTTAGATAAGTTCTTAGCTGATAATCTCAACCCTAAGTTATAACTGAACAACAGTACTTTAAGCGAAAGCCAAAACATAAAAAAACGCGACTCTAAGGTCGCGTTTTTTATTCAGCTCAACAAACAAGATTAAGCGTAAGAATGCTCACCGTGTTGGTGATCTGTCACGTCACGTACGCCAGTCAACTCACCTGGGAACATGTCTAACAGTTGTTTCTCGATACCATCCTTCAGGGTGATATCAACTTGAGAACAACCGTTACATCCACCGCCGAACTGCAGTACAGCTACGCCTTCTTTAGTGATTTCAACCAGCATGATATTACCACCATGGCCGGCTAACTGAGGGTTGATCTCAGATTGGATCACGTATTCGATACGCTCGACTAAAGGTGCATCACCAGACACTTTACGCATTTTTGCGTTAGGAGCTTTGAGCGTGAGTTGTGAACCTAATTGGTCAGTCACAAAATCGATAGTGGCATCTTCAAGGAAAGGTGCACTCTTCTCATCGACCATAGCATTGAAGCCAGTGAACTCGATTTCTATATCATCACTTTCCACTGCATCCGGTGGACAATAAGACACACCACACTCGGCTTGCGAGGTTCCTGGACTGATCACAAATACGCGAATATGAGTGCCTTCAGGTTGATCTGCTAACAACTTAACAAAATGGGCTTGAGCCGCATCGGAAATGGTAATCATGAAAACCTGCTCCGTCAGGGGATACCTGAGTGTTTTAGTAAGAATTAGCCGTATGATACTCCGACTCACCTTCGCTTTGTAGTCCCTTGGGTAGCAAGTTTGTGGATTTTTGCCATAGCGATCACGATTTACTCATCATAAATAAGGCTATAAACACCGTATTATGCACGAATAAACAAGCATTCTTTACAAAAAAAGCGACCCAATTGGGTCGCTTAAGCTAGACATAAAACACAACTTATTTAGCCGCTTCTTGTCCTGCTATACGACCAAAAACAATAATATCAGTGTAGGCATTGCCACCAAGACGATTAGTACCATGTGTTAGGCCTGTCACTTCACCTGCGGCAAATAAGCCGGGAATAGCATTTCCTTGCTCATCCAATACACGAGTATGAGTATCAACCACAAGTCCACCCATTGTATGGTGCACAGAAGGTGTAGCCTTTAAAATCCAATAAGGTCCTTTACTTAAATCAACCAATCCTGAGCGATGATTAAAAGCCTCATCCTTACCAGTAGCAGCATAATGATTAACATCTTTGATAGTCGATGCTAGTTTTTCCACTGGAATATCGAAAACCTTCGCCGCTTCTTCCAATGTATCAACTTTATACATCAGACCATCTTTAGTGAACTCTTCTAGCTCTCCTTGGTGCATAGCAACGGTATGGGCAACATCTTCAATAGCTTGGTTCCATAACACATAAGTATAACGGCCAGGTTGGGCTAAAATGGCTTGTGAGATAACATCGCGGCGCTCTAATTCCTCAACAAAGCGCTCACCCTTCTGGTTGATTAACACCGCACCAAAGAAGCGAGAGTCTGCAATCAAGGCAATAGCACCAGAGGTTGGGCTACAAATAGGGTATGACTGGATATATCCCATATTTTTAGCTGCTGCATGTATTTTTTCTGCCATCACAATACCGTCACCAGTGCCACCTGAATGACCAGTGCTACCATAACGTTCATCTAACTCTGGGTTGTATTTTTTGCGCATTTTCATGTTAGATGAGAATCCACCCGTAGCAATCACAACACCGCGTTTAGCATGGTATGTAATAGTTTTTCCATTATGAGTCGCTTCTACACCAACAATTCGACCCGTTTGATCTTGGATTAACTTTTCAGCCTTAGTATTAGTATGGATCGGTAAGCCCACTTCTTCAGCTTTAATAGAAAACTTACTAATCACCTCAGCGCCAGTGTGACCTTTAGGGATTAAGGCCCGTTTAACACTATGTCCACCAAACTGAAATAACTGATCAGGATAAAATTCTACTTTGACGTAATCCCTTAACCACTCTGCAGCCCCTACAGCATTATCGACCATGGTCTTAACCATTTCAGGATCACCTTTAAAATCGCCACCTTTTAACGTATCGCTAATAAACAGGTCTTTGCTATCAGTCACACCCATATTTTTCTGTACCCAACTATCAGCAACATTCATCTCAGCACCCGAGATCAATGAGTTACCACCAATAATTGGCATTTTTTCAATAATAACGGCAGTTCGGCCTGCGGCCATTGCTTCTAAGCCTGCACTAAAGCCTGCACCACCAGAGCCAATGACTACGACATCATAGGTATATTCTGCAGGAGTTAATGCTTCACTTTTTTTAGCTGAAGCGACAGCAACTAGTGTTACCCCTGCGGCTTCAATACTCTTGCCCACGGCTTCTTTTAGCGCTTTAGACGTCACTGTTGCACCAGTGATACCATCAACCTCGATAGAGTTGTTATCAATAATTGCCTGTTTCACATCTTTAAATACGGCACCTGCAAGGACTTTATTTTCCTTTTGCTTAAGTACATCAATCGCAACAATATGCCCGTCTTTGAATGTTGTTTCGACCTGCACTTCGCCATGCTTACCTTGAGCAGTACCTTGGCTTTTTATTATTTGATGCGTAACTTGGCAGCCAGCAATAATAGCTATCGCAGTTACAGTAAGACCTATCATGGATTTTTTATAATGCATTATTGCTTCCCTTATCAACTTTTATAAAGAGATTGAATATTTTAAATGATCACTAATAGAGATGAGGCCGTATATTTGAAAAACATCAGACCCTCTGATTAATAGTTAAAATTGATAACCAATCGATATACCATACTCAAGCCCATCGTTATATTGCGAACCCCAACTATCATAATGAGTTAGATGCAACTTAGAATATATTGAATCTGTTAGTTTTGTTTGTATAGTTGTTATGATTTGGTGGCCGTAACTGTTGTATGAAAAAAGCTCTTGATGTACTTCATCCCTATCGATTTGAGCCTCATAATTTAAGCTTAAACTGTGGTTAAAACCCAAAAAGTCAAATGGATACTTTGCATTCAGTACGACCGCGTAGCCTGATAAATCGTTAAACTTCGCTGATGTAGGTGAAAAATTTCCAAATGTATAGTTCAAACCAACACCATAATTTAATGATAAATCTTTGAATTTAGCATTATGGGTAAGACCAAAATAAAGATTATCCTCAACTAAAGTTTCACTCGCTGATACAAAGTTTTGCGTCCAAAAATTAAACTGAGAGTCTCCTAGCCGATTTTCTATTATCATTAACGATTTAATTGCAGTTTTGCCATCTATGTTTCTTTGATTTTCAGCGAGTTCGGCAGGATTTTCTAACTTAACATTAGCAAAATAGGATCCCCAATCTGCAATTCCCAGATGATTTAACTTAACAAAAGGTTGATTAAAAACGCCTGGGTTATCATTTTTCGTGTCGTTTGTGTAGAATTTATAACCTAAATCTACGCTAGTCTTATTCACATCAGCATATACTGAACCACTGACAAAAATCGCGCCAAACAAAGCTGTTATAACACTCTTGTTACACATAAAACCTCTCACATATCCATATATTATTTGAGACAATGTTCTTTTAAAAAAGAATACTATCCATGCCTGATAAACTTTATTGGATTAATTTACTATAGCTAACATGAAGGCTATGTGATCTAGACCCAAAGGCGCTGTTAGATTTAAAAAGTGTGTGGTTAAATGTAGTAAACATCGATGAAATATATTTAAGTCATTTAGTTATAATTAATTTTGCTATAAACATGCCATTTTTTGATGATGTTGTAAAAAACCAATCGAGTTGATCTGCCAGCCGTTTAACCAACAGTAATCCTAAACCGAATCCATTATGACCGTTACTATTGTAGGAATTAATAATTTCAACACAATGACCTTCTTGAGTAATATTAATATCGACTCCACCATGTTCAATACTATTCTTTAATAAATTACTTATTATTATTTTTAAAGGCTGGAGCTGAACTAGCAAACAAGTATCATCAGCTAATAACTGTATTTTTTGTTCATGACCATGTACTTGTTGCTGCTCCTCGATAATACTGAGAAGTAAAGGTGACAGAGCTACGTTTTCTTTTTCTAGGCTGGAGCACTCTTTATTTGTTAACCATAGCAGTGTTTCAATAAGAGACTTCATTTGTCCAGTCGCTTGAGAAGCATACAAAGTCGCTCCAGTGAGTTCACCTTGTTGTAAAGCGAGGATTTCGAATGAAGACTGGCATATTGCAACAGGCGTACGTAATTCATGGCTAGCAAATCGCAGAAAATTTAGCTCCCGCTGCTGAGCCTCTTGAAGTTGTAAAATTGAGTTATCTAAAGCATCAACAATAGCCTTTAATTCAGCATATTCTTGTTTCGGTAAGCTAAGTTTCCTTCCTCCCTCCCAATCATGCTGCTTAATCGCATGGCTAATTTGATGGACAGGTGTAATCACTTTACTTTGCATATAAAACGCAAGGCCTGCGCTTGCACAGAAGGTTATCAATACTAGAAGCAAGATTGCAGTCATGTTTTTAGGTGCAAATTGCAAGTCATGGGTAACGCTGTACTGCAGCCAAACATAGAGTGGCTGGCCACTCTGTGTGTAGTACACACTCAAAGCATCAACAAAGGGACCTTCTGCATGCTCATACAGAATTGTATTCGCATCAGTTAAGACTTCATCATTACTTAATTGTCGAATCAGCGGAGGGATATCTGACCAATTAAGATAGACGGTTAAGTTATCAGTTTTTAGAATCGGCTGATTAAGTAATTGTTTTTGCGGTTGAGCATGTTCCGCCATAGTCAGTAATGATTCAGCAGCTTGCCCTGCATTATGTATGGTGACCTCATGCATAGAAATCATACCTGCACACATCATGCACAGTGGTATAAAGCTATTAATACCTAATGTTATTAATAGAAAAATAACACCCCATACTTGGTAGTTCCGCTTGAGGCTAAGCTTAGGAGCTTGCATTGATATCATCCCTAAGGCTTAGACCGACTCCACGAATCGTATGCAATATTTGTCGTTCAAAGGGTCGATCTATCACCCTTCGTAACAGATGAATATGGCTGCGTAAACTATCACTATCAGGAGCACTATTGGGCCAAATCGTTCGCTCAATCTCTTCTCTACTCACTGTTTCTGGGCTACGCCGAGCTAATAAAACAAGGATCTGCCAGCCTGTTTTAGGTAAAGCAAGAAGCTGTCCTTGGCGATATACCCTATGGTTTCCAAAATCAATTTCTAGCTCCCCAATGACTAGCCTTTGAGGCGCCGGACGACGCTGAGCAACCACCTTCAATCGCGCGACGAGTTCCTCCATTGCAAATGGTTTTACTAAATAATCATCCGCGCCAACAGCAAACCCATTCAAGCGCTCATTCAGACTGCTACGTGCGGTTAACATTATTATGGGCGAAGTAATGCACTGTGCTTTCCAGCGTTCACATGCTTCAATCCCATCACCATCAGGCAAATTTAGGTCGAGAATAATAGCGTCAAATTGCTGCTGGCTAATTAGCATATCAGCCTGAGCTAGGTTGAAAGCGTAATCGCACTCTATGCCACTCAATTCAAGATATTGAATGATGTTGTTAGAGAGAAGTCGATTATCTTCAACCAGTAATATCAACATATTTAGATCAACTCATATTGATGGGCTAAATGGATTAAGTTTGCTCTATTTGTAGCCCCAAATTTCTTGCGCATAGCTTCCATATGATATTCAACTCCTCTGACACTTATCGGGAGCTGAGTTGAAATTTCGTCATTCTGAAGGCCGTTTGCGACCATGAGCAGGATATCTCTCGCATTATCTTTAAGTAGCGAGCTTTGTAGAAATGGATTGAACAATTGTTTATTACATTCAAACAGCTTGTTTTGGGCTTCCTTTAAAGTATCAGCCAATCCCTCTAATGCTATCTCTGAGTCGCTAAGATGGCTGAGTAGTATGAAGCGGCCTGCCCAATGACGATTAGTGTGGCATGAGATGGGCCAGCTCAAAACACTTTGAATATTATGCTTACTAAACAGTAGGCTGGTCTTATCATTTTTTTCACTCGTGAATCTATACATATAAGATTTTGAAGTATCTAATGAAAATCCAAAATTGAAATCATTGGCTGCAACCTGATTTAAATAAAAACGCTGTAATTCAGCGACAACAGGGGAAGAAGCTATACTGGCGATAGGTTTTCGTAACGCCGTAGGAGAGAACAGATTGGTATCTTTTGGAAAGTGATAATTTTCATACGCACAATGTGGAACTCCCTGAAACCAGAAACCACAGATACCATGCAGCTTCAAAGAATAGCTTATCGCGTGAATAACATCTTTCAGCATAGATGCCGCATTTGCATTTGATAGCGCCTGTTTAGCGTCCATAAATACCCTCCAAACGAAATAACATAGGAAGGTACATCAATAAAATTAACAAATAAAACTTATTGATACAGATACTTAAACCTTGTCTCAGAATTAAAACTTATTCATTTTCACTCAGTATTTTTGACATAATTTTGACATACACATAGATATAATGATGTGACCGCTATGTTTTAAACAGCGTCAACATCATCCAACAAGCCTGGCGCCTCTGCCCTTGCCAAACACCATACCTGCACATGTACGTATCGCGCTTCGAATAAGCGGGCAATTTCAGAGACTGTGGTGCCTGTCGTGACCACATCATCCACCAGTGCAATACGCTGGAACGCAAAATCATCCGCTAACATAAAGGCATCGTGTAAGTTTCGTCGTCGTTGTGCACCTGAAAGTCCGGCCTGCGGCCGAGTGTCTTGCTGGCGCGTTAATCCCTCGCTCACTAACGGCAGTTGCATGAGCTGTGATAACTCATGGGCAATTAACCACGCCTGATTAAATCCCCGTTGTTGTAAGCGTTTTGGATGCAATGGAACTGGCACTATCGCTTGCGGCAAGGTGATTAATCCTTGCTGTTCTAATAGCTTAATTCGCGCCACTAAGGCGCGACACAGCACGGGCAAAGCGGCAAGTTGCCCTTGATATTTAATCGCGCCAACCCAAGCCCCTAAACCTTGATGGTAACTGCAGGGGGCAACGACTTTACGCGGCTGACGCTTTTGGCATTCCCCGCAATAATCGACCTCGATTTGCATCGACTTACCGCAGCCTAAGCAAATAGGTCCATGATATAAGCCAGATTGAAGACAAACGATGCAAATGCCCGTCTCGGAGATAGGTATGGATTGGTGGCACAGCAGGCAACGGTTAGGTAAACTGCCCGCCAACCACCTTGTGCCGAGTTGATAGCCTAAACGCATAATCCGCAAAGCAGATTGCGGCCAAATCCTTTTGACAAAGTGCGGCATACATTCACCTAATCCATTTTTGAGGCACTCAAGTGAGCCAAGTGACATCCACAAACCACGCAAATTTGCATATTGAAATCAGAGGCCAAGGGCCAGATCTGGTGATGCTTCACGGTTGGGGAGTCAATAGCGCTGTGTTTACGCCATTACATGAGTCACTGTCTCAGTATAGGGTGCACTATGTCGACTTGCCGGGCTTCGGCCATAGTCAGATGGTGGAAGGTGATCTATTAGCTTGGGTCGATGCCTTAGTAGCCGCATTACCAGAACACGCTATTTGGGCCGGCTGGTCACTCGGTGGGCTCGTTGCGACTCAGGCAGCACTAAGTTACCCACAAAAAATCAAAGGCTTGATCACTATCGCCTCATCCCCCTGCTTTATGGCAAGGGAAGACGAAGCATGGCCGGGCATTCCACCCCAAGTCCTTAATCAATTTAGAGAACAACTCGAGCAAAATTTACCTAAAACTATAGAGAGATTTCTAGCGATTCAGGCCATGGGCAGCGAAACCGCCAAAGAAGATATCAAACGGCTGCGCGATCTTGTTCTTGCGCGCCCATTACCCGATGCCAGAGCCTTAACTCAAGGTTTAAGCATGCTGACTGACATCGACTTAAGACCGCAACTGACAGAATTACAGCAACCTTGGCTAAGGATCTGGGGTCGACTCGATGGGCTAGTGCCCAAACGCGTACCACCTAAGATGCCGATCACGCCGCAAATTGAAGATATGATGCTTGCCAAAGCCTCCCATGCGCCGTTTATTTCCCATCAACAGGAGTTTTTGCAAGTATTTATGCCTTGGTTAACGTTACAGACACGTTAACGCTTTATCTTTGAGCGATTAATGACTAGTATTTAACCATTAATGTGCCAAGGAATTTTCCATGTTAGTTGTCAGTAACTACCCCCAAGTCCCACTAGCGACCAGTAATGTCGCGACGGACTCGGCTCGGGTCGACAACCAACTGAAACCAGTGGTCATTCCCCCACAAGCTGCCACTAAAGGCCATGAAGAACGCGCCTTTAATCCGCAGAATGAACGCACAGCAGATCAAACTCAGCAACAAACCAAAACGCTCGAGAATAATCAGCAACAAGTTCAAGAAAAACAGCAGCAACAGCAATCCTCGCAGCAACAAAGCCAACAACAGCAAGAGAAAAAAGCCCCCCTTGTGGTGGCCGAGCGGGTGTTACCTAAGACGCTTAAAGTTGCTGCACGCGGTCAAGCGGCGCTGCAACGTAAGGATATCCGCTTAAAGGTCAGTCAAGGTGCGGCAAATTATGCCAGCAGTAACGCCAAAGCGAATACCAGTAGTGCGGCAAGGCAATCACTCCAAGGTGAATCAACTCAATTTTATCAACAGCTTGGGCAACGCATTGGTCAGTTCTATCAACAACAGACTCAGCCAGAGCAAGAATCTATTATGTCGACGTGGATTTAACCTATTCCAATCGTATGAATCCGTTTGCGCACAAAATTAACCTGAATGATAAACAAAAATGCCGCTAAAAATAGCGGCATTTTTTATGCTGTTTAACGCTTATTTAGGCAAACGATACAGCTCTTGCTGGTAGGCCAAACTGCCCCATAATGCCCAACTTAAGGCTTTCTTCTCTAACGCTGCTGCAGCTGGCGCATAAGGCGTTAACTGCTCAGTTTTTTCGTTATATTCGAAACCTTGAGCCGCTTTTTCTGGCTGCAGGATCACTACATCTTTACCTTCCATCAGGGCAAAGTTTTTATCGTATTGCATTAACGCGCGTCCAGGCCAATCATCGCTGACCTGGGTCAAATCTCGGCCTAGCATAGGATAAGAGTCTGAAATACCAATCAATGATAGAAGTGTTGGCGGTAAATCAATTTGGCTCACAATGCGATGATCGCGTTTTGGCGCTAAATTATCCCCAAGGATTAAACCCGGAATACGAAAACGTGTCACTGGCACCAGATCCGCGCCACCCACTCGACTGTCATGGTCGGCAACCACGATAAAAATCGTGTCTTTCCAGTAGTCCGCATTTTTCGCCAGTTTGAAAAACTCACCAATCGCATAGTCGGCATATTTCGCTGCATTGTTGCGGGTTTGCTTAGGTTGCTCGTACAGCTCGATACGATCATCTGGGAATTCAAATGGATCGTGGTTGCTCGAGCTAAACACTAAACTAAAGAAAGGCTTACCTTCGCTGTGCAGACGCTCAAACTCACTATTCGCCTTACGCATTAAATCTTCGTCAGAGGCGCCCCACGAACCCACAAAGGTCGGAGATTTATAATCTTTCTGATCTATGATGTCACTAAAGCCGTTGCCCAAAAAAAAGCTACGCATATTGTCGAAATGGCTCTCACCACCATAGATAAACTGCGTGGTATAACCATGATTTTTAAGTAATTCAGCTATGCTGAAGAAGCCAACTTGGCTCTTACCCAGTTTCACCACAGCACGGGCTGGAGTCGGGGTAAAGCCTGTTGTCACGGCTTCGATTCCGCGCACTGAACGAGTACCAGTAGCGTACAAGTTATCGAAATACCAACCTTCTTTGGATAAAGCATCGATATTCGGAGTCAGGGGTAAACCGCCTAAACTGCCCACAAAACGTGCGCCTAAACTCTCTTGCAGTAAGATCACTAAGTTCTTTGGCTTACCAGTATAACTGGCTTGGTTAAAGCTTAGCGATGGGATATCCGTAGAGGTAAATGCACTGTCAGGACGACCACTTTCCTGTCTTATGGTCGCAATAATCTCAGCATTATCTAACTTACCATACACTTTAGAAGCATCTTCTTCACTGCCCATTTGCTTGATGGCAAACACTAATGAATAGGCTGAATTGATAACTAACGAGTTAACTAATGGATCATCGGCAAAGGCCACTAGAGCAGGGTTAAGTGGCCTATGACCTAAGGTTGAACGAGCACCTAATATCGTGATAGCGATAACAATTAATGCTAATACTGGACGCCAATACCAGCGTGGAAAGCGTAAATTTTTAGTGAGCTTACCGCTTAACACCCAGCCACCCCAAAGCGTACCGATAGTTAATAGTACGGAGAAGATCAGCTCAAGTTTGCGACCCGCCCACAGCATAGAAAGCACTTCTTTCGGGTAGATCAGATATTCCACATACAAACGATTCGGGCGAATACCGTATTCTTCAATAAACGCAGGGGTCGATGCTTCTAAAAAGAGGATGATCCACAGACCGACAGTTAACCACACCCGCAAAATCGGCTGCCACAGACGGCCAATAAAATGATCACCCGAAAACAATGCGGTTCCTAAGGCAGCAATACCCCATAACCAGCACAGGGTAGCGATATCGACGCGTAAACCTTGGATTAAGAGATGCGACCAACCATCAACAGCGGCCACGCGATCGGCTTGCCACAGCCCTAAAGCGATACGGCTCGCGGTGGCAATAAAAAGCACTAATAGCGAGAAAATAAAGATGGCGCGGAAAGGCCCATGGGCATTGTTGTGCCCGCGAGGTGATAAACCAGATTGCATGTGTTACCCCAAAACGTATAAAGAGCCACTCAGCGTTGGAGTGTCAATTTGAAAAAAATCGGTGAATAAGCTGTGCTATGACAACCGATTTTGCTTAACGTTGCATTAAATGCCGACTTTATATTCCCTAAGACGATATTGATGCAACAATTTTGTGAGTAACATGTAAAAAAGTCGACTCGGACATGGCTTAAGTCCGAGTCTTAACGGTTCACGCTTACTTTTTCAGCTTAGCGAAGGCATCAGCAAAGGCATTGCCC
Source organism: Shewanella sp. SP2S2-6 (assembly GCF_031931965.1). Taxonomy (NCBI): domain Bacteria; kingdom Pseudomonadati; phylum Pseudomonadota; class Gammaproteobacteria; order Alteromonadales; family Shewanellaceae; genus Shewanella; species Shewanella sp. SP2S2-6. The sequence continues at coordinate 13,459 of NZ_JAUOEQ010000014.1, read as the reverse complement.
ATGGCCGCGTTCGCAGGTGCTTTAGGTGCTTGCTTTTGCGCAGGACGTGCAGCAGGTTTCGTCGACTGTGGTGCCTTATCATTATGAGCTCTGGCAGGATTATGTGGTCTTTGCTGCGATTTACTTTGATCGATAGCTTCATCCAAACGCATGCTCAAACCGATACGGCGACGCTCAACGTCCACTTCCATCACTTTGACTTTAACCACATCACCCGCCTTCACGATTGTGTGGGGATCGCTGATAAACTTGTCGGTCAGTGAAGAGATATGCACCAGTCCATCTTGATGCACGCCAATATCGACGAAGGCACCAAAGTTAGTCACGTTGGTCACCACGCCTTCGAGCACCATTTCAGGTTTCAAGTGTTTAAGTTCTTCCACACCATCTTTAAACTTGGCGGTTTTGAACTCACCACGGGGATCGCGACCAGGCTTATCCAGCTCGGCTAAAATATCCATCACAGTTGGTAAACCAAACTCCGCCGTAATGAACTCTTCAGGTTTGATGCTGCGCAGTAGATCTGAGTTACCCATCAGGCTCGCCAGCTCCACTTGTTTAGCCTTAGCGATAGTTTCGACGAGTGAATAAGCCTCTGGATGCACAGACGAAGCATCGAGTGGGTTGTCACCTTCACGAATACGTAAAAAGCCCGCCGCTTGCTCATAGGCTTTAGGCCCTAAACGTGGCACTTTCAGTAACTCTTTACGATTTTTAAACTGACCATTGGCATCACGGTAATCGACCACGTTTTTCGCTAACGTCTTGTTTAAACCGGCCACTTGCGACAACAAAGGCGCAGAGGCCATGTTGAGATCCACACCCACGCCGTTTACACAGTCTTCAACCACGGCTTCCAGCGAACCCGATAATTGGCTTTGGCTCACGTCGTGTTGGTATTGGCCCACACCGATAGACTTAGGCTCAATTTTCACCAGTTCGGCTAACGGATCTTGCAAACGACGCGCGATAGACACAGCACCACGAATCGAGACATCGAGATCAGGAAACTCTAGCGCCGCCAATTCCGATGCCGAATACACAGACGCGCCCGCTTCGCTGACCATCACTTTAGTCAACTCTGGATGGGTATCTTTCACGGCGGCAATCAGCTCAGCGGCCAGCTTGTCGGTTTCCCGTGATGCCGTGCCGTTACCAATCGCAATTAATTCAACTTTGTGCATTTTGACTAAGTTAGCCAGAGTACGAATCGACTTTTCCCACAGATTTTGCGGTGCATGCGGGAAAATCGTCGCATGGCACAACATCTTACCCGTGTTATCGACCACCGCCACTTTCACGCCAGTACGTAAACCTGGATCGAGTCCCATGGTGGCTTTCGCGCCCGCTGGAGCGGCCATCAATAAGTCACCTAAGTTACGGGCGAAAACTTTTATCGCTTCGGCTTCGGCGCGTTCGCGCATTTGCGAAATAAACTCTGTTTCCATCTGTAGCGCAATCTTAATGCGCCATGTCGCCGTCACCACGGTTTTTAACCATTGATCAACGCTGCTATCGCCTAATTTCAGCCCTAAGTGATCACAGATAATCACTTCGCAGTAACTACCTTGGCCCGCTTCGGCGGCGGGGTCTGCATTCATAGATAAGGTTAAGAAACCTTCGTTACGGCCACGCAGCATAGCCAGCGCACGGTGTGATGGGATCTTAGCTAACTGTTCGGTATGCTCAAAATAATCTCGGAATTTCGCGCCTTCTTTCTCTTTACCGGCAATTAAACGGCTTTCTAACACACTGTTTTGGCTTAAATGCTCACGCACTTTACGCAGTAATTCAGCGTCTTCGGCGTAGCGTTCCATCAGGATATAACGCGCACCTTCGAGCACAGCTTTAACATCGGCAAAACCCGCTTTGCTATTGATATAACCCGCCGCTGTAGTCTCGACATCTACGCTACGATCAACCAGTAAGGCATCGGCTAATGGCTCAAGCCCAGCTTCGATAGCGATTTGGCCCTTAGTGCGGCGCTTAGGTTTGAAGGGCAGGTATAAATCTTCGAGACGTGTCTTGCTGTCGGCGTCGTCAATAGCCCTTTGTAATTCTGGCGTTAACTTACCCTGAGCTTGGATGCTAGACAGAATCACTTGGCGTCTGTCGTTCAGCTCACGCAGGTAACCTAAACGTGTGTACAAGGTACGCAGTTGCGTATCGTCTAATCCGCCCGTGGCTTCTTTACGATAACGGGCAACGAAGGGAACTGTCGCACCATCGTCAAGCAGAGTGATGGTTGCGGCAACTTGTTGCTCACGAACATTCAGTTCTTGAGCGATAATCTGAGCGATGTTATGTGCATTAGTTTGCATAAATAAAGTGTCGTGCCTAACTGTAAAGTAAGTCGTTATTGCGCCAAAGATACCACAGGCGCCCCGTATGTTTCATGCTAAAGCCTAAGTCAAATCAGAGTCTTTGATCTTTCCCCGTTATGCCATGGTGACCGCAGCGGTTGTCACGGCGGCAACCCTGTCGCTAATCTGCCTCGCTGGCGAGAGTGGTTTCAAAAGGAGTGTAACGGATCTGATTGATATACCACTCTTTTGGACCCGATGGCGTTTGCACTACCACCTCATCGTCCACTTGCTTGCCGATTAAGGCACGCGCCATGGGCGAGTCGATGGTGATGTAGCCCAATTTGGTATCGAGTTCATCTTTACCGACGATCCGGTAACGCACGCGATCACCCGCTTCATTTTCAAGCTCAAACCAAGCGCCGAAGAATATTTTACCTTCCTGCTGCGGTGAGTAATCGACGATTTTTAACTCTTCCAGCCGCTTAACTAAGTACCTTACTCGGCCATCAATTTGTCTTAACAAACGCTTGTTGTAGGTGTAATCAGCGTTTTCGCTACGGTCGCCTTGCGCCGCCGCTTCTTGGACTTTAAGGGTGATTTGCGGCCGATATTCTTTCCACAAATACTTCAATTCTTTATCTAAAGTTTGCCAACCCTGTCGGGTGATCAAATGCGCTTTCATAACTCTTTATTATCCACATGCTGAGCAAAAAACAGCGGCAATTTCACAAAATGCACGCTAAAAATCACATACAAACTCACGGGCTAAAGCCCTAGGCCTACTACTTGGTTACGTCCACTCTCTTTCGCCAAGTACAATTGCTGGTCCGCTGTTTCGATCAGTGTTTGCCAAGTCAAATCACTTTTGGGCAGCACGCTCGCAACACCCGCACTAATCGTCACTTCTTGGAAGCTCGACTCGAGATGTTCAAGATGCAAAGCTTGTACTGCATTCACTATTTTCTGTGCCGTATGAATGGCACCGGCAAGCTTGGTTTCTGGCAGAATACAAATAAACTCCTCCCCGCCATAACGTGCAACAAAGTCAGTCGCGCGCTGCAGAGAATCGCTTATGGCTTTTGCAACCTGTCGCAAACATTGGTCGCCTTCCTGATGACCATAACGATCATTAAAACGTTTAAAAAAATCCACATCTAGCATCACCACAGATAAGGCTAACTCGTTGCGGCAGCAATGTTTCCATATTTCAGGAAGTCGCTGCTCAAACTGACGTCGATTGGCGACGCCCGTTAAACTGTCATGCAGCGCGATGGAATGCAACAGATCGGATTGTCGCTTGAGGGTAAACTGATTCTTTACCCGCGCAGTGGTGATAATTGGATTGATAGGTTTATGGATAAAATCGACTGCACCCAGCTGAAAACCTTTAACTTCTTGCACTTCATCAAAATGAGCCGTGACAAAAATAACCCCAATAGTCGCGGTTTCAGGATCGGCTTTAATATGTTGGCAAACGTCAAAACCCGACATACCAGGCATTTCAATGTCTAACAGCACTAAATCTGGCTGTACCTTCTGGCATATGGCTATCGCCTGCTCACCATTGGTCGCCATGAACAACTCATACTCTTCATTGAAGAGTTGATGCAGTATTTTGATATTGAGCGGCTGATCATCAACGATGAGGATCTTACCTTTCTCACTTTGGGGCCGAGCAATTAATTCTGCAAGATGCATTACGCCTCCTCCAACATGATAATCCGTAGCGTATCTAATGCCTGATTAAAATCGAGCGCTTGCACTTGCCCATGCAATATGGACCATTGTGGATGGCCTGACAGCAATTCAGCTAACTGGTCAGTTAAGGCCATAGCCTCTAAATTGTTCTCTTTTAATAGGTTCATTAGGGTATTAAGGTCCGTCTTAACACTTTGCACCGATACCGAAGAATACACGGCTTTTTCTACATTATCGCTAATAACTGCATTAAATTCTTCCACCTCAAAGTAGGTTGAAAGCTGCTGACTACTCTGATTAATGAGTACCTCTAACGTATCCGTCCAGCGCTTAATATCAATCAGTTCAGGGCATTCTTGCTTAAACTGTTTCTCTAAGTAAGCCGCATGCGCAGCTAAACGCCGAGCACCAAAATTACTGGCAATGCCTTTAATACCATGGCTAATCGCCGCCGCCGTTGAGTGATCAAATATCTTAGTCGACTGCTTAAAGAGCGCGAGTTGCTTCATCATTTCAGGCGCAAAACTTTTGGCCATTTTTTGGAAGAAAGACTGATTCCCCCCAAAACGACGCAGGATCAGGCGAATATCATCGAGTAATTGCTCATCACTCTGCTCCTGCGTCGCTTCAGGCCAGTGCCCTTCAAATTCAGCAGAGGTCATATCCTCACGGCCAACTAAGCGCAAAATACTCGGTAGTAATAGTGGCATATCGATGGGTTTGCCAACATGGTCATTCATACCCGCATTGAGACACTCTTGCCTATCGGACTGTGAAGCATTAGCTGTCATCGCAAGTATCGGTAATGCTGCAAAACGTCCATCAGCGCGGATACGTCGAGTCGCCTCCAATCCATCCATATCGGGCATTTGCATGTCCATGATGACAATATCGAATAAGTCACCACTCTCGAGCACCAAGGAAACACCTTCCATGCCGCCTTCTGCCAATACGACATTCGCGCCCTCATAACTCAATAGCTCATCGATAACTTGTCGATTGAGTTGATTATCTTCCACCACTAATATGGTTAGCCCTGCTAAAGATCGCTGTGAACGTGGCTGAGGGTGCGCCTCCATTGTCTTACCTTCGATGGCATTCAACACAGCTTCTGCCAAGATCTGCGATGTCACAGGTTTAGTGAGGAAATTAACAAAAGGGACACTGCTAATCTGCTGACTCTCGGCAATCACTTCATGACCGTAAGCCGTTAACATTACCACCAGCGGAGTCTGGTTATTCGCGTCTGAGTTACGCAGCATTTCGGCGGTTTGCAACCCATCAAGGTCTGGCATACGCCAATCCATCAACACCACATCAAACGGTGCCGATTTTTCATGGGATTGTTTAGCCTTCTCTAGAGCAGCATATCCGCCTAAGGCAGTTTCAACCTCACACCCAAATCCGGTCAAAATTTTCTCTAAAATTTCTACCGTCAATTCATTATCATCAACCACTAACACTCGGTATCCGCTAAGGTCTGCGTGCCGAGTTTCTTCGACTTGTATGATAGGAAACGTCACATCAAACCAGAAACGGCTTCCAACACCCACCTTGCTGGTCACATGTAACTCACTGCCCATAAGGCCGATCAGCCTTTTGCTTATTGCTAGCCCGAGCCCTGTGCCCCCAAAACGGCGTGATGTTGAGGATTCTGCCTGTTCAAATCCGGTAAAAATCCGCTCAATCTGCTCGTCACTGATACCAATACCCGTATCGGTAATTGAAATTTGCACTGTGACTGTATCTGCCTCATGTCGTAAACATTCAATGCCGACAATCACTTGACCGTGGTGAGTGAATTTAAGGGCATTACCTGCGAGGTTAACGAGGATCTGTTGCAATCTAAGTTGATCTGCTAACAGCCAAGGAGGCAAAGCCGTGTCGAGATCAAACATCACCTCGACATCTTTATCACCATGGTTACCCGACAGTACAACGGCAAGATCCCGCATCAGCAATTCAATCGAACAGGGATGAAGATCGAGTACTAACTTGCCAGCATCAATTTTAGAAAAGTCGAGAATGTCGTTCAGCAGTCCTAATAAGGACTTAGCGGCCGTTTGAGTTTTATTAACATAATCTTGCTGCTGCCTAGACAAAGAGGTGTATTGAATTAATTGCAGCATGCCTAATACGGCATTCATTGGGGTGCGAATTTCATGGCTCATATTGGCTAAAAATGCAGACTTAGCCGCACTCGCCGCATCGGCCTCCTGCTTAGCTTCTCGCAAGCTTTCTTCCAATTGTTGCTGTTCAGTGATATCTAAATTAATCCCAATCACTCTAATCGCATGACCCTGTTTATCGCGCTCTACTTGGGCGGCTGCCTGAACGAAGCGAATCGAGCCATCTGTCCTTACCACCCTAAAAATAGGGTCATATTTCGCCGTTCCTTCAACAGCGCCTTTCAATTTAGCATCAGCAAAAGCAATATCGTCAGGATGGACCCGCATCGACCAGTGCTCATAGGTTAATCCTTGTTCACGAAGACTTTCAGGCTGATCGTAAATCGCAAACATACGTTCATTCCATTCAAGCGAATTACCGAGCAGATTCCAAGTCCAGATACCTAACTGAGCCACTTCGGCGGCCTTACTTAAATGGTTACTGGCCGTCATCAGTGCTTGTTGCTGCAGTAACATCAGTGAAATATCGACGCCAATGCCTAAATAACCAATAATCTCGCCAACACTGTCCCGCATCGCAGTGACAGAAAGTGACACTTGAAACTGGCTACCGTCTTTACGCACATAGGTCCAATTGCGGGTTTCCGAACCTTCGGCTCTTGCCTTATAGATGAAAACATCAAAGCCTTGAATGTCGTGACCATATTCAGCGGAGAGCTCCGCAGACCTGACCATTACCTCCTCTGGCAAATGCAGAGGCGCAGGGGTAGATTGACCTATCATTTCCTCGGCTGAATAACCGAGTAAGCGCTCTGCTCCACGGTTAAAAATGGTGATATTCCCTTGTACATCAGTGGCTATGATGGACATTTCAGAGGCGGCATCGAGCACGTTAGTCAGTAATGACCCTAAGTTATTTTTCTCAATCTGTGTCAACTTACGGTCGGTAATATCAATCCTTAATGCCACAAAACGTTCAATTTTACCGTATTCATCAAATACTGGACCAATCACAGTATCGAACCATTTCAACGTTTGGTGCTTATCACGATTGCAGATTTCACCGTGCCAAGACTGTCCCACGTTTATCTGTTGCCACATAGCTCGCCAGAAAGATGCATCATGTTCACCTGACTTGAGTATTGCATGGGTTTTCCCCACCAGTTGCTCACGCGCATAGCCACTAATACGGCAAAAATTATCATTCACCTCTAAGATGACGCCATTGGGGTCAGTAACGGAATAGAGTAGCTGTTGATTAATAGTGTCGAGCAAGGTTTGGTTTTCGAGTAACGCCTGCTGCAGCGCATGGGTACGCTTGGCTACTTGCCGTTCGAGACTCGCATTTAAGCTCAATATATATCGCTCAGCTTCCTGCTGCGCCGTAATATCGCGGATCGTTTGACTCATACCTACTATGTTGCCGTGTTCGTCGTAAATAGGCATGGCTGTTGTCGAGGTTGATAAATGGCTACCATCTTGTCGTTGATGGCTAGATATCCGATTTAATAAGGTTTTCCCCGCTAACACTTCGGCGAATAATGCTCTTTCTTGCTGCACTATGCTGGCAGGAATAATCAATTTACAACACGACTGGCCAAGAGCGTGCGCCTCGGTATAACCAAATAACTGCTCCGCACCTCGGTTCCAACTGGTAATTTGGCCTTTAGTGTCATAACTGATAATGCCATCGAGGGAATGCTCCAGCATGTTAGCGCGCCTTGCCTGCTCAAGTTGTACTTGTTTCTTACGCTGCAAACTAATAGACCACATGGCAATTAACGCAGCTAAAAGCAGGCTAAACAAACTGCCACTTAACAGCACTAAACTGGGCTGATTAAGACGCAGTGACTTAATAAATGATGGATAAGCGATGACTTCTATCTGCCATTGACGCCCAAAAATGTCTTTCGTCATTTTATGGCGATATGCAGATAGTGGAGACGCATCATCAGGGTGTGTTTCAAAAAAACTGATGGGGTGCTCAGCTTGGGTGATATCGCTAAGGAGCAGCTTAGTCATCTTTTGATTTAGCGCTAACCCAGTCAGTACTTCATTCGTCACTAAGGGTGCATAACTCCAACCATACCCAGCTGAAAGTCTTTCCTGTTGTGTTTTAGGTACTAAACCCGTGCGATAAATAGGCTGCAGAATTAAGAATGATTGTAGCGGCCTGCCCGTAGCCTGCACTAATGTGATGGGTGCAGATAAACGCACTTCACCGGATAACATAGCCGCATCGGCAGCGGCTTTACGATGTGCCTCTGAGGCAATATCTAAGCCAACGGCAGCTTTATTGCGGTCTACTGGCTCAATATATTCAATAACGTATCTTTCACCATCATGAGCGTTAAGTTGGCGAATATTAAAATCAGGCCAATCATCTTGACGAACTCTTGCTATAAATGCCGCTTCATCGGCACTGGGTACTCGACGAATAAAGCCAAATCCACGGGCGCCGGGAAACTCATGGTCCACATCCCGCGTTAAACTATAGCGATGGAAGCTAGCACGACTAATTCCATGCTCACCCGCAGTGACTATCGTACCGCGTGCACCGCGTAAACCATATTGATATAAGGTGATACGGTTAATCACGTTCTCACTGATTTGCTCCGCGTTTTCGCGCAAGGCTTGCTCAATCGTTTGGGCGTTCATGCGCCCCGTCAACCCTGTTAATAACGCGCTTAGCGCCAATCCAATCAACAGGACTAATAAGCCCCATTTCGAAGCATTTTTATAACTCATGGACAAGTGCATAAACGCCTAATAATTGATAATCAGAGAGTTATGATTTTGGACTAATAAAAATCCTTTTGCCACTCAGCGAATATCAACAAACGATAAATGCGCCAAAAGTTGCTGATGCCCATTTAGTTACAATTTCACCCTTGGCGTGAATAAACGCGAGTATTCCCATGCAATTTCATTTGCTTAGTATTAACATTGGGCAATAAATGTCAGCATTTATCGCATTCAAGCCACTAAGGTGAGCTAGTCGCCTAGGTTGAATGCGGCTATATTAGGCAGATTCGTTTTCAATTTCAGCCAGTTGGTTAATCTTAACTGTTTCTCGTCAGTAGAATAAGCACCAATCTGAGCAATTAAAGGACATCCCATGGGACAAGAAACCTCGAAAATCCTCGTCGTCGATGATGATATGCGCCTGCGAGCGTTACTCGAGCGTTACCTGATGGAGCAAGGTTATCAGGTGCGCAGCGCGGCCAATGCCGAGCAGATGGACCGCCTATTAGAACGTGAAAACTTCCATCTACTCGTGCTCGACTTAATGTTGCCCGGTGAAGATGGCCTGTCTATCTGCCGCCGTTTGCGCCAGCAAGGTAATCCTATTCCGATCGTGATGCTGACGGCCAAGGGCGATGAAGTCGACCGTATTATTGGCCTAGAGTTAGGCGCCGACGATTATCTGCCAAAACCTTTCAATCCACGGGAATTGCTCGCGCGGATCAAAGCCGTGATGCGTCGCCAAACCCAAGATGTACCCGGTGCGCCCGCCCAGCAAGAAGCACAAATCAGCTTCGGTGAGTTTTCGCTAGATTTAGCCACCCGTGAAATGTACCACGGCGACGAATCGATTGCGCTCACCAGCGGTGAGTTTGCCGTGCTTAAAGTGCTCGTCACCCATCCACGCGAGCCCTTGTCTCGGGATAAGTTGATGAACCTCGCCCGTGGCCGCGATTATTCTGCGCTAGAACGCTCCATCGACGTGCAAGTGTCACGTCTGCGGCGTTTAATCGAAAAAGATCCTGCAAATCCGCGTTACATTCAAACGGTGTGGGGATTAGGTTATGTGTTTGTGCCCGATGGTGCAGCGCGTCGATGAGCCGCATTGCCATCTTAATCTCCTGCGGTTATTGAGCCCCCGATGAAAGCTAAGTTTTGGTGGCGGTTTGTGCCTCGCAGCGCGTTTAGTCAAACCGTGATGCTGATTGGTTGTCTATTACTGATCAATCAGCTGGTGTCTTACGTCACAGTTGCCGTCTATGTGCTTAAGCCAAGCTACCAACAAATCAATCAGTTAATCGCTCGCCAAGTCAAATTGCTGTTTGTCGATGGCATAGATATTGGCCGCGAGCACTTAACCATAGTCGATGCCCTCAATGCCAAAGTCCACGACGATGGCATGAAGATTTACAATCAGCAGCAAGCGCGCGAAGCTGGCATTGAGCAAGCGACTTACTATGGTTTCTGGTCGGCGCAGATGTCGGAATATCTCGGCGGCGACGCCGAAGTGCGTGTCACCCACGGCAGCGTATTACAGATTTGGATCCGTCCACCACAGGCGCCCTCGATTTGGATAAAAGTGCCGCTTATCGGTCAGAATGTTTCAGACCTTTCGCCGCTCACCCTCTATTTAATGGTCATAGGCGCCCTCAGCGTCGCTGGGGGGTGGTGGTTTGCCCGCCAACAAAACCGCCCACTTAGGCGACTACAAAAAGCCGCGATTGCCGTTTCCCGCGGTGAATTCCCCGATCCCTTGCCGCTTAATGGTTCGAGTGAAATTGTCGAAGTGACTAACGCCTTCAACCAGATGGCGCACAGCATGAAACAACTGGAGCAGGACAGAGCGCTATTGATGGCGGGGATTTCCCACGACTTGCGCACGCCGCTCACCCGTATTCGTCTCGCTTCTGAGATGATGGTTGAGGAAGATCAATATCTTAAAGATGGCATAGTCAACGATATCGAAGATATGGACGCCATCATCAGCCAGTTTATTGCGTATATTCGCCAAGATCAGGAAACCAGCCGTGAACTAGGGCAAATCAATAAACTCATTCAAGATGTCGCTCAAGCAGAAGCCAATCGCGCCGGCGAAATTGAAGTAGTATTAACTGACTGCCCCGAAGCTCAATTCCAAGCGATTGCCATCAAGCGAGTACTGAGTAACTTAGTCGAAAATGCCTTTCGCTATGGTTCTGGCTGGATCCGCATTAGCTCGCAGTTCGATGGCAAACGTATCGGTTTTAGTGTTGAAGATAATGGTCCAGGAATCGACGAGACACAAATTACCAAACTATTTCAACCATTTACCCAAGGTGATATCGCCCGAGGCAGTGTCGGCTCAGGCCTAGGTCTCGCCATCATCAAACGAATTATCGATAGACACCAAGGGCAAGTCACCCTCTCCAACCGCGCCGAAGGCGGTTTGAGAGCCCAAGTGTGGCTGCCGCTGGAATAGCGCGAGATCACATCTCTGCAAATCAAATGACAACGCTGACATTCAAGTGTGCGCTTGTCATATTAATGTCACGCTAAATTCATAAACTCAGAACAGTTAACTGGCTCTGACAATTATGAAGATTGCAAAATGAAAATTTCAACGCTGTCGCTCTCTGCTTCTGCCCTGTTGTTATTGCTCGCGGGATTATTAGCGGCCGTAGTGCTGTGGAGTAGTGATCAGCGACAAAATATAGAACAACAAACACTCACACTGCAAAGCATACAAGAAGACTTCCTCGTCGGCGTACGCCGCGATCTCGACGGCTATCTCGCCAGCGGCAACTCTAGCCAACTTGAACAAGCTAAAACTAAACTCAGCGCCATTAAGAACCAGCTCACAGAGCTTAATCTCGCCACCATGGGCGCTACCGATAATGACTTGCAAGCTATCTTAAGCAGCTTCATTCAAGATTTAGATACCAAGTACCGCGCCGCGGGTAAACTCGCTGGCAACCCCAGGCAACTGCTGGCCCACGCCGAATCTGAAATGCTCGACTATAACCGTCGTTTGGGCAGTTATGCCGATAAAGGCTTAGCCACAAATGCGGTGGTCGCCGAACAATATCTGCAATTGAGCCGCGATTTACCTTCCATCGTCTATCAACTTTCCCAGCTGACCGATGGCTATCTGATCGGCAAAAATCAGCAACTCAAGGGCATTTTAGACAGCACCAGCAAAGAGCTAAACACGTGGCACGACGCCCTCAGCGCACTGCCGTTAATCGGCGTATATGAGCAGCAAGAAGCCGATGAGTTTGCCCTCGGTGCCAGCGAACCAGAACAGATTGAAGTCGGCGAAAGTGACCGCAGTGAACTGCTCAGTCTCGCCAATCGATACAACAAAGAAGTCGCCAATACCCACCAATTGCTGCAAGCCAACCAAGAGATGCAAGATCAACTCATTCAAGCAATTAGCAATGTGGAACAACAGCTTATTGGCTTAGGTGAGGCTCAGGCGGCAAAGAATCAACAGCTGAAATATGAGCTACAACTGATCCTCTACACTATGGTTTCCATCATGGCCTTGTTTGCTATAGGTTATTTAATCCTGCAGCAAAATCGCGTCGTCAAACCGCTGAAACGTCTTAATCAAGCCTTTATGAAATTAAGCGAATCGAACAGCCGCGAGCGTTTAGATATTAATCGTCGCTGCGAGACTGGCCAAATCGCAGGTCATTTCAACCAGTTGCTGCAAAGGTTTGAACAGGAAGACGAGGCACAACGCCAGCAAATCACTAAGGTTTCTCAATCATTAAGCCAACTGGTTGCGCGCATTACTCAGCTATCGCAGCACACAGAGCACACTCAGACGATTGTGGCCGATACGCAAACACAGACCGAACATATCCGTAGCCTCGCCAATGAGGTGAGCCACACTTCGGCACTCGTGGAAGACAGCGCCGCCGAAACCATGCGCCAAATGCAGTCGAGCCAAACTGAAGCCGAGGCCGTACTCAGCGCAACTGAGCAGACGCAAACCGCCGTTGGCCTTTGCCATGCTTCCCTTGAAAGCCTGAATAACTCAGTGACGGATGTGTCGAAAATCATTGATGTAATTGGCAATATCGCCGAACAAACTAACTTACTCGCCCTCAATGCCGCCATTGAAGCTGCGCGGGCGGGAGAGCAAGGTCGCGGCTTTGCCGTGGTTGCCGATGAAGTGCGAAATTTAAGTCAGCGCACCCAAGTGTCTTTAAACGAAATCGTGAAGATTCTGCAGCAACTGACCCAATCGAATCATGCCCTCAGTGAGAGTGTCGATGGCATAGCACAGGCCACCAGCAGTCAAAAACTGCGTGCTCAGAGCCTATGGCAAGTGGCGCAAACGGTGCAAAACCAAGCGAGCGACATGGCCAATACCGCTAAACAAGGCTCGCTCAATGCCAAGGAGCAAGTCGATTATCTCGATCAATTTGTGCGCACTATGGATAGCTTAAAAGAACAGGCGCAAACCAGTTCACAACAGAGTGAAGTCATCGCCCAAGAAGTACAGCAGAGCGTCGAAGACATTGAAAACAGTTTAGGCATTGCCGATACTGGTAACTTAGCACCACAGTCGCGGGCCGCTTAACCCGCTAAAAT